>JAZUIX010000187.1:0-2791 GCA_045642445.1 Bacteroidales bacterium | reverse complement strand
AGTCAGATTTTAGTTGTATCTTTGCACTCATAAATTATGTATTTTTTTCTGCAAATACAAAAATACGAATAATTTATGACATGAGCGACAGGTTGCTCTGAAAGTTTTCAACAATCTGTTGCTCAATTTGTTAATTATTAACTTACGGAATCAAGGAAAATTGAGAATTGGGCGGTAGCCATTCTTCGTTTTTTCGTTCTTCGTTTTTCGTGACCGAAGGTCTTTAACATTTCGGCAGCTCACCAAGTCACTAATCACAAGTCACTAATCACAAGTCACTAGTCACAAAAAAATATTTTTCGGGAAAATTAGGGAGAAAAATAGGGTTTTTCCTAAAAAAATGGTTGTACTTTTGCATCGTGAAAATTTTGAAATGTGATTGGTGACTGGTGACTAGTGATTGGGAGGGCGGCAGCCACCTTTTGAATTGAAAATTGAAAATTATTTTTTGCGTCAGCCAACCAAGTCACTAATCACAATTCACAATTCACACAAAAAAAATTAGAGTAATCATTTAACACATTAATAATTATGAAAATCTCTCGTTTTGCAAGTATCGTTCTTTTGGGTGTCGCTTTGGTTGTGACGCCTGTTTATGCACAACGTGGTGGCGGCAGCCGCGGAGGCGGCGGTGGCCGCAGCGGCGGCAGCGTGAGCGCCAGCCGCGGAGGTGGCGGCTACTCGAGCAGCAGTCGCAGCAGCTATTCCGGCAGCAGCCGCAGCTATTCTTCGCCCAGCCGTAGCTCCAGTTCCAGTTCCAGCTCGCGCAGCTATAGCTCCCCATCACGCAGTTCTTCGTCAAGCTCCAGCAGCCGTTATATCGGCACGCCGAGCACTCCTTCTTCGCCGAGCACTCGTTCCAGCTATAGCGGCACTACTTACAGCCGTCCTTCGAGTGGCAGCGATGTCTCGCGCAGCCGTTCCAACGCAGCCGTCTCCCGTACCGGCAGCGTCCCCGACCAGGTGCGCAGCCGCTCGGCAGCCTCACGTAGTGGCGTAGCCGTAGGCACTCGCTCGCGTGGTGAGGGTGGTGAATTCCGTTCCGACGGCACGCAGCGTCGCGGCAACGGCTCACGAGCCGATGCTCCCGTGGTTCGCAAAGACGGTGGCGCAATGGCAGGCCCTGCGGTTGGTGGCCGTCCTAGCGGTGTGGCTCCCGGCGAGCCCCACGCCCCCGGCTATGCCCGTCCAGGCCATCCCGGCATGATGCCCCCGTCGCATCGTCCGCTGCATCCCGCACCCTATTTCTGGCACCCACATTTCCACTACAGAGTGCATTGCCACCAGCTTTTCTGGGACCCCTTCCCCCCGCGTCTGATTGTGTGGCCCGGCTTCTGGCTGTACTGCGACAGCTATTGGTACGACTACCATGTGACCGACATTGCCGTGGTGCGCAACTATGTGAAGGAGACTTACAGCGTGGAGTTGATTACCTACGCCATGAGCGGCGACTATATGTACGCCCTTGTTGACGACCCCGACGGACACACCTACATACAGGTTTATGACAAAAACGACAAGCTTCTGGCCGAACAGCAGGTCAACCGCAAATACTGCAAAATGGAAATAGATCCTGAAAACGGAGGCTGCTGGATTATGAAGAAACACGACAAGGATCCGTTGCTCTTCTACTACACCGAAGATGGCCAGCTGCTCATCTACGAAGCCGACAAATAACATTCAGCTTTATTAGGGAAATAAAAAGTTATCTTACTTTAGCAGGAGTCTGCGCGCAGACTCCTGCTTTCTTTTCGTCAGTTTGTCATTTGAAGATGCGATGAGGCACAAAAATAATATCGCAACACAATAATATGTCCGTAGGCTCGTTATATATATAACAAAACTGACAATATTCATGAACGACAAACACTCCTACACCGACGGACGCTACATCAACCCGCTGACAGATTTCGGCTTCAAGAAGATTTTTGGAGACAAGGAAATCATGCAGGCCTTCCTCACCGACCTGCTCCAGCCTCAGTCGCCCATCACCGACATCACCTTTATCGACAAGGAGTTGCCCGAGGAGATGGAGCAGATACGCGGCGTCATCTACGACCTGCATTGCCGCACCGCCGACGGCAAGGAGTTTATCGTCGAGATGCAGAACAAGCGGCAGCAGTTCTTCAGCGACCGTATCGTATACTACCTTTCGCGATCGGTATCCTCGCAGGTTCGCCGAGGCAAAGCCAGCTGGGAATACGACCTCATGCCTGTCTACGGCATCTTCTTCCTCAACTTCCATATTCCAGGACTGGTACCCAAGGCTGTGCGCACCGTGCAGATGCAGGTGGCCGAAACGGGCGAGGTATTCTCCGAAACGGTGAAGGCCTATACACTCGAGCTTCCCGAGTTTCGCAACAAATCGGTGGATTGTGCCACCAACAAAATCGAATACTGGCTATATAACATCGCAAATATGGAAAACATGACCGAATCGCTGCCTTTCCAACAGCAGCAACCCATCTTCAACAGGGTGGGCAACATCTCTGAACTCGTCAAAATGGACGAGGAAGAACGCGCCAAATACAACATCAGCCTCGACACCTACCTTTCCAATCTCGCAGTAATGAAAAACGGACGCCGTGAGGGTCGAGAAGAAGGTTTGAAAGAAGGTCGAAAAGAAGATAAACTCAGCAATGCACGCAATTTGAAACCCGCTGGAGTCCCCGTGGAAATTATTGCAAACAGCCTCGGAATGACTATAGAGGAAGTTATGGGAATATAATCCTAATAACTAACATCGCAAATATGGAAAACATGACCGAATCGCTGCCTTTCCAACAGCAGC
>JAZUIX010000186.1:0-15279 GCA_045642445.1 Bacteroidales bacterium | reverse complement strand
TGGTATCGTTATGGTATTCCGGATACGATAACGATACCATAACGATACCATAACGATACGATAACGATACCATAACGATAAAAGAACCTTGGGAGAACAATAAGGATTTATAATAGCAATTTTGTCCCATGTTGTTTTTTTTAAATATTACTTATTATAAATATTTTTCGTACATTTGCAAAAATATTTATTCATATATAATACTACTAACGCTTTGAAAAAGAAAAATATACGCATTATCGCTATGACTGCACTCTTGGCTTTTTCGGCCAATGTGCGCGCGCAGGTGGACTTCACCCCCATTTTTTCACAGATCAAACTGGAGGCTCGTGCCGATTTTGACTATTATCACAACACGCTGAACAACTCGGTGTTGGACAATCCTTACGGTTTCCACGGCAGATATTTCAACTTCGTGATTGGCGGCCCCATCGGGGATAAATTTTCATATTTCTTCCGCCAGCGCATCGTGGCCCAACCCGGCACGGTGAGTTTGTTCGACAACACCGACTTCCTCTACATCAACTACCAGCCCAATCCCAACATCATGTTCCGTTTTGGTAAGGACGCTCTGGCTGTGGGCGGCTGTGAATACGACGCCTCCCCTATCGATGTGCTTTTCAGCACCTATTATTGGGATAATTTCTACTGTTTCCAGCCCGCTGTGGCCATGGCGTTGAGGAGCGATGACGGCAGCCGTATGCTCTTGGCTCAGATTGCCAACTCGCCTTACGTGCACTATGGTGCCCAGTTGGGTTATCCCATGGGGCAGGAATGGAAGAGCGGACTGCTGTCCTACAACCTGTTCTACACCGCCAAGGTGGGGCATTTCAAGGTGCTGCATTCCATCAACCTTTTTGAGCGTCCCGACCACAACTATATGAACTATATCGCTCTGGGTCACGAACTGGATTTCGGCACCTGGGACATCTACCTCGATTTTATCCACCATGCCAACGGCTGGAAGGACTGGGGCAAAAATTTTGCCATTGTGAGTTGTGCCAACTACCAAATCTCCAGCGACGTGAGCATATTTGCCAAAGGAGCATACGAGCAGAACAAGTCGAACGAGGTGCTGCCAGGCTTCGGCATGACCCCGACGGCTATCAGCAATGGTTTCTTCGACATCCTTGGCGAGGCTGGACATCGCTATGCCACCTACGGCCTCGGCGTGGAATACACCCCGAGTTTCTGCACCGACTTCAAGATGCACCTCTTCCTGGCCAACCGCCAGACCTGGTACGACAACAACACAGAGAATTCGTTGCAGGCAAACCTCGGCATCACTTGGTATATGGATATCCACAAACTGGCCAAACACGCCATAGCCAAGGCCAAAGCGGAAAAGAATTAATTATCAATTTTTTGAACCCACCTTATGGAAAGTCAACCACACAAAAAAAAGACGACAGAGTATGCTCATTGGGTTGAGCATCTGTTCGGACGTATTTTCAAAGCACCGCTCAAATTCACCAGCAAACGATCGATTGAGGCCATCTTATTTCTGATTATCTTCATCGGCTTTTTCTGGGTACTGGCCTACCGCATGACTCTGCCACACATGCTCAACACCTTTATGCAGACGGCTTACCACCTGCTGCTTGAAACGGTGTTCTACATCATGGCCATCTGCGTGCTGATGGGAGCCATTGGCAAACTGCTGGTGGAGTTCGGCGTGGTGCGACTGCTGGAGAACATTCTCCGTCCGCTGATGAAGCCGCTGTACAACCTGCCCGGTGTGTCCGCCCTGGGCGCCATTCTCACCTTCCTTTCGGACAATCCCGCCATCATTTCTTTGGCTCAAGACAAGAATTTCTCTCAATATTTTAAGAAATATCAGCTGGTGTCGCTCACCAATTTCGGAACCGCCTTCGGCATGGGCCTGATGGTGCTGGCCTTCATGACCGGTTTGGGTTATGGCAAGGGGGCTTTGGTGGGCATCATCGGTGCCATCATCGGCAGCATCATCTCCACCCGTCTGATGCAAAAATTCACCTTGAAGGCATATCCCGAGCTGGATGCTCCCGTGGCCGAGTTCTCTGGCGACGAGCAGCAGATTTCGTTCAAGAGCGAAGGCTCCGTATTCCAGCGTTTCCTCAACTCGCTCCTTGACGGCGGTAAAGACGGTGTGGGTATCGGCTTTGCCATCATTCCTGGTGTGCTGTGCATCTCCACCATCGTGATGATGCTCACCTTCGGTCCCGACGCCACCTCCCATACTTATACAGGTGCCGCCTACGAGGGCGTTCCCATCATTACTTGGTTGGCCGACAAGATCAGCATTATTTTCTACTGGCTGTTCGGTTTTGAGAGTGGTGCTTTGGTGTCGTTCCCCATCACCGCATTGGGTGCTGTGGGTGCCGCCTTGGGTCTCGTGCCTCGTTTCATTGCCGAAGGCATCATCAACCAAAACGCCATCGCCGTGTTCACCGCCATGGGCATGTGCTGGAGCGGTTATCTCTCCACTCATACGGCCATGTTGGACACTTTAGGCTATCGCAAGCTGATTGGAAAAGCCATCGGAGCACACACGATTGGCGGACTTTGTGCCGGTATTGCCGCACATTGGCTGTGGATACTTCTTGGTTTAATATTTTAATTAGTAACACATTAAAGGGTGTGGTTAAAATTTATTCCACAGAAACGACTTATATATCTAAATAAATTTGTATCTTTGCAACTCATTTATTAACCTTTAAAATAAAATTAAAATGGCTTACAAAATCACTGATGTTTGCGCTGCTTGCGGTACCTGTATCGATGAATGCCCCGTCGGAGCTATCTCTGAAGGCGACATCTACAAAATCGACGCTGACAAATGTGCCAGCTGCGGCACCTGCGCCGACGTTTGCCCCACTGGTGCAATCGTTGAGGCCTAATCGCATCAAGATTCAACAAAAAAGCCTCGCATTTCTGCGAGGCTTTTTTATTTACTGATTTGCGTATTGCTGTATCTCATCGTGGAAGAATTCCAACTGCACACCCGCTTGGGCAAACAGTTCTTCGCTTTCGGCCCCTGCATGGTATTTGCGTTCACAAACGACACGTTTGATGCCACAATTGATGATGAGCATCGCACAGGTGCGACAAGGGGTCATACGACAATAGAGAGTGGCACCATCCAAAGCAATACCTCTACGGGCCGCCTGGCAGATGGCGTTCTGCTCGGCATGGACCGTGCGAACACAATGATTGGTGATACGGCCGTCCTCTTCGATGGTCTGGCGGAAAAGGTGTCCTACCTCATCGCAATGGGGTAGTCCTGCGGGAGAACCCACATAGCCGGTAACTAACAACTGCTTATCCTTAACAATCACACATCCACTGCGACCACGATCGCAGGTGGCACGTTTGGAGGCTGTATTGGCCAGTTCCATGAAATACTCATCCCAACTGGGACGATGATACATGATCTGTTTGAGTACCTCTTCGACCTGAGCATTGAGTTGTTCGATTGTGCCCCCATTGTCGAACTGGAAATCAGCCTGTGCTATGCAGACTTTCAGGTTCTGCTTGTTGGGGTCGCTGTTGTTCATCTCGCGTTGTTCATTGGCGAGGAAGGTCTCGAAGTCGATATGGTCGGTCTCGCTACCGCGAAGCACGGCACGCTCGTACCGCACCTTGGGGTCGGCATCCACCGCAAAAAGATAGAAATTCGGTTTGTCGCGCAAGGCGGACACTTCACCTGGGGTGCGCACACTCTCGATGATGCAGTTTTTTCCCGAAGCCTGTGCCTGAGCATAGAGCTGTTCGACAATCCATGAAGGAGAATGCTGAGCCCTGAGGTCATTGCCCACCAGGGTCATACTGTCACGATTGACGGGCAATCCTCGACGATTTATCTCATCGGTGATAAATGCACGCACGGAATAGTGCACAAAACCTTTTTCTTTGAGCAGATAGTCAACAATGGTGCCTTTGCCAGCCCCGAGCGTTCCTGTGATGCCGATTGTAATCATAGTGGTTGTATTTTGTGAGATGTGGACTGTGAACTGACGAATGCGGTTTGTATGTTCACAGGTCTCAGTTTACCGATTTATACTTTGAATTTATATTCGAGCTTGGCGAGTTCTTCGTTGGCTTTGACGATTTTCTTTTTCAAGCCCTGTTTGTAAGACAGAACTTTCTCTTGCATCTGAACATCGCCCACTGCCATAATCTGCATAGCCAACACTGCCGCATTCTGTGCGCCATTGATAGCCACTGTGGCCACAGGGATTCCCGGAGGCATTTGAAGCATGGAAAGGGTGGCATCAACTCCATCCAACACACTACCCTTGATGGGAACACCAATCACAGGCAGCGGGGTCTCTGCGGCGATAACGCCCGGCAAGGCGGCAGCCATACCAGCACCGGCAATGATGACCTTCACGCCACGTTTGTGGGCATTGCGGGCGAAATCGGATACTTCGGCGGGGGTGCGATGTGCCGATAAGGCATTCACCTCAAACGGTATCTCCATTTCTTCAAGAAATTGGCAAGCTTTCTCCATGACCGGCAGGTCGGAGGTGCTGCCCATAATGATACTTACTTTTGGGTCCATATTTTGTTATTTTTCTTTTTTTCGATTCTTTGAGGTTTCGAGATTTCGATTCTTCGAATTTTTTTAACTATTATTGATAATCTGCCAGGCGCGGAGAATGACATCGGGTTTGGCCTGTTCGAAAAGGATCAGATAGACCGCATGGGCTATCGGCATTTCGACATTCATCGCCTTGCGTATCTTCTCCATGCTTCGAGCGGCATAATAGCCCTCAGCCACCATATTCATCTCCAGTTGGGCGCTCTGTACGCTGTAGCCTCTGCCTATCATCGTTCCCAACGTGCGGTTGCGGCTGAACTGCGAGTAGCAGGTCACCAAGAGGTCTCCGACGTAAGGAGGAAGCGAAGAGACTGTAAGCACACTATTACGTTTCGGCTGCATCTTGTTGAGGAACAGTTGAGCCTCGGCAAGTGCATAGCTTACCAATACTGCCATCAGATTGTCGCCCGAATCCATACCGTTACAGATTCCCGCCGCTACCGCATAGATGTTTTTCAATGCTGTGGAGAACTGAATACCTCGCATATCGTCAGAAATACTGACGGTCATATAATGACAACGCAGCTGACCACGGATTTGTTCGCCCAACTGGGTGTTGCGGGTTGCAGCAGTGATGAAGGTGAGACGTTCGCGTGCCACTTCCTCGGCATGAGTAGGTCCGCTGATAATAGCCAAATGTTCTTCGGGCACATGGTAGACATGTTGCAGATAGTCGGTAACTATCTCGTCGACTTCGGACACAAAGCCTTTAATGGCCGACACAAGATAGCGGCTCCGCAACAAGGCGGGGTCGACGGTCTGCAGCACCCCATGAAGATAAGCCGTAGGGACGATGAGATAAATCAACTCACACCGTTCTACTACGGTTTGGGCATCGGTGCATATTTCCAAACGATCTGCATCAATGGTCACTTCAGGCAAATATCGGAAGTTGCGGCCATGAGTCGAAAGACTCTCTCGTATCTCGGGTTCGCGAACGAACCAGCACACTCGTGCCTCTGGCTGCTCCAGCAATACTTTCACTACTGCCGTGGCCCATGAACCGCTACCTAATACTCCTATCATATTCTATTTTTGTAAATTGTGAAAAGTGAAGAGTAAAAAAGATCTCCAGATAGTATCTGAACATCAAATTTCTATTTCAGGTTCTTGAGAATTTCGAGGGTGAGGTTCCAGAACATCTCAACGGTCTTAATCTCTATCTTCTCGCCAGGGGCGTGAACACCACGCAACGTGGGGCCATAGCTAATCATATCCATCTTGGGATACTTCTCACCAATGAGTCCGCACTCCAAACCAGCATGGATGGCACGCACAACGGGTTCGTGACCATAAAGTTTCTTATAAGTATCAACACCTACCTTGAGCACTTTGCTGTTGGGGTTGGGAGTCCAACCGGGGTAGCCGTCACCATGGCTCACATGTGCTCCGATGAGACGGAAAGTGGCTTCAATCTTCTGTGCGGCAGCCTCCTTGGCGCTCTCAACAGAGCTACGCTGACTGGTAGCAATATGTATCTGACCATCGCGCATCTTGACAGAGGCAAGGTTGGTAGAGGTCTCGACGAAATTGGGTATCTCGCGACTCATAGCCAGCACACCATGGGCACAAGCCAAGAGGATGTTCTGCAGATTGTACTGTGTCTGACGGTCCAGCAAACACTCGGGCTGTGCAATATTCTCCACCGACACCTCGAGGCCGGGTTCCGTGCTGCGGAACTCAAACTTGAACTTGTCGGCCATCTCGGCCACCATGGCTTTCAGTTTGGCACTATTCTCTTTGAGCACCACCACATCGGCCCAAGCCTCTCGGGCTATAGCGTTACGCAGGTTGCCACCATCGATGGCAGCAAGACCAATCTTGTACTTCTCGGTGGCATTCCACAGGATGCGGGCCAAGAGTTTGTTGGCACAAGCACGACCGCGGTTGATATCGTCGCCACTGTGGCCTCCCGTGAGACCATAGACTTTGATGCGGAGCGAATCTTCCCCTTCGGGTACAGGACGAGTGGTATAGTCAATAGCCACTGTAGTGTCGATACCACCGGCACAACCGATGCAGTATTCGCCTTCATCCTCATCGTCGAAGTTGAGCAGAATGTCGCTCTGCAACCAATCGGTGTGCAGATTGGCGGCACCCGTCAAACCCGTTTCTTCATCAACGGTGAAGAGACATTCCAGCGGACCGTGAGCTATCGAGTCATCATCCAAAATAGCCAAGGCTGCAGCCACACCGATACCATCGTCGGCACCCAGCGTAGTCTCTTTTGCCACCAGCCAACCATCTTCGACCTCAGCCTTGATAGGGTCGGTCAAGAAGTTGTGGTTGCAATCGCCATTTTTCTCACACACCATGTCCATGTGTGCCTGAAGGCATACCTTGGGGGCGTTCTCGTAGCCTTTGAAAGCGGGCTTGCGAATCAGCACATTACCCACCTCGTCAACAAGTGTTTCAAAGCCGTGGCTCTTGCCAAAGTTCTGCAAATATGCGGAGACCTGTTCCTCGTGTTTGGAAGGTCTCGGGATGTTCATCAGTTCGCCAAAATAATGCCATACTTTGGCAGGTTTAAGATTTTCTATAGAATTATTCATAGTTTTCTTTTTTATGTGAATTGTGATAAGTGAAATGTGAAAAGAACGTGGCTATTCACTGATCCTCATAATACAACTATTTTTTTTGCGGCTGTGTTGCCAATGCGGACAAGGTAAATGCCTGGGCGAACACGGAGACTCCAATCTGCAGCCTCGTGATTGTCGCGGCAGCCTACTTTGCGGCCCATAATATCATATACTATTACCGCAGCATTTTCGGCACCTTTTACAAATATGCTTCCATCTTCGGAATACACTATCGCGTTGCTCAACACCAACTGACGAATAGCGGCAGGATTGTAACCGTGATAAGAGGTGTCGGGTTCCATGCCTATGACGGCCCCATGCCACTGCGTGAAGTCGTTACCTCCTGGGGTGAGTGCGTCAATCTTGAACAAGCCATTATCTGCGCCTCCCCAACCCCAGTTGAGATGGAAAAGGTTGGAGTCCACCTCGTCGGAGAAATATCCGTCGATGATGAAGCCGTGACCAGAGGTGGCGCTATGTCCTGCCTCATTGTTCTCCACTGCCCAACCTGCATAATAGATAGGCTTGCCTTCGGCCAAACTATTGTAGAGCATCTGCATCCACAGCGTATCATCGCCTATAGAATCACGCATACCTGCATAGCTGAATTTGTAGCCGAAATGCTTGGGAATGCGATATTCTGCACCCACAGTGGGTTGCAGATGAAGACTCGTGTCGAACATTGCATATTCCTTCAACGACCAGCATCCGCTGCCGTCGGGGCTGTAGTTCATATCAAACGCCACACCCAACTGATAGAGTAATGTGGAGATAGCCTCGACCACAGAATCGCTGCTGTTGATGGCTGCCCAATCGTCCATATGAGCCCAATCGTAATAGGTGTTCTCAAAATCGGCCGAGAGTTCGCCATACTTCCAATTAGGGTAGGCAGCAGGATTATCGGCTCCATTGTAGGAATGGTTGCCAAAACCATGCACAGGATAATCCCAATAGTTCATTATCATGCCGAAAGCAGTGGCCACACAACCTGTGACAGCCCTTTTGCTGCCTTTTTGGGGGCAGAGACGGTTGTAGGGGTCGCCTTGGTTCCAACGCATATTCCCCAGCAACTGACGAATATTGTCGTGGTAGAAATCGCCCTTGGCCATCAACATCGCCTCAACAGCCTCTTTGTCCTCCAACACGGCCCATTTTCGAGCAATTGCAGGAGTGGCATGCATCGCTTTTTCACGACCTGCGGCAATCTGCTGGCTATAACGTTCAATCCAATAACGTGCTGCGGGTGAGGCATTGCTCAGATCCATCTGTCCCTCGTCCGAGAAAGCCAGCACCGGGGCGGCGATATCATCGCCACTGACGATGACAAACCCCTCACGGTCACCATACTGGTAATTGAAGAGATGGAGATTCTCCACATTCCATTCCGGATACAGCGGGACCATCACCACCTTGTCGGTAGGTGCAATCGGTGCCTTGGTGCCATCATCGTTGTGCAACGAAATCAGCCGAATCGAATTTTCAGCCACCACTGCAGCACGACGACTATCCACAGGACCTGCCATCAGCGTCGAA
The DNA here is from genome assembly GCA_045642445.1 of Bacteroidales bacterium. Lineage (GTDB taxonomy): Bacteria > Bacteroidota > Bacteroidia > Bacteroidales > P3 > Colimorpha. The sequence continues at coordinate 6,585 of JAZUIX010000186.1, read as the reverse complement.
GCCAACAACATCGCGGTCAAGGTGAAAAAAAGTTTCTTTATCATATCTGTATTATTTTTTGTGAAATGTGATAAGTGAAATGTGAAAAGATTGTGCTCATTTCACTATTCACATTTCACCATTCACTTATTTAAAATACTCCACACCGCTTTCGAAGATGCGCTGATCTTGATCGCCATAGATGTTGAGGTAGGTGCCCTCACGACGGCGCTCGCTGTGTGCCATCTTGCCCAGCACACGACCGTCGGGGCTGGTGATACCCTCAATAGCCATATACGATCCGTTCATATTGTATGGTTCCTCCATAGTGGGAACGCCTTGCAGATCGACATAGCGGGTAGCCACCTGACCATTGGCGAAGAGACGGTCGAGCCACTCCTGTGGAGCCACAAAACGACCCTCGCCGTGCGAGATAGGCACCACATAGCTCTTGCCCAATTCGGCCTGCTGCAGCCAGGGCGACATCTTGCTCACCACCTGTGTGTGTGCTATCATGCTCTGGTGACGGCCAATAGTGTTGAACGTCAAAGTGGGCGAATCGGCACTCTGCGGGCGAATCTCGCCGTAGGGCACCAAGCCCAGTTTCACCAAGGCCTGGAAGCCATTGCAGATACCCAGCATCAAACCATCACGTTCCTTCAACAGACGCATCACCGCCTCGGCAATCTGCTCGTTGCGGAACACGCTGGTGATAAACTTGGCACTTCCCTCGGGCTCGTCACCTGCCGAGAAACCGCCAGGAATCATGATAATCTGGCTCTCGTTGATAGCCTTGACAAAAGCCTCCACACTCTCCGAAATCTGATTGGCGTTCTGATTGCGGAACACGAGGATTTCAGCCTCTGCACCTGCACGAAGGAACGCACGAGCCGAGTCGTACTCGCAGTTTGTGCCCGGGAAAGCAGGTATGAACACTTTGGGTTTGGCCACCTTGTGCTGGCAGATATGCACCTCTTTGGCCTCATACAAAGGTTTCGAAGCCACATCACCCTCAACATGCGCCGAAGATTTCGTGGGGAAGATTTCCTCCAAAGTGCCCGTCCACGACTTCAACATCTCGTCCATCGTGAGGGTTTCGCCCTCGAAGGTGAAGATGCCGTCATCGGTAACGCGGCCAATCTTGCGAGCCACAGCGGGCAATTCGCCACAATTGGCCACCTCGACCACGATGGCGCCATATTTCTTCTCAAAGAGTTCGTCACCCTGCACCTTGCCGTCGAACACCACACCCATGCGATTACCAAAAGCCATCTTGCTCACCGCCTCGGCCACACCGCCGAATCCTACAGCGTATGCCGATTTCACGGCACCCTTCTCTATGGCTTTACGCAGCGTGGCATACATAGCCAGGAGCATACGGTAGTTGGGCATATTCATCTTGTCGGGCTTGATTTCGAGCAGATAGAGGTAGTTGCCAGCAGCCTTGAGCTCGGGGGTGACTACATGTTTCATATCGCTCACACCCACAGCAAAGCTGCACAGCGTGGGAGGCACATCAATATCGTTGAAGGTGCCGCTCATCGAATCCTTGCCGCCGATGGCGGGAAGTTTGAAACCCATCTGGGCATTGTATGCGCCCAAGAGGGCGGTAAAGGGTTGTCCCCAACGATAGGGATCCTGCCCTAATTTCTTAAAATATTCCTGGAAGGTGAGGCGAACCTTGGAAGCATCACCACCTGCGGCAGCCACCTTGGCAACAGAATCGACCACCGCATACACCGCGCCGTGGAAAGGACTCCAACTACTCAGGTACGGGTCGAAGCCGTAGCTCATAATGGTGACCGTGTCGCTCTTGCCCGTAAGGGTGGGCAGCTGACCAATCATGCTCTGCGTGGGGGTCATCTGCGTCTTGCCGCCGTAGGGCATCACAACGCTGCCCGCACCAATGGTGCTGTCGAACATCTCTACCAAACCTTTCTGCGAGCAGACATTCAAATCGGCCAAATTCTTCAGCCAGCGATCCTTGATATTCTGCGAAGCGGCTTCCGAAGCCTTTTCGCCGCATTCTTCGGGCATAGACACCGAGACCTTCGTCTCCTGGTGTGCGCCATTGGTGTCGATGAAGCGGCGGCTCAGGTTCACCACCTCTTTGCCACGCCAGCTGATGACCATGCGAGGCTCCTCGGTAACGGTGGCAACAACCACAGCCTCAAGGTTCTCCTCGTCGGCATATTGCAACATTTTGTCCACATCCTTGGGGTCGACCACCACGGCCATACGTTCCTGGCTTTCGCTGATGGCCAGCTCTGTACCGTCGAGGCCTGCATATTTCTTAGGCACTTTGTCGAGGTTGATTTGGAGGCCGTCGGCCAATTCGCCTATAGCCACACTCACACCACCTGCGCCAAAGTCGTTGCATTTCTTGATGAGGCTGCTCACCTCTTCACGGCGGAACAGGCGCTGAATCTTGCGCTCGGTGGGGGCGTTGCCCTTCTGCACCTCGGCTCCGCAAGTGGTGAGCGATGCCGTGTTGTGGGCCTTGGAGGCACCCGTGGCACCACCGCAACCGTCACGTCCCGTGCGGCCACCCAGCAGGATGATGATATCGCCGGGGTCGCTGGTGAGACGTTTGACCTGGCGACGAGGAGCTGCCGCTATCACGGCGCCAATCTCCATACGTTTGGCCACATAGTTGGGGTGATATATCTCGTTCACCAAGCCTGTTGCCAAACCAATCTGGTTGCCATAGCTGCTGTAGCCATGGGCGGCTGTGGTGACGATTTTGCGTTGGGGCAGTTTGCCGGCGAGGGTCTCGTTGAGGGACTTGGTGGGATCGGCAGCTCCGGTCACACGCATGGCTTGATAGACGTATGTACGGCCACTCAACGGGTCGCGGATGCAGCCGCCGAGGCAGGTGGCAGCTCCGCCGAAAGGCTCGATCTCGGTAGGATGGTTGTGGGTCTCGTTCTTGAAATTGATGAGCCACTCCTCCTTCTTGCCGTCAATCTTCACAGGCACCACGATGCTGCAGGCGTTGATTTCGTCGCTCACCTCCTGGTCGTCAAGGAGGCCCATCTTGCGGATACGTTTGGCGGCGAGGGTTCCGATGTCCATGAGGCAAACAAACTTGTCGTCACGTCCCACATACTGGTCCTTATGGTCGGCCAGATACTGCTGGAAAGCGCCCTCGATCAAGGGGCGGTAATAACCTTCGTCAAACTGCACATCGGTCAGCTCGGTGGCGAAAGTGGTGTGGCGGCAATGGTCGCTCCAATAGGTGTCGAGCACCCGAATCTCGGTCATGCTCGGGTCGCGCTGCTCCTCGTCGTGGAAATAGCGCTGGATGTGGAGGAAGTCGGCAAAAGTCATAGCCAAACCCAGCGAAGCGTAGAGCTCCTTCAATGCCTCTTCGGGCATATCTTTGAATCCGTCGAAAATCTTCACATCGGCGGGTTCGTCGTAGTGTTCCTCCAAGGTGTCGGGCTTGGCGACATCGGTCACACGGCTGTCCACAGGGTTGACACAATGCTTCACCACGGCGGCACGCTGCTGCTCGGTAAGGCTGCCGCTGATGACGTAGGTCTTGGCCGAGCGAATGATGGGTTTCTCGGCGGGGTTGAGCAGGCAGACGCATTGCTCGGCCGAGTCGGCACGCTGGTCGAACTGTCCCGGGAGGTACTCCACCGTAAACACGAAGTCGCCCTCCTGCTGGGGGAAGGTCTCCTCATAGATGTCATCCACGGGAGGCTCGGAAAAGACCGTTGCCTTGGCCTTGTCGTAAGTCTCCTGCGACAGATTCTCAATGTCGTAGCGGATAAGCATCCGCACATTCTCCGACGTGATGCCGAGATACTCGGCCATCTCGTCCTTCAGCTCCTTCGCCGCAATTGCGAAGTCGGCTTTCTTTTCAACAAAGATTCTTCTTACCATTTATTTCGTTTTTTCAATTATCAATTTTGTGACCTGTGACTGGTGACCTGTGACTGGGAGGGCGGCAGCCAATTCTCAATTTTCAATTCTCAATTTTCAATTCTCAATTCTCAATTCTCAATTTTCAATTCTCAATTCTCAATTTTCAATTCTCAATTCCCTCCGAATCCCCAGCCTTCGGGGTGTTTCGGGTGGATGGTGTTGAAGAAGGCCAGCATCTTGGCGCAATCCTCCTCAAAGTTGCCCGAAGGCACCAGCGTGGGGCCGTAGCCGGCATGCTTGGTCTTGAAATCGATCCATCCCATCACCACAGGCACCCCCGCCTGGGTGGCTATGTCGTAAAAACCGCGCTTGAACCGCTTCACCGGCTTGCGGGTGGCCTCGGGGGTGAGCACTATCAGCACATCGTCGCTCCCTCTCAGCTCCTCAACGGCACGCTGCACAAGGTTGTTGTGCCTGTTGCCTCTGTCCACCGCTATCACCCCGAAATGGCGCAGCAGCGGGGTGGTGAACCAGTTGAAGAACTCCTTCTTCATAAAAATGCGAGGATTTGTCTTGGCCGCAAACATCACCGCCGCCCCCACAAAGAAGTCGGCCACACACGTGTGCGGAGCCATCGCAATCACACAATGGCGTATCTCGGGACGCTCCTTTTCATCAGGAATCTCGAACTTCCAGCCGCACATTTTGACCAAAGCAATCCAAATCTTCCTCATTTTTAATACTATACTTATCTTTAATTGTTAAAATTTCAAAAAACTCAATTTGCAAATATACACAAAAAATTCCAATTTTACTATTTTTATAATAAATTTTAGTGATCCGTGACTTGTGACTTGTGACTTGTGACTTGTGACTTGTGACCTGTGACCTGTGACTTGTGTCCTGTGACTTGTGACTGGGAGGGCGGCAGCCACCTATTCACCATTCACCAATCACATTTCACTATTCACTCCTTCCCCTATTCTCCCATCGTTATGGTATCGTTATCGTATTCTTATGGTATCGTTATGGTATCGTTATGGTATTCCGGATACCATAACGATACCATAACGATAGGATAACGATACCATAAGGATACCATAACGAGCGAAGAAACAACGACGGATAATAAGACTTGATTCGTGATAGCAACGACCCGAGAAAAGCCCTCTCGCGAAAAAATGTTTTTGCTGCGACGTACTATTTCTTTTTTTTTCGCGTTATTATCGGATATGAAACTGCAAAACGAACATATCTTCATCGAGGTCTCCACCCACGGAGGCGAACTCGTTTCTTTGCAAAACGCCTCCTCGGGCGAGGAGCTGCTTTGGTGTGGCGACAAGACCTTTTGGGGTCGCCATGCCCCCATCCTTTTCCCCATCGTGGGAAAGGTGGCAAAGGGGCACTACCGTGTTGAAGGTCATGATTTCGAACTCGGTCAGCACGGGTTTGCTCGCGACAACGATTTTTCCGTAATCGAAAGCAACGAGAGCCACATCCTCCTGGCTTTACGCAGCAACGACGAAACGCTGAAGCACTTCCCCTGGGCCTTCGAACTCACCGCCGAATACCGCCTCGAAGCCTCCAAGGTGAGAATCCTTTGGAATGTGAAGAACACCGACAACAAATTGATGTACTTCCAGATAGGGGCCCATCCCGCATTCTATCTCCGCCACTATTCCCCCTCCGACCCCGTACACGGATATGTGCAGTTTCACGAGAATCTTTTGGAGTTGAACAGCCACACTTTCGACAACGATGCCCTCATTATCGAAGACCCCGCCATCGCCCGGATGACTTTGACCGACAAAGACATGCGGCCCTATCTCCGCGTCTCCTCCCCCCGAGCCGAAGTTTGGGGCATCTGGGCCCCGAGCAAGGAGGGGTGCCCCTTCGTGTGCCTGGAGCCTTGGTGCGGACGCAAAGACAACGATGATTTTTGCGGCGATGTTTCTCAACGCGAATACATCCACCCCCTTGCCCCAAGCGGAACTTTCACTTTCGAATACGACATAGAACTGCTCTAACACCGACACTTATGCCTCTTTCCGAAACACCCCAATGGGTTGCCGTATACACCAATCCCCGAGCCGAGCGCCAAGTCGAAAAACGCTTCGCCGAGGCCTATTTTGAAAACTTCCTCCCCCTGCACACGGTCAAACGACACTGGTCCGACCGAATCAAAGTGATGGAGGTGCCCCTCATACCCTCCTACATCTTCGTCAAGATTAGAAACACCGATGTGGAAAAAATCCGCCGAACCGAAGGGGTGGTGCTGATTGTTTCCTTCGGACAGAAACAGCACGAGATTGCGGTAATCCCCGACGAGGAGATTGAGACACTCCGCCAGTTTGTCCAATCCAAGACCGAACTGCATGTGTATCAGACTTCGCAATTGGTCAAAGGTGCAAGGGTGGTCATCGAAGAGGGCAGTTTCGCCGGCCGACAGGGCACCATCATCTCCAATTGCAAGGACGGCAACTTCGCCATCGAAATCAAGATCCTCAACCTCTCCTTCCTCGCCACCCTCGACCGCAATATTCTCACACCTTTAGAGTAGCACCCTTTTTATATGGCATAAGAAAATTATTGAAGGTGGGTTCTATAAATTGATTTCTTGGGATTTTGAGTTGGTTTTGGAACAGATTGCTGAGCATGAAGAAAGCCAGTGGCTTTCGATAGCGGTGCCGATAGGCAATGCCGACGCTCCAAGGAGGCATAGCGGAGAATTGG
>JAZUIX010000185.1:0-11426 GCA_045642445.1 Bacteroidales bacterium | reverse complement strand
ATAGCACGAGCAAGCTCGTCCTCTGCTCTCGCTCTGCGAAATGTTCATCAGTCGAGTAGCCCGCTACACTCCTTCTTCACAATGAAAAAATAGTTCGACAATCTAAGCCAAATCATATCAACTTATTTTTTCATCATCACTAAAAATCCGGATAGTATATCGTGGCAGATTGCAAATCTGCCACAACGAAGGCAGGTCGAATTAATACCGCCAACAGGTACATAATGTAAGAAAAAATAAAAAAGTTGTGGTATTCAAAAAAATGTGTATCTTTGCATATTAAACTATACTGACTAAATAGGGGGCAGAGAGTGTGCCCGTCTCGCTGTAATTTACTGTACAGCATGTACTTGATTTGGAAAAGTAAGCACGCAGAGGACCAATTTTGACATGCCTGTGAAGGCTGTTTATATTGCGTTTTTAGGGTGTTTACACCTTATATATAAAGAGAAAATAGAAAGAAAACGATTAAAAACAGAAAAAAATATTGAAAAAAGAAAACTAAAAGAAAACAGATACAAGAAACAACGAAAAAAAGACAGAAAGAAATGACAGAAATGAGTCCGATAGCATTGCAAGGATTGCTCGAATACCTCTACGGCACGCTCACCCCGCAGAACATGCGTTGGGTGGCCGACCATCTCATCAGTCAGGCCGACTTGGCAGAGGCTCCCGCACCGCAACGCCTCACCATGGAGGAGGTCAACGCAATGGTTGCCGAAGCGGAGGCCGACTTTGCAGCAGGGAGGGTTATTCCCGATGAGGAGGCCTGGCATGAGTATGACGGAGAAAACATTTGGGAAGAAGAACACGAAAAGACCAAAGTGATATGAGAGTGGTGTGGAACAAATATGCAATAATGAGGCGTGACCAGATTGCTGAGTATATCCGTGAGCGTTTTGGCGCCGACCGTAGAAAACGCTTTCTGCAAGAGGTTCGCCAAGCCACAAGGATGTTGAAGCAATTTCCCAACCTTGGCATACTTGACCCGCTTTTCGCCGAATGTCAGAAGCCCTATCGCAGCATCATAGTGGGAGGCTTGAGCAAAATGGTGTATACTGTTAGTGATGAAACCATATATATTGTAGCCCTCTGGGACTGCCGTCAGGAGCCCGAGCCTCAGGCAACGCAGGCAGCAAACGCATAGCAAGGACTAAAAGTCAAATCAAGATATAAACCGAAAATAAACAAATCAAAATTAATCAACAAAAGACGAAAACAATAACAAACCGAGTAGATCATGAGTGAACAGATGATACAGACAATACGCGACTATTTCGTCACCCAGCCGGTGCGGCGGGCTTGGCTTTTCGGGTCATACGCTCGCGGCGAGGAACGGGAAGACAGCGACGTGGATATTCTCGTCGATTTTGACGAACATGTCGGATTGCTGCAGCATGTCCACATTATGAACGAGCTACAGGAATTGCTTTGCAAAGATGTCGACCTCGTGACCAACGGAACGCTGCTGCCTTTTGCCGAGGAAACAGCCAACCGCGATAAAAGAATTATTTATGAGAGAGCCTGAATCTGCAAAGTCAAATCAAGATATAAACCGAAAAAAAACAAATCATTATAATTAACTAATTTATTAACCAAAAAAAACCACAAAATGAAAGTAAAAAGTTACTTTTTAAGGTTGCTGCTCCTCATGGCCTTCGTTGTGCCGTGGGTGACGCAGGCGCAAACGCAGACAACCCTGACGGTGCACGATGGAACGACGACTAGTAGTTACGTTCCTGTGTATGGTCTTTATTGTGATGCGTATTTGAAATGTCAGTCAGTCTATCCTGCCTCCGAGTTGGTAGATATGACAGGTGGACAGATCACGGGGTTGACATATTATGTGTCATCACCAGCCACGGGTTCTTGGGGGGTCGCCTCCTTCGAAGTCTATCTGATGGAGATATCTGGTTCGACAATTTCGTCGTATCAGGATCTCACTAATGCAACACTGGTGTACACCGGGTCCCTTGTCGGTACTGGCACCACCATGGACATCACCTTCGATGATCCCTACACCTATACGGGTGGAAATCTGCTGATAGCAGTGTATAATACTGTTATAGGAACCTACAAATCAGCAAGTTATTATGGTGAAACTGTTGCTGGTTCTACTGTTCAAGGTTACAGCTATAGTTCATTAAATGCTATTTCTGCTAATCAGCGAAACTTCCTCCCGAAGACTACCTTCACCTACATTTCGGCTCCAGTCTCTTGTCCGAAGCCGGCAACCCTTGATTATTCCAATCTGACAGCCACCAGTGTCGACCTTGCATGGACGGCAGGTGGTTCTGAGACTTCTTGGGCCGTTTCGGTTTCGGACGGCAACACTACCAACGATTATGTTGCTAATTCTACTTCTTACAGTTTGACTTCGCTCAACGCCAATACGGATTATACTGTTGCCGTTCGTGCAATTTGTGGTGTTGGTGATACGAGCTTCCCAAGAACTGTCTCTTTCCATACCTTATGCGGTGGAATTGCAGTTTTGCCTTGGAGTGAAGGATTTGATGCTATGGCTACAGGTTCTTCAACATCTGGGGCTCCCGAATGTTGGGGTATTTTGGATGCCAATGACGGTACTTATCCGTACATCTATGTCAATACCAGTTCCACTTATGTGCATTCTGGAAGCAAAAGTCTCTATTTCCAATCGAGCAATATTCGTTATGGATATGCTGTATTTCCTAAGTTTGACGCTCCTCTGAATACACTTCAGATTAGTTTCTACGTCAATTATGAAAATCCCAGTAATAGTGGTTATCTGACTGTCGGTTATATGACAGATGCTGCCAATGCCAGTAGTTTTGTCCCCCTCTATACTTGTTCTGACAGAAAGGCCAACAAAGCTTGGACGTATGAGGAAGATATTCTGCTCAACGACATTCCCGCCTCAGTGGCTTCCACTGCCCGTTTGGCATTCCGTTATGGTGGGGGCAGTAGTAGTAACTATTATATGGGTATTGATGACATTGTTGTCAAAAATATACCGAATTGCTTTAAGCCCGCGAATATCACGCTGAGTGATTTGTCGAATACAGGCGTTACAGTCAGTTGGGACACCCCTGCCGCGGGCAATATTCCTACAAACTATGTTATTGCCTGGGGTACGGGTACCGACCCTGACGCTATGACCAATACTCAGACCCTTAGTGGCAGCACTATGAGCTATGCCATCACGGGTCTGACCGCGAACACTGACTACAATGTGTTTGTGAAATCGATTTGCAGTGCAACTGAAGAGAGTGAGTGGAGTTTGATGAAATCGGTTCACACCTATTGTGATAATCTCACCACCCTTCCTTACACCTACGGTTTTGAAGATGCCGTAACAGGCTCCTCTTCATCTCCAGTGTTTGATGCCGAATGTTGGATGCGTTTGAATAACGGCACCCAATATATGGGCTATCCTTACATCTCGAGTTCTTCCAGCTATTGCCACACGGGTTCCCGTGGACTATATTGGTATAATAATACCACTCCTACTACGTATGGCGACTATCAGTGCTTGGTTCTGCCGGGTGTTGATGCCTCAGTTTATTCTATCAACACCTTGCGCTTGAAATTTTGGGCCAAGGCTTCCAGTTCGAGTTACCATCCCGTTTTCCAAGTCGGTGTGATGACCGATCCGAGCGACATCAATACATTCCAGTTGGTCCAGACTGTCAATGTCGAAGGTGACACTTGGAAAGAGTATAGGGCCAATCTGAACGGTTATACCGGAACGGGTAATTATGTTGCCGTCAAGGCCGTGCGTCCTTCTTCGTCCTGGTATGCCTACGTTGACGATTTCACTTTGCAGGCTGTTACCTGTTTCGAGCCCACAGCTGTGGCTGCAAACAATGTCACCTCTAATTCGGCTGTTATCAGTTGGACTGCTCCTGCCAATGCTCCTGCCAGTTACATCTTGGCTTACGGCACAGGCAACAATCCTGATGATATGACCCCGATTACTGTTTCGGGTACCTCTTATTCGCTTTCGGGTTTGAATGGCTACACCACTTATCATGTGTATGTGAAGAGCGTTTGCAGCTCTACCGATTCGAGCGACTGGACCGAGGCTTACACCTTCACCACCCAACGAGTCTGCCCCAATGTTACCAATGTTGTGGCTGAAAACGTCTCCGTGGTGGGTGCCACCATCACTTGGTCGAAGAGTGCGGATGCTCAGTATGCTCCTACTTATTATAATGTTACCTGTCAGCTGGTTTCGAATGGTACTACTGTTAGATTCGAACAAGTTTCTGACACCACTTTCACCCTCTCCGACCTCGATGCTGTTACCGAGTATCATGTGACAGTTGAACCTGTCTGCGGTACACACGGCACGGGTAATTCTGCTTCTGTCAACTTTACCACTAATTCGTTGGGTTGTGCAGAGATGACCAGTGGTCTTCTTGCAACTGTTGGAACAGGAACATCTACCACTAATTATTTCCCGACATATTCTTACTATAATTATTCCTATAGCCAACAGATTTATCGTGCAGAAGATTTAGACAATCCTTCTGCTTTGGTTATAGATACAATCAGTATGCAGTTGGGTAATATGTCCCATGTCCGTAACTGGGATATCTACATTACCAATACGAATAGCACCTCCTTGTCTTCTGGTTTTATCCCTGTATCTCATTCTGATTTGGTGTGGTCAGGTTCTACCAGTGGTATGACCTCTAACGAATGGAACAAAATAGAACTTACCAAAGCGTTTAACTACACTGGTGGTAATATTCTTGTTTCTGTATGCGATAAAACTGGTTCGTATTCACAAAGCAATTATAATTCTGGTAAATGTACTACTACTATAACCTCCGGTATCTCTCGATATGTATATAACGATGATTATCCTTATTATCCAGAAGAATCCGTTTCTGAAGGCACCTTTTCAAGCGACCGTTTGAATATGAAGTTCTATGGTGGAGAATGTATCCGTCCACTTCAATGTGCAGCTCCTTCTGCCAGTGTTTCGAATGTGGATGATCACAATATCACCGTCAGTTGGAATCCTGGCTATCATGAGACCGCTTGGAAGGTCGAGCACAGACTTGCCGGCAATACCGAGTGGACTGTTGATGTGGCCAGCACCACCAACCGCAGCTATACTATCAGCGGCCTCAACAACATTACCGAGTATCAGGTTCGCATCACTTCGCTCTGCACTGAGGATCCTCAGTCGGTTGTTTTGAATGTTACCACCGCATGTGGTAATTTTGAACTTCCTTTCCGCGAGGATTTTGCTTACGACCTGAACGATTGCTGGAATGTTGATGATGTTTGGAGAACAACTTACAATGGTATCCCGGGCAATCATTATACGATGAATGTTTATGGTTCCCAAGCAGGTGCTATAGTTACTCCTTCTATCCATATTGTCGACACCGTCGAACTCTCGTTTGATGTGGCTTTGACAGATTGGAATAATGGTAATGTCCCAGAAGAATATGGTGATGATGACCGTTTTGCCGTTTTGGCCACCACGAACAATGGAACCTCTTGGGACACTGTGGCACTTTGGGATGCCTCTGCAAATGCTGTGGCCTCCTATAGCTCTATTCCTTACACAGCAATGCGTGTTTCGCTGCCTGTGGCAAACTATGCAGGTCAGAATGTCCGTTTTGCTTTCTATGGTGAGTCCACTGTCACTAACGCCGACAACGACCTCCATATTGGCAACATCGAGGTGCTGCCCCTCCACACCTACAATGTCGAGGCTAACGCTCCTTACACTTGGATGAACGACACCACCTATTCCTACGTTGTCAACACTGCCGCACAGCCCGATTCGATTGTCAACACCACTTATATGGAGGTTGCCAACGATCAGAATATGGCCAAGCATGTGCTGCACCTGACTATGCACCCCGCCTATCAGCTGACCATAAATCGGGAGATCTGCCAGCCCGACAGCGTCGAGCTGTTTGGCAACTACTATAAGACTACTGACAACTATACTGCGAGCGGTGTCACCATGTTTGGTGCAGACTCTACAGTTACACTCAACCTTCAGGCTCACCGTGCCCCCACCGCTGCTATATATTATAATGGTGAGGCTACCGAACTTATCAGCGGCTACTGCGACAACGCCGACCTGACGCTCACCGCTCGTAGCAACGCTACCAATGCAACCTTTGCTTGGGAAGATGCCAGCACCACTGCTGCCCGCACCGTCAATCCTCACGAGAACAACACCTACACTGTTGTTGCCACTGAGGCCACCTACGGCTGCACCAGCTTGCCTGCTTCGGTCACCGTCAGTACCACTCCTGTTGCCGACCTGACCATCACCGCCACCGACTCTGTCGTCTGCGCTGGTGAGCCCACCACGCTGACTGTTGCCGACAACAGCGGTTTGGATGTGACCTATCGTTGGAACACCGGTGCCACCACCGCTTCCATCACGGTGAACCCCACCGAGGCCACTACCTACTCCGTTACCGCCACCGTCGCCGGTTCCGGCTGCACCACTACGGCTGAATACACCGTGGGTGTCAACCAGCTGCCCGTTGTGGCTGTCAGCACTTCGTCCGACGAAATCTGCTTGAAGGATGCCATCACCCTCAATGCTACCGAAGTCGAGGGCTACTCCTACATTTGGAACAACAATGCCGACCTCACCTCCGCCAGCCAGGAGTTCGTTCCTGCTGCTGCCGGTACTTTCACCTACACTGTGAATGTTACCGATGCTAATGGTTGCGTGAACAACTTCACCACCAACAGCGTGGCTGTCCATCCCTCTTACGAGATGAACGACGAAAAGAGCGCCTGTATCGGCATGCTGCCTTACACTTGGGGCACTCAGAGCCTCGAGGAGGCAGGTTCGTATGACCAGACCTTCACCATCGCCTACGGTTGCGACAGCTTGGTACACCTCAATTTCATTGTTGAGGACACCGCCGTCAACAACTACTATCAGGAAGTCTGCGAGGGTGCCAACATCATCTTCGGCGAAGACCAGTATCAGATGAATTTCGCCGCTGTTCAGACCATCGATACCTCCTATATTGATGTGACTTCTGGCGAATGTCCCGCACGTCATACCCTCCACCTCACTGTCAACCACCCCGTCACCAATAGCTTTACTGAGAACGTGTGCGACACTTACACTTGGAATGGTGTCGAGTACACTGAGACGGGTGTCTACGACCAGACTTTGGCTACCACCAAGGGCTGCGACAGTACTGTTACTTTGACCCTCACCGTCCGCAAATCCACCACTGGCATTGATGTCCAGAATGTGTGCGACCAGTTGGTTTGGAAAGATGGCAACACCTACACCGAACCCAACCTCACCGCCACCTTCGACACTGTCAATGTGGCTGGTTGCGACTCTGTGATTACCCTTAACCTGACCACCGTCCGCACCAAGAGCTACGGTGTTGACGACAATCTGTGGTGCGAGTCGAACAGCTTCACCTGGATGAACGGCAGAACCTACACCATGAATGAGACCGAAGGCAACATCACCTACTTGCTGCCTGGTATGCAGAATGCCGCTGGTTGCGACACTCTCGCTGTGCTGAACCTGGTGTTCAACCTGCCCGCCGATACCTTGGCTTGGGCCGATACTTCTGCTTGCGACATCTTCATGATTGACACCGTTGCTTGCGATGGTACCGTTGGTGAGAGACAAATCACCGTTGATGGCGATTATGTCCTGCCCACACCTATTGCCAACAATCAATATGTGATTAGCCGCCTGCACGTCACTATCAAGAAGTCGAGCTACAATACCACATTCGATACCGCCTGTGTGAGCGCCAACGATCCTTACATTTGGACCATCAATACTCCTACGGGTCTCTACAATGTGGATACTATTGTTCCTGTTGCTAACGATACTGCAATCACCTACAACGTTCCTACGAACATCAGCAATGGTTGCAGCAGCATCGAGGTGCTCCGCCTCCATGTGTATCATCCCACCAAGGGTGTTGAATATGGCGCTGTGTGTGTCAACGGCACCTACAAGTCGGAGAATGGCACCATGTTCTATGGCGACAACTACCTCCCCGGCGACACTACCGTTGTTATCCCCACCACTACCACCGATGCTAACGGTTGCAACTACGACAGCACCCTCGTGCTGACCGTCAACCCCGTTTACAATACCAATGCTACGCTGACCCTCTGCGAGAGCCAGTTTGTGATGGATTCGATGGGCAAGTATACTTACACCTATAATGATCCCAACCACGACACCAACGTCGTGCTCGCTATCCCTGGCGCTCTCAACCAGGAGCAGTACAGCAATACTGTTTCCGCCAAGTGGCATACCGCCGCAGGTTGCGACAGCACTGTGACTGTCAACTATACTGTCAATCCTACCGTGTTCGTCACCGAAATTGTTGACACCTGCTACAAATACACTTGGAGCGCCAACAATGAGACCTACACCACGTTTGGACAGACCTTCGACACCGTCACTCTTACTCAGGTTAATGGTTGCGACAGCATTGTTTACCTCAACCTGACTTTGAACGACACTGTCCGCACTTACGATACCATCCTCGCCTGCACCAAGTACACTGGCCCCGATGGTAAGGAATACCGCCAAGGTCAGACCTTCCGTATTGAAGAGGGTACTGCCGAGAGCGGCTGCGACAGAGTGCTGTATCTGACCTACGAGGTTCGTCAGAGCGTCCTGGTCGATCAGTATGTTGTTTCTACCGATCCTTACACTTGGCACGGCAATGTCTACACCCGCGACACCGACAATGTTTACTTCAACTATCATATTGGCGAGAATTGCGACAGCACCTTGCTGCTCCACTTCGACATGGTCGACCCCATCGTCCTCTGCGACAATCAGATGCCCTACAACACCGGCATCAATGGCATTGTCATCGAGAATTATTCGGTTGACACTTTCTCCTACTGTGGTAACGGTGTGCGTAGCGACAATTTAGGCAGATGGGGTGAACCTTTGTCTTGGGGTATCCGTTTACCTATCAACAATCCTGTCACCGAATACACTCTCCAAGGTGCTCAATTATATTTCGTTAATGAAGTAGGTAATAGTCAAGTTGGCACCTATGAGATGAATATCTACACCGGTGGCGAATTTGATCCCCAAACATTGGTTGGTACCAAGAGCTTGACCTTCACGGATACTGATGTCACGGGTTGGAAAGACTTCGTGCTGGACAACCCCGTTTCGGTTGATAGTCAGATTGTCTGGATTACCTTCAGTACGAATGATGTTGCCTTTCCTGCCGCTTATGTCGACAAGCCCATCTCAACGGCAGATCCTTTCTTGATTTATTCTGATGGTATAACTGATGGTTGGGAAGATCTGAGGAATTTTGGTTGGACTTCCGCTGCTATGATCAAGGCTGTCTATGCTACCAATGTGTGGCGCAACAATGACCCGCAGGGCAACGACACCATCCTCTACTACACCGTCAACAAGACCAGTAACACTACCGAAACGTTGGTCAAGTGCGACTCCTATGTCTGGGACGACACTACCATCACCACCACTGGTATCTACACCAAACAGTACACTTCCATCAACGGATGCGACAGCAATGTCACGCTCAATCTTACCATCAACCACGCCGACACTACCGCTACCTTCGACACCACTGTGTGCGACAGCTACACTTGGCACGGCAATACCTACACTACCGATACCACCGTTGCTTTCGATACTTTGACCGTCAATGGTTGCGACAGCACCATCACCCTGAACTTGGTTGTGAAGAACCAGGTGGCCTACACTGATGTCCACACTGCTTGCGACAGCTATGAGTGGCACGGCATGGTTTACACCGCCAGCACCGACACCGCTCATTTCGACACTATCGCCGCCAATGGTTGCGACAGTATCACCACCCTCAACCTGACTATCAATAAGAGTAAGGTTGTTTTCGACTCGCTCGTTGTGAACACTGGCAGCTATCGTTATCGCAATGTGCTCTACATTGCTCCTTTCGACAGCACTATCGTTTCGAACGACACTACCGTTGCAGGTTGCGACAGCACCACCCACTTCCACCTGATTATCCCGAGAAATCTGCTCGTGCGTGACTCTGCTTACGCTTGCGGCACCTACACTTGGGACAAGAACGGTCACGAATATGAGTGGATTGACCGCGCAGCTAACAACTACGCCCTCTATCGCGACGTTACCGACAACCGTCTCATCTACACCAACCCGATGGATACCGTTTATGAGAATGAAGAAATTGGCCTGATTGACCATATCAACGTTCTGTTCCTCTCCTTGGGTCAGGCTGCTTACGGTGCAGACACTATCGTTCGCTTCCCGCTGAGCCAGGGTATCCTGACTTTGGGTGAAAACACCTTGGATTTCTCCAGCTACACTGCAGACGCTGTTGTTGACACCGTCCTCAGCATTAGCAATCCTCGCTACTGCGACAGCCTCGTCAGCTACCACATCAATTTGGTTTATAACTTCGACACCATCTACGACGCTGTCTGTGCCGAACAGACCGAGTATGAGTTCAACGGACATACCTATTCGTTAGGAACCGGCGCTTCCTCAGGAACCAACACTGTTTTCTCCTGTGGATTTGATGAGTCGGATGACTTATCCAATTGGACCATTGTGGACGCCGATGGCGACGGCCACAATTGGATGATTAACCCTGGTAATCTTGATTCTTGTGCCCATTCTGGTTCGAACTTCATGATTTCAGAATCCTTCTCAATATCTGGTTCTGGGGTTCTTTACCCTGACAACTGGCTTATCTCGCCCGCCATCACCATTCCCAATGCTTCTTCCGCTTTGACTTGGTTCGACAGGAATTATTACGGTTGGCCTGAAAACTACTCGGTTTACATTTCCACCACAGGCAACGACACCACCGACTTCACCACGAGCCTCTACAATGGCATCGCGAATGAGCCGTACAACTATGTGGAGCGCACGGTTGACCTCAGCGCCTATGCTGGCCAGACGGTCAACATCGCTTTCCGTCACCACAACAGTTTTGACAATTATATATTGTTCATTGACGACATCTCCATCACGAGTGACCAGGTCTCTGATTTCACCTTCACCGAGAACATCGGTACTGGCGATTCCATGATTGTCACTACTATGATGGTTCATCAGCGTCCTGTCATCACTGACACTGAGACCCTCGTGGCTTGCGACAGCATCAACTGGAACGGCCAGACCTACACCGCTACGGGCGTCTACACCGACACTCTTACCAGTGTCCTTTATGGCTGCGACAGTGTTGTTACGCTGAACCTGACTGTTAACAATGCTACTCACAACGCTTTCACCGAAGTTGCTTGTGGCAGCTACGAGTGGAACGATCAGACCTACACTGTTTCTGATACCTATACCTACAACTACACCAATGCTGACAATTGCGCCAGTGTTGATACCCTCCACCTGACCATCAACCCTGTCTACAATGACACTGTTGAAGAAAGTCGGATCGTAGCCA
>JAZUIX010000184.1:0-16313 GCA_045642445.1 Bacteroidales bacterium | reverse complement strand
AGTGATTCCGATATGCTTCCGATATGCTTCCGATATGGTTCCGATATGGATCCGATATAATAGGTCGGAATCATATCGGAAGTATATCGGAAGCAGGCCGCATTCATGTCGGAAGCAGGAGGGAGCATATATTACTTTGCGAGGTTTTTCGTTATTTTGTCATAAAACGAATTAAGGAAAATTTTATCTTTGAGGGAAATTTTCTCCTTTTCCGACACAATATTTCGAGGCGAAATGCGTTATAATTAATTTACGAAACACTACGCCTCATGACGATTAAAGAAATAACCGACTATCTCGACCTTTGTCTTCACCCTGAGTATCAGGAGAGTTACGACAATTCGGGATTCCTCTTGGGCGACCCCTCCAGCGAGTGCTGCGGGGTGCTCACAGCCCTCGACCTCACCCCCGAGGTTGTGGACGAAGCCATCAGCCTCAACGTCAACCTCATAGCAACCCACCATCCCCTTATTTTCGGAGGGGTGAAACGCATCACGACCGACACCCTCCTCGGAAGCCTCATCCACAAACTCATCCGCAACAATATTGCCGTTTATGCGGCACACACCAACCTCGACAATCT
The DNA here is from genome assembly GCA_045642445.1 of Bacteroidales bacterium. GTDB lineage: Bacteria > Bacteroidota > Bacteroidia > Bacteroidales > P3 > Colimorpha. The sequence continues at coordinate 15,730 of JAZUIX010000184.1, read as the reverse complement.
CAAAGAGGGGGTAAACGGTTTGTTGGCCAATATTTTGGGGTTCGAAAACTGTTCCATTCTTCGTCCCCTGCAAGGGCAACCTTCCACGGATATTGGGGCGGGCATGATCGGGTCGCTCCCCTTCCCGCTTCCCGCCGAGGCTTGTCTCGAGCAGGTCAAAGCCTGCCTGGGGCTCCCCGTGCTCCGCGTGGGGGGCATTGTGAACCCTGTGGTGAGCCGTGTGGCCATTTGCGGAGGCTCGGGCAGCTTCCTTATCGACGATGCTGTGGCACAGAAGGCCGACCTTTACCTCACGGGCGACCTCAAATATCATGATTTCCAGCATGCCTCGGGGCTCGTGACCCTGGCCGATATAGGTCATTTTGAAAGCGAACAGCACACAAAAGAATTAATTTATTCTCTTATATCAAAAAAATTTTGTAACTTTGCATGTTTTGTTAGCGAGAAAGGTCGCAGTTTTGTCAACTATATCTGATTGGCAATCAGCAGCAATACGGCGGTATGCCGCATTGTTTCGGGCGTTCGAAACTAACGAAAAACACACTTTGAAATAACAAAATAAACAATAATAACAATGCCGAAGAAAGTCACAACCCCCGAAGTCGAACAGCAGGAAGCTGTTGAAACCAACCGTCCACTTTTTGACGTAGACATCGCCATCGAGCGTCGCCTCGTCGCCCTGTACACCCTTCAGTTGGTCGACTCGGAAATAGACAAGATTCAAATCATCCGTGGCGAACTGCCCCAGGCCATCCAGGATTTGGAAGACGAGATAGCCGGCCTCCAGACCCGTATCGACAATTTCAACGCCAACATCAACGAGCAGAACGAGAACATCTCCCGCCGCAACAACGAGATTGCCGAGCACCAGGCCACTATCAAGAAATACGAGAAGCAGCAGGACAACGTGCGCAACAACCGCGAATTCGAGGCCATCAACAAGGAAATCGAGTTCCAGAACCTCGAAATCCAGCTCTGCGAACGCAAGAACCGCGACTCGAACAACAAGATCAAGGAACTTCACCAGCACATCTCGGCCGCAGCCCTTCTGATGGAAGGCCGCAACAAGGACCTCGCCTCGAAGAAAGAGGAACTCGAAAGCATTATCGAAGAGACCAAGAAGGACGAGACCCGCCTGCTGGAGAAGTCGAAAGAGATGGAGCAGTATATCGACGAGCGCTACCTCACCGGCTACAAGCGCATCCGCAAGGCTGCCCGCAACGGCCTCGCCGTTGTGACCATCGACCGTGACGCCTGTGGCGGCTGCTTCAGCAAGATTCCGCCCCAGCGCCAGAGCGAGATCAAGATGCACAAGAAGGTCATCGTGTGCGAACACTGCGGCCGCATCCTTGTCGACAACGACATCGCCCTCAAGGCTCAGGAACAGCTCGAACATTAAAACTTGCAACCTCTAAAATCTAACATTACGATGATTCACTATATCAATCCCGAAGAACGTCTGACAATTGCAAAAGTCAAAGAGATTGTCGACAACAAGATGACCTTGGCCCTCAGCGACGAGGCCAAAGCCCGCATCCAGAAATGCCGCGACTACCTCAACAAGAAGATGGAGACCCAGAAGGAGCCCATCTACGGCGTGACCACCGGTTTCGGCTCGCTCTGCAACATCTCCATCAGCAAAGAGCAGCTCAGCCAGCTCCAGAAGAACCTCGTCATGAGCCACGCCTGCGGCGTAGGCGACGAAGTGCCCCAAGAGGTGGTCAAACTGATGCTCCTCCTCAAAGCCCAGAACTTCTGCTTCGGCTACAGCGGAGCACAGCTCCAAACCGTCCAGCGCCTCATCGACTGCTACAACAACGACGTACTTCCCGTCGTCTATCAGCAGGGCAGCCTCGGCGCCAGCGGCGACCTCTGCCCCCTGGCCAACCTTATGCTCCCCGCCATCCTCGGCATGGGCGACGTGTATTACAAAGGCCGTCGCTGCGATGTCAAGGAGGTGTATGCCGAATACGGCTGGCAACCCATCGAACTCCAGAGCAAGGAAGGCCTCGCCCTCCTCAACGGCACCCAGTTCATGAGCAGCTACGCCACCTGGTGCATCATCAAAGCCCAGCGCCTCAGCAAGCAGGCCGATATGATCCTCAGCCTCAGCCTCGACGCTTTCGACGGCCGCATCGAGCCTTTCTACGAGAGCCTCCACATGGTGCGTCCCCACAAAGGCCAGCTCGAAACTGCAGCCGCTGTGCGCCAATACACCGAGGGCAGCGAGATTATTCGCCGCCACAAAGAACACGTGCAAGACCCCTACAGCTTCCGTTGCGCCCCTCAGGTTCACGGTGCTGCTAAGGACACCATCGCCTACGTTGCCTCCGTCATCGAGACCGAAATCAACTCCACCACGGACAACCCCATCGTCCTCCCCGACGAGGATATGGTCATCAGTGGCGGCCACTTCCACGGTGAGCCTATGGCCATGGTGCTCGACTTCCTCGCCATCGCTGTTGCCGAACTCGGCAGCATCAGCGAACGCCGCACCTACCAGCTTATCGATGCCAAACGCGGTTTGCCCAGCTTCCTCGTGGCCAAGCCCGGCCTCAACAGCGGTTTCATGATTCCGCAGTATGCGGCAGCAGCCATCGTCAGCCAGAGCAAACAACTCTGCACCCCCTGCAGCGTCGACAGCATCCCCAGCAGCCAGAACCAGGAAGACCTCGTCAGCATGGGCGGCAACGCTGCCACCAAGTGCTACCGTGTGATGGAGAACACCGAGCGCGTCATGGCCATCGAACTCTTCGATGCCGCCCAGGCCCTCGAATTCCGCCGTCCCCTCAAGAGCAGCCCCTTCATCGAGAAGCTCGTGGCCGACTACCGCAAAGTGGTCAACTTTGTCGACATTGACCAGATCATGTACAAGCACATCCACGCCAGCGTCAAATTCCTCCAAGACATGGCTATCTGATAGTTTTCCTCACCCGGAAAACACTAAAGCACCGCAAGGCATACACCCCCTGCGGTGCTTTGTATCAAAAGCATCAAAGCTTTGTTATAAGCTTGCATGAATGTGTGCATTATTTCGAAAAAAAGTTGTATCTTTGCAAATAAATAATACTTATATATTATGGGAAGAATTCTTGCAATTGACTATGGCATAAAACGTACGGGAATCGCTGTCACCGACCCTGAGCGCATCATAGCCACAGGGCTGACCACGGTGGACACCCCTACCCTGCTGTCTTTTCTGCAAGATTACTGCAAGAAAGAGAGCGTGGACATCTTCCTCGTGGGCGAGGCCAAACACCTCAACAACACCCCCTCGGAGTCGATGCGGTATATCGAACCTTTCGTGCAGACACTCAAACAGACATTCCCCGACAAAAAGATTGACCGCATTGACGAGCGCTTCACTTCAAAAATGGCCTTCCAAGCTATGATAGACGGAGGTTTGAAGAAAAAACAACGCCAAAATAAGGGTCTTATCGACCAGGTGAGCGCGACCATTATGCTGCAAGAATATTTACGTTACGCAAACTTTTAAAGAACTATGATACGTCCTATAATCGGCTTAGGCCACCCCACACTGCGCAAAATAGCAGAACCTATCGATCAAAACTATCCCGATTTGCAACAGCTTATCGCCGATATGTACGAGACAATGTATGCCGCCGATGGTGTCGGTTTGGCAGCACCTCAGATTGACCTCTCCATACGACTGGTAGTGATTGGTTTCCGTCCTTACGACGAAAAAACCGACACTTATGGTCCTGTGAGCGAAGAGCACACTCTTATCAATCCTGAAATTTTAGAGTATAAGGGCGACAAGGAGTATTTCAACGAAGGATGCCTCAGCATCCCCGGCATTCATGAGGATGTACTGCGCACAGAGAGTGTCGTGGTGCGTTGGTATGACGAGAAATGGGTACTGCACGAAGAGGAGTTGCACGGCATGTTTGCCCGTGTGGCACAGCACGAAATCGACCACCTCGAAGGCAAAGTATTCACCGACCGCCTCAGCGCTTTGCGCAAAACTGTCATCAAGCGCAAACTCAACGATGTGGTGAGCGGAAAATACCGCGTAAGTTACCGTATGAAACAAAACAAACATTAATATACACCATGAAAAAACAATATTTTGTCCGTTTTTCACTTATCGCTTTTGCCGCCATATTGATGGTGGCTTGCGGTCCTAGTCGCGAAGAGCGTATTGCCCAAATCGAAGATTTTGAAGATTCGATAAGCGAGATGCCATTGTCTGTTGACACAAATACAGCCAACGAACTCACCGACCTCTATGTCACTTTTGCCGACAAATATGAAACCGACTCTCTGGCTCCTATTTATCTGCTCAAAGCAGGCGAAGTGCAAGCCAACATTCCACACACAGAGCGTGCCGTAGCTATTTTCGACCGCGTTATCAGCAACTACCCCGATTTCGAGGAACTGCCTATCTGTTATTTCCTCAAAGGTTACGCCCTCGAATTCAACGAGCAGTTTGACGAAGCCAAAGCTGCCTATCAGGAATTTGTGGACAAATATCCCAACCACTACCTTGCCGAAGGCACTCGCGTGATGATTCCGCGTATAGGCATGAGTCCTGAAGAAATGCTGGAAAGTGTTTTGGCCGAAGCCAATGACACCATTATTGCCCAAGAATAAAAAAGCACAAATGTCCGACATCATCAACATATTGCCCGATAGTGTTGCCAACCAAATTGCAGCCGGCGAGGTGGTCGACCGCCCCGCTTCGGCTGTCAAGGAGTTGTTGGAAAACGCTTTGGATGCAGGCGCAAGTCGAATCCAACTTATCGTGAAAGATGCCGGAAGAACGCTGATACAGGTAATCGACAATGGTTGTGGCATGAGCGAGAGCGACGCACGCCTCTGCTTCGAACGACACGCCACATCAAAAATACACAAAGCCGACGACCTTTTTGCCATACACACGATGGGGTTCCGAGGCGAAGCCTTGGCTTCGATTGCCGCCATTGCCCAGGTGGAGTTGCGCACAAAAATGCACAACGTGGAACTGGGAACACAGGTGGACATCGAAGGCAGCGAGATAAAATCGCAAACATCGTGCAGTTGCTCCAATGGCACCTCAATTTCAATAAAGAATCTTTTCTTTAATGTTCCCGCTCGTCGCAACTTTCTGAAAAACGACAAGATTGAGTTGAGCCACATTGAGGAGATTTTCAAACGAGTGGCATTAATCAACTACAACACCGATTATTCGTTTCATAGTAATGGCAAGTTGTTGTACGATTTGCACGCGGGCAATTTTGCAGAACGAATCACACAACTTTTTGGAAACAACTATCGAGAGAGGCTGTTCCATGTCGAAGAACACACGGATATTGCCAATATTCAAGGATATGTGGCGAAACCCGAATTTGCAAGAAAAAGCCGAGGAGAACAATATCTATTTGTAAACCACCGCTATATCAAACACCCTGCACTAAGTGCAGCTGTCGAAAAAGCCTACTCCGACATTATCCCCGACCGCTACTACCCCAGTTATTTTCTACATATTGAGGTTGACCCCAGCCGTATCGACATCAACATTCACCCTACCAAAACCGAGGTTAAGTTTGTTGACGAGCACGCCCTGTTTGCCATTTTGCGTGCAGCAACGAAAAAGGCTTTGGGACAATTCAGTTTGTCCACCGAACTTGAGTTCAACCCTATTCAAGAGGTTGATTTTCCTCCCGCACCTTCAGGATACATACCTCCTTCGCCCGAGGTGAAATTCAACCCCAACTACAATCCTTTTGAGTCGACAGGTGTTCAAAATGCATCAAAAGACCACACTTCTTGCGGACATACAGGTAACAGAAGTTCCTCACAATCTGATTTCGAAACACCTAACACGAAATGGACCTCTTTTTTCGACCTCGACAAAACTTCTGAAACACCCAAACAAGAGCAGTTGCTCAACCTTGGTGACACTCCTGAGAAACCTACCTCTAATACACCCACACCTGTTTCTGGATGCCTCCAACTACAAGGAAAATACATCATCAGCACCATGCCTTCGGGCTTATTGGTGATTGACCAACAAGCCGCACATGAACGCATCCTATACGAGCGACTAATGCAGCAAAAACAAAACATAGGGGCGCAACAACTACTATTTCCTGTCAATTGCACCTTCTCTCCCACAGATGCCGACATATTCAACGAATTGATACCTGACCTAAAAGAACACGGATTTGAAATAGCTCCATTGAGCCAACACACGTTCGTAATCACCGCCACTCCTGCCGACATCCACGACAATATGCTGCAAGAGATTTTCGATCAAATGCTTACCGAATACAAAAGTTCGATGTTGCAGAAATTCAACAACCGAACACAATGCCTCTGTCGCTCCATTGCTCGACAAACAGCCATCAAAGCTGGCACTATTTTGCAACAGGAAGAAATGCAGCAACTCGTAGCAGACCTGTTCTGTTGTAAGATGCCATCTATTAGTCCTTCCGACAAACGGACCATGACGATTATTCCTCCCGACAAACTATTAACCATTGGATAAACCATCCCATAACAAACAATAATTTGCATATATGTCAGATTACTCACCCCAAGGATTCCGCATGCTACCAACTGTGGTTAAGAATCTTCTCATCATAAACCTCATTTTCTTCCTTGCCACATTGGTATTGGAGACACGAATGGGTTCTACCGGATTACTCATCACCAATATGTTGGCACTCAACCCTATCGGTTCTGGACGATTCCATATTTGGCAATTGATAACATATATGTTCATGCACGCCAATTTTGAACACTTGTTTTTCAATATGTTTGCCCTTTGGATGTTTGGTTACGTACTTGAAAACTTTTGGGGATGGCGCAGATTTCTTTTCTACTACCTTGTATGTGGTGTGGGTGCAGCTATCTGCAACCTGCTTGTACCAGGATGGAATCTCACAGTAGGTGCTTCTGGAGCCGTATACGGCATATTGCTGGCTTTTGGCATGATGTTCCCAGAGGAACGCATCTATCTCTATTTCCTTATGCCAATAAAAGCAAAATGGTTTGTTATAGGATATGCAGCCATTGAACTGCTGACAGGTCTATTCAGCTACGACAATGTGGCACATTTCGCCCATCTTGGCGGCATGCTCTTTGGCTTGCTTCTCATACTTTATTGGCGCAAGCACCCGTTCTCAAAATTCTAAATTATCGCGGTTGTTGTTGACTCAGGCAATGAAAACTGCCGAGGCCCCAAACAATATCGGTACTGTCTATACCCACAATTTCTCGATCAGGGAAACAAGCCTCTAAGATATAGGCAGCTTCATTATCGGTCAAACAGCGGTAAGTGGGAAATATCACCTTTTTGTTGGCAATATAGAAATTGGCATAACTGGCAGGCAAACGCTGATTATCATAGAAAACCATATCGGGCATAGGCAACTCAACAATGTTGGGTTGTTTGCCATTTGTCAAACGGCATTTCTTCAACGCTTTCAAATTCTTCTGCAAGGCATCATAATTTTCATCCCACACATCTTCTTCAACTGCAGTAATGATGGTGTCCTCGGAAATAAAACGGCTTAAATCGTCAACATGACCATCAGTATCATCACCCATGATTCCTTCTTCCAACCATATAATATTGTCTACACCATAATAACCCCTCAAATAATCTTCAATTTGACTTTGAGAAAGATGTGGATTACGATTAGGATTGAGCAGACACGAAGTGGTGGTAAGTAAATCACCCACACCATTCACATCAATGCTTCCCCCTTCCATCACAATATTGGGTTCAAAAAGTTCAAGATTCTCCTTGGAAGAGTTTGTTGATAAATGATTGAAAATATGTTTGGGTATTTCTGTATCAAGTTCGTATGGATATTTTCCACCCCAAGCATTATGATTCCAATTGACGATAGCCTGTTTGTTTGCATCATGATGATTGAGCAAGAAAGCAGGACCATGATCACGACACCAAGCATCATTGGTAGGAAATTGGTGAAAGAATATACGATTCATGTCAGTACCGATTTTGTCCAGCTCCTCGGCCACATGATCTTGCATAGCCTGATTATCTACATTGATATGCACTTCCTCGTCTTCGGCCAAAGTCCTAACAAAAAGATGATACGAAGGGAAAATTGTCTCAATCTTACCTGGCCATGAATCTTCATTATGAGGATAGCTCAACCATGTTGCTTTATGTTCGACCCACTCTGCGGGGAAATAGTATCCAAGTTCTTTTGGAGTCATATTCTTCACTCAATTAATTATCAATAATCATTCATCAATATATCGTTTCAAGATAGGCGCGTATGAATCAATACGTCTGTCTCTATAATAGGGCCAATGACGGCGATAGTGGTCGCTTTCGTCAAGGTCGAGCTCCTGAACGTGAAGAGCTTCTTCCAAATGCGGTGCCTGATAAAGAACACGTCCAAAAGCATTGGTGATAAAGCTTCCGCCCCAGAACTGCATACCGCCCTCCAAACCTGTGCGATTCACACTGATTACAGGCACTCCGTTAGCCACCGCGTGACTGCGTTGGATTGTCTGCCAAGCCTCATACTGTTCCTTGTTGTCATCCTCGGTTTGGCGCACATCCCAACCTATAGCCGTGGGGAAAAACAGCATTTGGGCGCCCATCAGACTCGTAATACGGGCAGCTTCTGGATACCACTGATCCCAACATATCAACACTCCAAGTGTGGCATACTTTGTTTTAAAAACCTTGTAGCCCAAATCACCCGGGGTAAAATAAAATTTCTCATAATAACCAGGGTCATCCGGAATATGCATCTTTCGGTATTTGCCCAAATATGCACCATCAGCATCAATCACTGCGGTAGTATTGTGATACAATCCTTCAGCTCTTTTTTCAAACAGCGAGCACACCATCACAATATTTAATTCTTTAGCCAACGACATGAAATGCTGACATGTCGGACCTTCGGGGATAGGTTCCGCCAATTGAAAATTCTGATAGCGTTCCTCATCGCAGAAGTATAGCGATGCGAAAAGTTCTTGCAAGCAGACGATTTGTGCGCCTTGCGAAGCCAACTCCCTGACTTTTGCTGTATAACGTTCGATGTTTTGTTGTTTGTCGGCCGTACAGGCCATCTGAGCAATACCGACTTTTACTTTCATGTTTTACAAATTATTCAGTTTGCAAAATTACAAAAAAAACACGACATAGCGACCCTTGCTATCCTTAAAAAAAGTTAGCAACACCACATTTTCATCAGTTGAGAATGAATGTAACGCACTTGACGGGCTCGGGGATTTCCCTCATAATTCAACACAACGTAGTCAGCCATCATCATTTTCTGTTCAGCACTGAACTGGTTGCGCATTCTATCAAGCAGTTGTTGACGGGACACATGGTCACGCAATTCCAATCGTTGCAGACGTTCTTCCTGCTCAAGATACACACACACCACTTTGTCTGCCTTCTTGTCAAATTCGTATTCGTATGCAATAGCGCTCTCAAAAATAACATACGGCGCATTGCGATGTTGCTTGGCAAACAATTGGAAATCTGCCCACACGCGAGGATGTATCAAAGCATTGAGTTTCTCGAGAGATTCTCTATCGTTAAAAACAACCTGGGCTATAATGCGTTTGTCCACACCCTTTCCTGCTCGAACTCTCTCACCCAACAACGACACTACTTCTTCACAGAACTTGGCATCGTTATAATAATTCCCCGCCACCTCATCAGCCACAAAACAGGGCACTCCCAGTTTGCGAAACTCATTGAGTACTGTTGTTTTCCCACAACCTATCCCTCCTGTAAGAACCACCGTCTTCATATTAATTTTTTCCCTTTATGATTACAAATTGTAGTTCTGTGGGAGTCACTTGCTTGACACGGGCGTAAGAAGGAAAACGGGTAATACGTACCGGCAGGTTCTTGGGGGATTCCGAAGGAACATATTCCACCTCAGCAGTAACCATATCACTGGTTATCTCGTCATATTTTTTCGACATAACCCAAAAAGTAACATCCACACGTTCGGGATATAGGCGCACACGCATTTGTCCATCATTACTGACAAACGTTACTGGAACTGATATTTTCTTCTCAATATAGCGTTCCACAGGCAAAATGAGACGCACTGAGTCGTGTGATGATTTGACATCTGAATAATTACGCCAAACTGGCTCAAGTGCCAAAGTACAATAACCACTGTCACTAATGTTGCGCACTTGGGTGGATTTGGTATAGAGTTCATCGACGTTGCAAAGCGAAGCGGAATCGCCATAAAGCCACACCGTGTCAGGCAAAATTTTCGGCATTCCCGATAAGCCACACTGGTCGGCAAATACAAACTCAACCCCTTTCAGTTGCGGCACAAAACCTTTACTGCTACGCTCCGAGATGGCAAAACGCAATGTCTCCACCTGGCTGGAGACCCTCTGCACGCCTGTCAGATTCAATTGTTTCACCAAATCATCAAAAAGATTCTTGCCCACATGAACCACCGTATCACCCTGCACCTGGATAACAAAATGCTGCTTTGGCACCTGATAATGGCGTGAGATGGCCAAGAAACAATTTGAATTTATCACCACAGGAAGCACCGTGTCGGAATAAGTCACAGCATATCGTGCTGTATCATAGCCCTCATAGGATATATGCACATCAATGGGATAGTCGGAATTTTCTGACATTGTAACGACCACCCATGTTGCTACAGTAAGCAGCAGTATTATCCAAAAAGAGCGATGACGAAACATTATTTCTTATTGGCTGGCTGTTCTGGAACGGCCTGAACCATGGATTTCTCAGCGGTAACGATGACTCCATTGGCAATCTCCACCTCAATGGTGGTTTTATCCGGTGATACCTCATGCACTTTGCCATAAATACCACCGGCAAAACTCACTCTGTCACCTTTCTTCAAACCATCACGGAATGCTTGTTCTTTTTTGGCCTGTTTCTGTTGAGGACGAATCATAAGAAGCCACATCACCACAAAGATGAGGATGAGCCAGATAAGCATACTTCCTCCGCCTTGGCCATTCGAAGCGGCCTGGGGAGCTGCGTCAAGTAAAATGTAGAGAATGTTCATAATTTCTTATTCAAAATATTAAATGTTTTACATACGAGACACCTGCGACACAATCGTAAGCCGGGTAGCAGCCGGTTGCGTATTAGAGTGTACTGTTACTTCTTGAAACTGTTGTCCTTCCTTTCCATGAGAATTAAATGTAACCACCACATAACCCTCTTCGCCAGGAGCAATTCGATTGCGTGGATAATCGGCCACTGTACATCCGCACGAAGCACTACAACCACTTATAACAAGATCCGCATTACCCTTGTTGCAAAAGTGGAAACTATATGAAACACTTTCGCCTTCAGACAAACGCCCAAAATCATGATTATTGCAATCAAAAACTATCTTGGGCATTGGTGTTGATGCATCAAAACCTTCTGCACTATTCGGATTGCTGATAAGATCGACATCGATATCGCTGCCCGGCTCATTGTTGCCACATGCAGCCATCAGCCATAACGGAAGCAGAAAAACAAGTATTCGTTTCATATATCTATTGTTTCTTATTAATCATTATAATCCTCATCGTCTTCAAATCCAGGAACTGCAAGTCCACGACCTGTTTTGACTATACGTCCTGCCGAACGCAATTCAATGATAAGTTTGTCAAGAATACCATTGATAAACAATTTGCTACGTTCAGTACTAAATTCCTTCGAGAGCTCAATATATTCATCTATTGTTACTCTTTCAGGAATCGAAGGACACGATGTCAGTTCTGCAATTGCCATATTGAGCAACAACAGGTCCATATTGGCAACACGCTCATATTCCCAACCTTTCAGATGTTTGCGAACCATTCCCTCAACATCATTCTCATGACGCATCACCACCAAGAGTAACTGACGGGCAAACTCGAAAGCTTCTGCGTCCTTCTCATTTCGTGCATCATAAATACGAGGCAACGTTGTCGATTCATCCATAGTTTCATCCAAAGCCTTCAGCATCATAAAATTGTACTGGGCAATTTGGTCGAAATCATCTTCCCACCAAAGACTTTGAGGATAAATGTGGTCAAGCAGATTCTCATCGTTCATCAAGAATTTAAACACTTTGAGGGCAAACTGCTGGTCGGTTTTAAACGAGGGTGTCGTGGCTATGTATTCACGATAGATGGACAGTTGTTTCAGTTGCAGAAATAACTGACGGAATATTTCATCATATTCAACCCCTCCCCAATTCACCTTGGATGCTTCGCACAGATGACGATAATCGTAGTTGTCGGCAAGTTTTTGAATAAACACGTTTTCTGGGAAACGGCGGTTCGGATGCAGTTCCTCTTTGGTCGGGCGGAACTTATGCTGAGCTTCGTCCATCATAAATCCTGCCATTTCGGCAAGATGAACAAGTGCGGAAACCTGAATAGCACCGAGGTCGTTAAGTCGCAAGATATTGTGTTTAAAATTCTTCTCTACAACAACGATGTCGGAAACATCGGCTTGAGCGGCATAAATGGTCTGAAGGACCTTTGAACGTATATAGTGACGACTGAGCATTATTTGTTATTCTAAATTGTTTTAATTTTATAAAGAATGGCAACTGCCATATTTCAATTCTTAATTGTCTGATTTTAAAGTTTGAGAACTTTTGGGAAATGAGTCTTTTCCAGTTTTAAGTTCTTTAATTCTCCATCAAATCACACCACAATATTGATAATCTTTTTCGGAACAAAGATCACCTTCTTGGGTTCTTTCCCATCAAGCCATTTCTGACCCAAGCCATCAGCCTTTACTGCAGCAAAGGCCTCCTCTTGCGAAATACCATTGGGCAAGTCAAGTGTGAAACGCATCTTACCGTTGAACATCACCGGATAAGTAAAACTGTCCTCCACCAACATTGCGGGATCAAACGTGGGCCACTCGGCATCGCACACACTGGTTTCGTGTCCCAATTGGTGATACAGTTCTTCTGCTATATGGGGAGCAAACGGGGCAATAAGCACCACCAATTTGTCAAGCACCTCTTTCGACACAGCACCTGTCGACGAGAGGTCGTTGGTGCAAATCATAAAGGTACTGACAGAGGTGTTGAAACTGAAGCGTTCGATATCCTCACTTATTTTCTTGATTGTCTGATGCAGTATCTTGAGTTGAGCTTTGTCGGCAGGAGCATCGGTGCCGTTTTCAAACAATCGCCAGAACTTTTTGAGGAAACGGAACACGCCCTCAATACCGTTGGTGTCCCAAGGTTTCGCCTGTTCCACAGGGCCGAGGAACATTTCGTACAGGCGCAAGGTGTCGGCTCCGTAACGTGCCACCAAATCATCGGGGTTCTGAACGTTGAACATCGACTTCGACATCTTCTCGATCTCCCAACCGCACACATATTTGCCATCCTCCAGTTCAAAACGTGCCTCTGCAAATTCAGGTCTCCACTGGCGGAATTTTTCAATATCCAACACATCGTTGTTCACAATATTGATGTCCACATGGATAGGCACCGTCTTGGCGGCTCTGCCTTCGATATTCTTGGAAATAAAGAGGTTGTTGTCCTCTTTGCTGCGATACACAAAGTTCGAGCGCCCCTGAATCATGCCCTGGTTGACAAGTTTCTGGAAAGGCTCTTGGCGAACGCTAAGCCCCATATCATACAAAAACTTGTTCCAAAAACGGGCATAAATCAAATGGCCCGTGCCATGCTCGGCACCACCCACATACAGGTCCACATTCTGCCAATAATTCACCGCTTTCTCCGAGAAATAGGCCTCCGTGTTGCCAGGATCCATATAGCGCAGATAATATCCGCTCGAACCAGCGAAACCAGGCATGGTGCTCAACTCCAACGGGAAAACGGTTTTGTTGTCAATCTTTGTTTTAGACACCACACAACGATTCACCTCATCCCAAGCCCAGTTGTCGGCATGTCCCAGCGGGGGCTCGCCCGTGGCTGTGGGCTTAAACTCTTTGACATCGGGCAGGCACAGCGGCAGGCACTCTTCGGGTATGGCTACCGGACGATTGTTCTTATAATAAATGGGGAACGGCTCGCCCCAGTAACGTTGACGGCTGAAGATAGCATCACGCAAACGATAGTTGACCGTGCGATGACCTATACCCATTTCCTCTATGCGGTCGATAACAGCCTTCATGGCATCCTTCACCTTCATGCCTGTGATGAAGCCGCTATTCACGCTGAAACCGGTCTTGGCATCCATACTTTCCTCCCACGTGGCGGGATCGGAAAGGTCGTTGGGATTGAGGGCTACCACCTGACGGATAGGCAGATTGAAATGGCGTGCGAAAGCAAAGTCGCGGCTGTCGTGGGCAGGCACAGCCATGATGGCACCTGTGCCATAGCCAGCCAGCACATAATCCGACACCCAGATGGGGATTCTCTCGCCCGTGAGCGGATTCACGGCAAAAGCACCCGTAAACACACCGCTCACCTTCTTCACCTCGGCCTGACGCTCACGCTCGGAGCGGTTCTTGGCCCAAGTGACGTAAGCCTCCACCTCGGCTCTTTGCTCGGGGGTGGTGATGCGGCTTATCATCTCGTGTTCGGGACAGAGCACCATGAAGGTCACTCCGAAAATGGTATCAGGACGGGTGGTGAAAATCTCAAAACTGGGCACAGGGGCAGGCGTCATCTGTTCAACATAAACCTGAGCACCAGGCAGCAAGTCGGCCTTGGAATCCACATCCAGGGGGAACCACACGGCCGCACCCTCGCTGCGACCAATCCAGTTGCGCTGAATCTCTTTCAACGAGTCGGTCCAATCCACCTCTTCCAAACCATCCACCAAACGTTGGGCATAAGCGGTAATGCGCAAGCTCCATTGGCGCATCAGTTTGCGCTCCACAGGATAGCCGCCACGCACGCTGAGGCCGTTGACCACCTCGTCGTTGGCCAGCACCGTGCCCAACTCCGGACACCAGTTCACAGGAATATCGGCCAGATAGGCAAGACGGAAATTCATCAGATAATCCTGACGTTCCTCCTCGCTCATATCCTTCCACAACTTTTCCCCTTCCGTGGCCACCTCGCCTTTCTCAAGGCGTTCAACCAAACGACTGATAGGCATAGCCTTGTTCAATTCGATGTCATAATAATGGTTGAACAACTGGACGAAAGTCCACTGCGTCCACTTGTAGTATTTCGGGTCACAGGTGCGAACCTCGCGCTCCCAGTCAAAACTGAAACCTATCTTGTCGAGTTGCTCGCGATAGCGGGCAATGTTCTTCTCCGTAGTGACGGCTGGATGCTGCCCCGTCTGAATGGCATACTGCTCGGCCGGCAGGCCGTAGGCATCGTAACCCATCGGATGCAGCACATTGAAGCCACGCAGCCGTTTGTAGCGCGCAAAGATATCGCTGGCTATATAACCCAGCGGATGTCCCACATGCAAACCCGCGCCCGAGGGGTACGGGAACATATCGAGAACATAAAAATGAGGTTTGTCAGAGTCGTTAGAGCAACGGTAAGTATGGTGCTCACGCCAGTAATTTTGCCACTTAGGCTCGATTTCGGAAAAATTGTAGTCCATTTTCTCTTGGTTAACCGTTATGTCACAAAACCTTACGATACTTTCCGTAAAGTATGACAAACTGCAAATATACGAATTTTTTCCGAATAAATGAAATGTAAAATGTGAATTGTAAAAAGAAATAACATTAAAAAAACATGGGACAAGCCTTATTATCCGTCCTCGATTCTTTTATCGTTATGGTATCGTTATCGTATCCTTATGGTATCGTTATGGTATCGTTATGGTATTCCGGATACCATAA
>JAZUIX010000183.1:0-7942 GCA_045642445.1 Bacteroidales bacterium | reverse complement strand
GGGAAAGACGGAAATCCATTAGTGGCAAGAGTGTTTCTGGATTTAGGAAATAGTATTCCACGTGCAAGTTTCGATGCTTCATTCCTAAAACAGGTCGACCAGAATTTCAGTCAGATAGACACCGCCACATTGGCTTGGCTTATATTGAGCACTATCGGTTCGGCTGTCGATAGTATAGATTTCCCTGTGGAGCACATGGACGATAGTCGCTGCGTTGACGCAAAGATGCCGGGAAGCCTCCTTCCTGACTGGGATGGTCTCAATGGCGACATCCTTCTCGGCAACGACTTTTTCCGTCACTTCAATGTCATCTTCGATTACAAGAACAATATGCTGTATCTGAAACGTAACGAGTAATGAATAAACGATATCTTACACCTCGTTAATATGAAGAAAATCTTGATATTGGTTTGTCCAATAATAATGCTTGTCGGTTGTTTCAACACCGCTGAAAGAGAAATGGCAGAAGATATTGGTTTCATAGAAGATCCTGAGCCTTTAGGTCTTCTGCCTGATGAACCAATTACATGCATTAAGTATAATAATTGCTATTTAGATTATGATTCTTTGTCCTGCTATTATGGAATCAAAGTGATAATCACGGATTCTGATTGGTCAAAAAAACATGATTCCCTTCATGTTCAACGTATAAACATTGACAATGACACGAATTGGTGGGACTATGCATCGTTATACGGAAAGAATAGAGGAGACACAGAATGGCAAGAAATATGTAATAAGGGAGTGCGTCCAGACACTCTTGATTCGTGCTATTATAGAATGCTGGATATTTTAGATGTAATAGGACATGTGATTGAGTCACGTCTATGTCATTTTGACAGTGTAGATTGGGAAAGTAATCAAGACTATTACGAATCACTTTTCAGAAGAAAAAGAGTTGAGTTTTTTATTTGTGGAAAAACTCGCATTATTCGCCCAACTTCAATGTGATTGTCGATTATGTAAAAAACACTCCAGCCATCTGCCCACGGCAAGAAAATTTCTTGCCGTGGGATATAACCCAAGAATTGAGATAAACTATTGAACCGTCCAGCACATAAAACCGAAGGGGTAAACCGCACGAAAACCATGCGGTTTTTCCCCATGTCTTTCACCGGCAAAGACCTCGTTGGTGCGGATTTTCAATCCGCATTCCTCAATTCCTTATCACGGAAAAAACCTGCAATGAAATAGTTGGCAGATTACAAATTCTGATACTATATCGTGGCAGATTGCAAATCTGCCACAACTGAACGTGTTAAGGAAATGCCCATTTGCTTAACATGAACGTGTTAAGGAAAAGCCCATTTGCTTAACATGAACGCCTAAATGTGTTACGGCTAAAAATTGAACGTTTGAAGTAATGGTATATCAACAAAGGGCATCCGATTCGGATGCCCTTCGGCTATTGGGTGTATTATTTTTCAATAGTATCTCACACCAGCGAGGCGGCAACTTCCATGGCTTTGTCGAGGCCGTCGATGTTCTTGCCGCCAGCTGTGGCGTAAGCGGGTTGGCCACCGCCACCTCCTTGCATCTCTTTGCCGGCTGTGCGAACTATGGTGCCTGCGTTCTTGCCTGCATCCACACGGTTCTGTCCCAGACACACAAGCAGCGAGGGCTTCTCGCCAAAGGTGCTGCCAAGCACTACTGCCATATCGGGGTTGTCGTTGCGGAGTGCCAGCATGGCATCTTTCAACTGGCTCAGATCGCCCTCCACTTTCTTCACCAACACAGGGTTCTGCTTCAACTGTTCGGCTATGCCACGGCGCAAAGCGTCGGCTTGCTCTTTTTGGAACTGTTCAATCTGGGCACGGAGGGCGGCGTTGTCGTCCTGCAACTTCTGTACCGCAGCGTTGAGGTCCTTAGGATTCTTTAGCAATTCTTTCAAGCCGTCCAACTGGTCCTGCATATCGTTGCAGAAACGCTCGGCTGCGGCTCCTGTAACGGCCTCGATACGACGCATACCCGCAGCCACAGCACCTTCGCTGACGATGCGGAAACTGCCTATATGGCCGGTGTTGGCGATATGGGTGCCGCCACAGAACTCCACACTCTCGCCGAATTTGACCACACGGACAAACTCGCCGTATTTCTCGCCAAAGAGGGCCATAGCGCCCAGTTTCTGTGCCTCGGCAATAGGCATGGCACGATGTTCTTCGAGGGCGATGGCATGGCGGATGTCGATATTGACCTGTTTCTCCACCTCGCGGATCTCTTCGTGAGTAAGCTTGGCAAAATGGGAGAAGTCGAAACGCAGACGCTGGTCGTCGACGCTCGAACCTTTCTGCTCGACATGTGTGCCCAACACATTACGCAAAGCCTTGTGCAGAAGGTGGGTCGAAGAGTGGTTGCACTCGATGGCAAAACGGCGACATTTGTCCACCTCGGCCTTGAAAACAGGCTCTGCGGGATTGGACGAAGCCAAGAACTCGTTGAATTTGTCAGCAGGGATGATATGGATAATCAGATTGTTCTCCTTCTTGGTGTTGACCACGGGGAGCATATCGCCCGCCGAAGTGGTCAGGGTGCCCTGGTCGCCCACCTGTCCGCCGCTCTCACCATAGAACGGGGTCTTGTCGAGCACCAGCTGATAGAACTCCTTGTCTTTTACCTTCACATGGCGGTAACGCACAATCTTCACCTCGGCGTTGAGGGTGTCGTAACCCACAAACTCCTGTGTTACGCCTGGCACAACCTCCACCCAGTCGTCGTTCTCGACGGCAGCATCGGCACGCGAACGTTGTTTCTGCTCGGCAAGGCCTTTTTGGAAGCCTTCCATATCCACCGTCCACCCCTTCTCGCCAGCCATGAGCTGGGTGAGGTCGATGGGGAAACCGTAGGTGTCGAAAAGTTCAAAGGCAAAAGCGCCGTCGATGACCTTGCTGCCCGAAGCGTGGGTGGCGATATAGTCTTCAAAACGGTTGATACCGTTGGCCAAAGTCTTGAGGAACGACTGTTCTTCCTCCAAGATGATGCGGCGGATAAGTTCCTGCTGTTTTTTCAGTTCGGTATACTGACCACCCATCTGAGACACGAGGGTGTCCACCAGCTCGTTCATGAAGGGCTGTTTGAAGCCGAGGAAGGTGTAGCCATAACGCACGGCACGGCGCAAAATACGGCGGATAACATATCCCGCCTTGGCATTAGAAGGCAGCTGTCCATCGGCGATGCTGAAACTCACGGCACGCAGATGGTCGGCAATCACGCGCATAGCGATGTCGGCATCCTCGTTCTGGCCGTAGGTGAGGCCTGCCTTGTGGGCAATTTCCTGGATGAGGGGTTGGAAAACATCGGTGTCGTAGTTCGACTTCTTGCCCTGCATCACCATGCACAGGCGCTCGAAGCCCATACCGGTGTCGATATGTTTGGCCTTGAGGGGTTCCAAGGTGCCGTTGGCCAGGCGGTTGAACTGCATGAACACGAGGTTCCAAATCTCGATGACCAAAGGATTGTCCTTGTTGACCAACTCACAGCCGGGCACTTTGGCTTTGTCGGCCTCGTCGCGCAGGTCGATATGGATCTCGCTGCAAGGTCCGCAAGGGCCCTGCTCGCCCATCTCCCAGAAATTATCTTTCTTCGAGCCTTTCAAGATGCGGCTCTCGTCGATATGTTCTTTCCAATAATTGTAGGCCTCGGTGTCCATCTCAAGGCCGTCCTTCTCATCGCCGCCGAACACGGTGACATAGAGGTTTTGCTTGTTGATGCCCATCACCTCGGTGAGGAACTCCCAGCCGTAAGCGATGGCCTCTTTCTTGAAATAATCGCCAAACGACCAGTTGCCCAGCATCTCGAACATGGTGTGGTGGTAGGTGTCGTGACCCACTTCCTCCAAGTCGTTGTGCTTGCCGCTCACGCGGAGACACTTCTGCGCATCGCTCACCCGCGGATGAGGGGCATTGGCATTGCCCAAAAACACATCCTTGAATTGGTTCATACCCGCATTGGTGAACATCAACGTGGGGTCGTTCTTCACCACCATCGGGGCGCTGGGCACGATGTGGTGGTTCTTGCTCTCAAAAAACTGCAAAAAACGTGTGCGAATTTCGTTGCTTGTCAACATAGTTATATCTGTTTTTTTTATTTTTCTAAAAATCGTCACGTTCCACCAAAAGGATGGCATTCTGGGGAACGATGTAGAACTTCTCGTTGTTATACTTTATTTCGATAGCGTTCTTTTGGAGGAACAGGGCCAAATCGCCTGGCTGCACCTGCAGAGGGAGGTAGCGGGCATCGTTGTTCTTCTTGTTCCAAGTTTCCCCCTCTTCCATGTTGGGCAGGGGGTAGCCGGGGCCACATTTAAGTATGTAACCCGACTGCACAAGTTCCTTATCTTGGTAGCCAGCGGGCAGATAGAGGCCGCTTTTGGTGCGGTCGATGGCGTCGTTAGGTTTTATTAACACCCTATCACCCACAACAATAATCTTATCAAGGTTTGCTGTCATACACAATTTTTAAAATTGCAAATATACGAAAAAAATGTGAATTGTGAATTGTGAAATGTGATTAGTGACTTGTGATTAGTGAATAGTGACTTGTGATTAGTGAATAGTGACTTGTGATTAGTGAATAGTGACTTGTGATTAGTGAATAGTGACCTGGCAATACAAGGGGGCGGCAGCCAATTTTCAATTCTCAATTTTCAATTCTCAATTTTTACACGTTCACATTTTAACATTTTCTTCTTGTTTTGTCGCTTTCTTGTGCTTTTCTTTCTGCTCACTTTTAGAGCGAACCATAAGCGAACCATAAGCGAAGAATATCCGAGCCATATCCGAGCCATATCTGCGGCTATATTTTAATACATTTTAACGTATGCGTTAAATCGCTCGGAGCAAAAATCAGATGATACTTTTCTCAGAAAAAAAATCATTTCTCAGTTTTTTTTCGTATCTTTGCATTTTAAACTGCGTGGGGCGCAACAACGACCTGCGTATTATTACTTATTGAAAAACTAATTATTATGATTAAATATAAAAGTTCTCTGCTGATTGCCGTGATGGTCCTCACCATCGGAATGTATTCCCACGCACAACGTGTAGACGCCACCTGGGAGTCCATCAACCAGCGCGGCTACCCCCAATGGTTCCAAGATGCCAAACTCGGCATTTTCGTACATTGGGGCCTCTATTCCGTGCCCGCCTATTCCTCGCCCGACGGCTATGCCGAATGGTTCTATCGCGGACTTATGACAGGCGACAGCATCCGTGTGTCCACCATGAACAACTTCAGCCGCACCTGGGGCGGCATGCTCGGCGACCAATGGAGCGACCGCATGACCAACTCGGGCAGCGTGAAACAAAAGCCCCACATCACCGACCAATACAGCCTCTTCGTGCCCCTGTGGCGGGCCGAACATTGGGATCCGGACAATTGGGCAGCCCTGTTCAAAGCCTCGGGTGCGAAATATGTGCTCCTCGTGGCCAAGCACCACGACGGCTACTGCCTGTGGAACAGCCGCTACCAGCCCTCTTGGAACAGCTTCAGCACCGGCCCTCACCGCGACATCGTGGGCGAACTTACCAGCGCCGTCCGCCGCACAGGGCTCAAAATGGGTCTCTACTACTCCCTCACCGAGTGGACAAACGCCCTCCACATCTGGATGCAGGACCCCGACGACTCCATAGCCGACTATGTGAACCGCTACATGATGCCCCAGTTCAAAGAGCTGGTGAGCAAATATCACCCCTCGGCCATCTTTGCCGATGGTGAATGGCAGAACTCCGCCGAGCAATTCCGCGCCACAGAGCTCATCTCCTATTACTACAACACCGTGGGCGCCGAAGCCATCGTCAACGACCGCTGGGGTCGCGGCACACAGCACGGTTTCCGCACCCCCGAATACAAAGGCGCCATCGACGACACGGTACGCCCCTGGGCAGAATGTCGCGGCATAGGTCGCTCCTTCGGCCTCAACCGCAACGAGCCCCTCTCCAACTACCTCACCAGCGACTCCCTCATCCGCCACTTTGTCAAACTTGTGGCTGCGGGAGGCGGCATGACACTCAATGTGGGCCCCAACGCCGACGGAACCATCCCCATGCTACAGCAAGAACGTCTCATAGACCTCGGCAACTGGCTTAAAATCAACGGCGAGGCCATCTACGAATCACGTCCCTACAAACGCCATTGCAACAACGACAGCACCGTGTTCTACACCACCAACAATGGCAACCTCTACGCCATAGCCACCCGCATCAACAGCAACACCATAGTGCTCGACCACGTCCCCTTCCCCAAGCTCAACATGAAGGTCTCCATGCTGGGGTCGGACAAAAACCTCCACTGGCGCTATTTTGCAGGAAAACTCTACATCAACATCTCCCCCCTCTTCCCCACCGAAATCAACAGAGTAAAATCAGCCTGGGTGTTCAAACTCGAAGGCTACGCCAACCGATAACCTCCCGCCATGCCACTCTTTGAAGCCTCATCCATCAAACAGGTGCTGCTGCACCGCGTGGGCAACCAAGCCACCGAAGAGGGCTATGTGCTCTCCGCCGAGCCTCTGCACCTCACCGAGCAGCTCCAAGACCTCCTCATCCGCTACTTCCTCTCCCCTTTCAAAGGCGAGGAATACTACCACCTCTGCGACGATCGCGAGCTGGCATCCCAAGCCGAAGGCGACGCCCCCCGTTCCAACCCCGTCTACGATTCCGCCCAAGCCATCTTTGCCGACCCCGAGAACCTCATAGAGGAATCCAAACTCTTGGCCCGCCAGCTCTACGGAGCCTCCACCCACCCCAACATCAAAGGAGGCGAGCTCTTCGTGGTATACTTCTCCGAGTGTCAATTATTCGGCGAAACCATGGACGCCATAGGCCTTTTCAAATCGGAAAACAAAGAATCCTTCCTCCGCGTTCTCCACGACGAGGAGCAATGGAGCACACGCGAAAACGACCCCAGCGCCCAAGGACAATACCGTCTCGAGCCCCAGCAGGGCATCAACCCCAACAAACTCGACAAAGGGGCCATCATCTTCAACAGCGAGGCCGACAAAGGCTACATCGTGAGTGTGGTGGATGCCACAAATCGAAGCCTCGACGCACAATATTGGAAAGACGGATTCCTCTGCCTCCGTCAACGTGAGGACGAATACTACAGCACCCACGCCGAGATGCAGGCCTACAAAAAATTCGTCACCGACGAACTTCCGCAACAGTTTGAAGGTGTGAGCAAAGCCGACCAAGCCGACCTCCTCAACCGCAGCATCAACTACTTCAAGCAAAACGACAACTTCGACCTCCAAACCTTTTCTCAAGAAGTAATCGCCCAACCCGAAGTGATAGACAGTTTCCAGCAATACCGCCAGCAATACCAAGAGGAAAACGACGTGCAACTCCAAGACAATTTCGACATCAGCGAAGGAGCCGTCAAAAAACAGTCGCGGGCCTACAAAAGCGTCATCAAACTCGACCGCAACTTCCACATCTACGTCCACGGAAACCGCGACCTCATAGAGCAAGGCGAAGACGAGAAAGGCAAATTCTACAAAGTCTACTACAACGAAGAGAGCTGACCCCGAACCTCATCCAAATCGGTATAAACGAGAATGCTCGCAAATGTCCGGATATTTTTGTTTTAGTAACATTTAAAAAATAAGTTGGGACAATGTTGATGTTTTCGATGGAACAAAACTGCCTCATTTGTATGATAAGATCGTATCATGTTGTTTTTTAACCGTCACTTATAGCATGGTGATGCGGCATGTCCCAGCGGGACATACACACCGTCAGGTGCTTTAACCCCACACTCGCAGTGTGGGGTATGTAGTGGAGAGAGGGACGAGTCCCGATGGGACGCTATATATTATCTGCCATATTTTGGAGCGTCCCCCCGGGACGCAGATACACTTGGCATCGTATACCCCACACTGTGAGTGTGGGGTTAAAGCACCGACAAGTCGGTGGGATAGTGCCTCCGGCACTTTTCCATCTACTGCCTC
>JAZUIX010000182.1:0-2709 GCA_045642445.1 Bacteroidales bacterium | reverse complement strand
AGTTACGAGCAGACGGAATACCAGATAATCGATCGTAGCAGCTTTAAGCAGTTCCTCGGACTGGCAAGTGAAGACAAGGTGCCAGACGCAAACACAATCCGCAATTTTTTTGAGGGACTGAGCTTTATGGAGGGAGCGATGCACGGGCTGACCGTGCGGACGATAGGTATAGCAAGAGCGGCCACAAGCATCTTCCTAAAATGCTTGACCTACAACATGTTTCGATACGAGCAGTTCGTAAGAAACGGAATAAGATAACGGAATAACTAACCAAACAAGAGAAAGTGAGGTAAAGCCATGTAGATTAGTCTGAAATATTAATTCCGAAAGAGGTTTGTGACCCAAAATCGTACCTCTTATAACCTTTGCAGATAATAACAACTCTGGCGAAGCGGGGAAAGTAGGCTCTCCGTCAAAGCCAGATGACAAAAATAATCAATTTTTAGAGCCTACCTATAATAATAGAAGCACCCGGGAAATGTGTAACCTCAATACATATAGCAAGATGAATAAACGGATACTGACAACAGTTACCCTCTGTGTCCTGGCGTTGGCCGCACAGGCACAGGCGGTCGTGACTGCCGCCGGCGGCACGGCTGGCAGCGCCACCCACACGTTCACCTACAGTGTGGGGCAGGTGGCCACCGCCGCCACGGCCGACGGTCAACTGCGCGAGGGCGTCGTGCAACCCCTCACCGTCGAGCCTGTCGGCATCGCCAATGCCGATGCCACCACCCTGACGGTCTATCCCAATCCCACGATGGACGGCGTCAACCTGCGCCGCGATGAGGCCGCCGGCACCGTGGTGCGCCTCTACAGCCTGGAGGGTCGCCTGCTGCGCAGCGAGCAGTGGGACGGCACGGCGCTCCGCCTCGACCTCAGCGCCCTGGCAGCAGGCGTCTATATGCTGCAAGCCGATGGTAGAACCTTTAAAATCACAAAACAATGAAAAAGATAGCCCTCATATCCATTGCATTACTTTTTGCTTTCCATTTTTCACCTTTCACCTCCGTCAGCGCCCAAGATGTTCCTCAGGGTTTCACCTACCAAGCTGTGGTGCGCAACGCACAGGGGGCACCGGTAGCCAACAGCCAGGTCTCCGTGCGCATTGCCCTGTTGCAGGGTTCGGCCCTCGGCAGCGAGCGCTATGCCGAACTGCACACCCCTACGACCGACGCCGCGGGCCTCTTCGCCGTCGTGGTGGGGCAGGGCACCGCCTTGGTCAACTGCATGATGGAGGACTGTATCGATTGGGCCGACGGCCCGTGGTTCCTCCACTCTGAGGTCGACCCCGCCGGCGACAACAACTACACCCTCAGCACCACCCAGCAGCTGATGGCTGTCCCCTACGCCCTCTTTGCCGCCAATGTGCTGCACGACACGGTGCACATCCGCGACAGCGTGGTGGTGCATGTGCACGACAGCATCGTCGTCCACATCCATGACAGCGTCGTTGTCCATATCCACGACAGTATTGTGGTGCACGACAGCATCATTGTCCATATCTACGACAGCATCGTGCCGCACGACACCGTCGCCGCCGCCCCCTACGATGCCAACGGCGCCCTGTCGGGGCTCTTCTCCGTCAGCGCCACCAAGCAGGTGCGCTTCTCGCGCGGCAACCTGCAATACCATGCCGTCGACAGCCTCTGGCGCTTTGCCGAGCATCAGATTGACTTTATTGGTTCGGACAACAGCAACATCTCGGCCACCTACGACGGCTGGATCGACCTCTTCGGCTGGGGCACCGGTGCCAACCCCACGGATCACTCCTCCTCCAACAGCGCCTACCCCTCTTTCACCGATTGGGGCACCAATGCCATCAGCAACGGCGGCGACTCGGTGGGCCGTTGGTACACTATGACCAAGAATGAGCAGGACTATATCTTCTACGGCCGCGACTCCGCCACCGCCAAATGGGCCATGGTCACCATCGACAGCACCATCAAGGGCCTCATCGTCCTGCCCGATGAGTGGACGCTGCCCGCGGGCCTCACCTTCGTGGCCGGCGACAGCTACAGTTGGGACACCGACCACTACACCCTCGACGAGTGGGAGCGCCTGGAGCAGGCCGGCGCCGTCTTCCTTCCTGCCGCTGGCAAGCGCAATCCCTCCTATGCCGGCAGTGTCGGCAACTATTGGTCCTGCTCGCAGGGGCAGAACGCCGGCTACAACCTCGACTTTGCGCCCCACCACATCCCCAAGGTGATGCCCCTCAGCTTGTGCCCCCGCTACTACGGCTACTCCGTCCGTCTCGTCACCACCGTCGAGTGACCGACCCCCGTTCTTGGGGATGTTCTGAGGGAAGGGTGTTGTGTCGGATTTGCAATCCGACACAAATTATTATAAGGATTTGTAATCCGCATTAATCATTCAACTCTGTGGCGAGTTACTGCTTGGAACAATGATATGATGAATGTTTATATTGTGGAAATTTTAGGAATTAGTGAATTGCGGATTGGAAATCCTAATAGTAAGAGGGTTACCGCGGCAAACCTCTGACCGACGAGCAGAGAGAAGAGAACAGGAAGAAGTCGTCCATACGGTCAAGAGTGGAACATGTCTTCGGCTTTATGGAGGGAGCGATGCACGGGCTGACCGTGCGGACGATAGGTATAGCGAGAGCGGCCACAAGCATCTTCCTAAAATGCTTGACCTACAACATGTTTCGATACGAGCAGTTCGTAAGAAACGGAATAAGATAACGGA
>JAZUIX010000181.1:0-10017 GCA_045642445.1 Bacteroidales bacterium | reverse complement strand
GAGTTATATCGTATCATGCATGAGTACCAATCCATCGTAAGTGTGTCGGAATTTTTTACAGGCATTCTGTCGGGAGGATACTGTGTTCGAAACGGGATTAAATATAGGTAGGCCCTAAAAATTCATTTTTTTTGTTCTTAGGTGTTCGGCGGAGAGCCTAGTTTAGCCGCTTCGCACCTAAATTCAAAATGCAAAGATACAATTTTTTTCTTATTTAGATACTATTGTTTACATTTTTTCTTGTTTTTTTTGGGGGTGATTATCAATATTTTATATACTAAGTATTTTTTTTGAATCCTTGACTATTAGTTGATTCCCAAGCGGGTTATTTGTTCTAATCGGAAGAAATTATAGATCATATTTTTGAGAAAGATTGCTGACTTCGCTCTCACAAATCCGATAGTCCTTGTCGTGAGCCTATTCATACTACCTTCCTCATAGCCAAACACATGTTCCACTCGGCTACGTATGGATGATTTTCTACGATTTGAGGCCTTCTGTTCTTCCGTCAGCGGATGGTTTCTGAATCCCTTTTCGCAGATTTCATCGACCATGCCCCATTTCGCCAGGATGACTCCCTGTCCGACATAGGCAGAATCCGCATGCAGAGACTGTTCTTTGTCAGACTCTTCTGCCAAGTAATCCAACGCCTGTGAATCATGTAGCGAAGCGGCTGACACAAAGCACTTCTTAATAAACTTACTAACCTTGTCTGTCTTGATGTGGTTTTTGTACCCGAAGTAGTTCTGCCCACCTTTCTGAGTCCATCGGGCGTCAACGTCCTTCTGCCTCTTCTTGTTGGGTGTGTCATTCCATAAATCACCACCCTTTCCATTCTTGATATCTTTGTTCTCGTCTCTGGTATTGTGCTGCTTAGGTGCCAGCACAAAACTTGCGTCGATAATCTGTCCCTCGTTGAAGATCAGTCCCTTTGCATTGAGCTCATCGACAAACTGCTGGAATAGTTTTTCCGACAAACCCGAATCGGACATCTTCTCCGAGAATGCCCAGATCGTCTTCTCGTCAGGGACTTTGTCCCCAGAAGCAAGCCCAAGAAAATCCTTGAAACTCTGGCGATCCGTAATCTGGTATTGCACCTGATGGTCGCTCAAATTGTAGTAATGCTTGATGACCATCACCTTGAACATCATCACTACATCGTACGGCTTGGCTCCAGCATTATTTTTCTTAGCCTTGTTCTCAAACACATCTTCCAGCGCCTTGCGGAACATCTCAAAATCGACCACCTGAGACAATCGTTCAAGTGGATTGCCCAGTTTAGAGAGATCTTCCTTCGTATTTTGTGCGTCAAACAGGGTGACCGACCCAAGTTTCTTATATTTTGCCATCAATATTCGTGATTAAGTTCAATATAATAACGAAAAATCAAGATATTTATTTTATTGTCAATAAGTTAATTTTTAGAGGTTACCTGTATTACGATGCCTAAACTACAGTACTAAGAAATGGACTCTTGCTGTGTGGTGGGGAAGGCGAGTTCTATTCGGGTGCCGACTCCTTCTGATGATGCAACCTGCAGTTTGACATTCAAAAGCTGGCATATCCGTTGGGTAAGGCTGAGGCCTATGCCCTGTCCCGGCACTCCCTGTGTGTTGCTTGCCCGATAGAAGGGCTGGAATATCATCTCCAGTTCCGTTTTCGGTATACCGATGCCCTTGTCGGTAATGACCACGGAGGTTGCGCCCCGCTCTTGGGTCAGCACCACCGAGACCTCGTCGGTAGAATACTTGCATGCGTTATTCAGCAGGTTGTCTAATACCGTGCGGAGCATGTTGGGCTCAGTCGAAACCAGCCAGTTGTCGCAGTTCTCCGACATCTGGACTACTATCCGAGGGTTGTCTTCGCACATCTCTTGAAGAAAAAACCATAGGTCTACCACCTCTATTGCGCTGGGTTGTACCCGACCGTTGCTGTCGGCCAACAGCAGCATTTGTCGGATAGCGTTGCCCATCAGTTCTTCGGTGGCTAGGATTTTGGTGAGCGTTTGCTGGTATTCCTCAGGGGTGCGGCTGCGCATGAGAGCCAGTTCGCATTCGCCACGGATGATGGTGAGTGGATTGTTCAGCTGGTGTGAGGCATTTCGGACAAAGGTGCGCTTGTTTTCAAAGGCTTTCTGTAAGCGGTCGAGCATGTGGTTGGTCTGTTCGGCCAGACGGTCAAGTTCGTCGTCGTTGTTTTTTACCTCCACCCGTTGGGTGAGATTGTCGGCATCGATAGACGAAACTTCTTTCAAAAGGTGTTGCAGGGGCAGGAGCGTGTGCTTGGAGTGCAGCCTGCCAGCAAAAAGAATCACCACTCCGGCGAGCACATACAATACGACGAGCAGGATGATTGAGTAATCTTTGATACTGTTGCCGTAGCGGTTTTCTGCAATCACTACCACAAAGAAACTCCCCTCGTTGTCGTGATAGCTTAGGGCCAGTCCGCGTTTTTTTCCCTGGTTGAAATGTGTTACCTTATCTTTCAGCAGTTTATCTATCTGACGCGGGGTCATGAGTTGTTGTAGTATGGCCAGGCAGTCATGGCTGGTGCTGTCGATTAGCACCTCCTCGGCGGTAGGAAGCAGATTTTGATAATCGGACAGTATCTCGCTGTAAGACTTCTCCGAAAGTTCGTCGCGCTCCCAGTTTTTCTGAGCACAGAGTAGTGCTTTTTCGGCCAGATACGAATCAAAGAGGTTGTCGATATAGTGGTTTTCCACCATCCATATTGTGGTAAATGCTACCCCGAAGAGGATGGCGGAAATACTGGTGTAGAAGAGCGATATCCTATTGCGTATTTTCATGAATTCATTATTCTTCTCCGAAAAGATACCCTCTGCCGACCACGGTATGTATCAAATGAAGGTCGCTGCCTTGATCTACCTTGTTGCGGAGGTAGTTGACATATACATCTACGATATTGGTGTTGGTGTCAAACGGTTTGTCCCACACCTCGCGTAGGAGTGTCCGTCTGGACAGGATTCTGTTGGGATGGGTCATCATGTATTCTAGCAGACGGAATTCCTTTTGGGTGAATTCTATCGTGGTGCCGTTACGTCGGGCGCAATGTGAGTGCAGGTCTAGTTCTAGGTCTTGGCATTTGAGGCTGTCGTTGCCGCAGAGGGCCTTGTTGCGACGGAGCATGGCTTGTATGCGGGCCACGAGTTCGGCCAGCTTGAACGGCTTGGACATATAGTCATCGGCACCCACCTCCAGACCTTTCACGATATCCTCGGTGGCCTCTAGTGCGGTGAGCATCAGCACGGGAGTGGCGTAGCCTTGCTCGCGTCGGAGCCAAGAGCAAAGTTCAAATCCGTTCATCCCGGGCATGATGATGTCCATTATGATTAGGTCGTAGCTATGTTTTTGTAGTGTTTTCCACCCTTCTATTCCATCGTAGGCTGCCGCCACATCGAAGCCCAATTCTGTCAGACTGCGAACCACAATATTGCTGATGGCTTTCTCGTCTTCAACGATTAGTATTTTGTCCATGGTTTCTCTTGCCTGTAATTATTTTTTTTTGAGCGTTGGCGACTTGTCTGGCCATCACGTTTCAATAGTGCAAATAACGTCGAATTGCTCGCTTTATTGTCAGCCTGGCTATTTTTCTGCGACTACCGTGTTTTTGCGTTCCGAGTATCGGTATGACCATTTGACTATGATGGGGAAAACAGTCAGCACAAAGCAGGTGGCCACTATCAGTCCGCCAATGATGACGATGGCCAGCGGACGTTGCGATTCCGAGCCTATCCCGTGGCTTAAAGCGGCTGGGGTGAGACCGAGGATGGCCATCAATGCAGTCATTACCACGGGGCGTATGCGGTTTGCCACGCCTTCGGTGACGGCATCGTCCAGTCTGCCTCCGGCGGCGACTAGCGATTTGATGTCCGATATCATGATCACGCCGTTCTGAATACAGATGCCAAAGAGGGCTATGAAGCCTATACCGGACGAGATCGAGAAATTGAAGCCCGTGATGAGCAAGGCCATAATGCCGCCCACCGCGGCAAAGGGAACATTGAGAAGCACCAGAAGTGAGTCGCGCACATTCAAAAACAGGCCATACAATATAATAAAGATGAGCAAGATGCTGATGGGCACAACGCGCAGCAGTCGTTGCGAGGCGCGTTGCTGGTTCTCGAAGTCGCCGGTCCATTGGAGTCGATAACCTGCGGGCAGGGCCACAGACTGTGCCACTCTGGCTTGGGCGTCGGCTACGGCAGAACCCATATCGCGCCCGCGGACCGAGAATTTCACTGCTCCGAAACGGTTATGGTTGTCGCGATAGATCTGTAGCGGACCAGTGATAGGGTAGATGTCGGCTATAGAATGTAGTGGCACTTTGGAGCCGTTCATTGTGGGCACGAGTATGTTGCCAATAGCCTCTTCGTCGGCCCTAAACGGGGACAGATAGCGCACTACGATGCCGAATTTTCGCTCCTCTTCATACAGTATCGAAGCCTCTTTGCCGCCAATGGCCATTTCGATAATGCGCTGTGCCATCTCCTTGTCCACGCCATATCGGGCTAATAGGCGCTCGTTGAGTTCGATGCGTAGTTCCGATTGTCCGATGCTGTGTATCTGGCCCACATCTTCGATGCCTTCCACTTGTGAGATTTCTTTCTCGATGGTGTTGGCAATCTCCTCGGTCACATACAGGTCGGGACCGAATACCTTTACGGCTATGGACCCCTTCACACCTGAGGCGGCCTCCTCTACGTTGTCTGTTATCGGTTGGGAGAAGTTGACTATGATGCCGGGGTAACGTGCCAGCTTTTGTTCCATACTCTTGATGAGTTGGGCTTTGGTAAGTTTGCTGTCCCATTCCTTTTCGGGATAGATGTCCACATGCAACTCCACGTTGTAAAAGCCTGTGGCATCCGTACCATCGTTTGGGCGGCCCGTTTGCGACAGTACCTGCCTCACTTCGGGGAATGCCATCAGGTCTCGCCGCATCTCGTTGGCTATGGTCACCGACTCATCTAATGCGATGCTCTGGGGCAACGTGGCTCGGATATAGATAGAACCTTCGTTAAGCTGTGGCAGGAATTCGGTGCCCAATAGCGAGAAGGCCCCCAGTCCGGCAGCCATTACCGCTGCCGAGATGCCTACAGTCCATTTCTGATGGGCGTTGCATACGCCAAAGATGCGCATAAAGAACGCCTTGATTTTTCGCACCACCAGATTCTCGCGTTCCCTGACGTTGCGTTTGAAAAGTATCACACTCAGCACGGGCACCAGCGTGAGGGTGGCAATCAGCGCACCCAAGAGTGCGAAACCCAATGTATAGGCCAGGGGTGAGAACATCTTGCCCTCCACTTTCTGAAACGAGAAGATAGGTATCAGTGCGGTGATGATAATCAGCTTGGAGAAGAATACTGCCCGTGCCTTGTCTTTGGCCGTCTGGCGTATCAGGCCGAGTTTCGACAGCGCGTTGAACCGTTCCATGCCTACGGCCTTGGCTTTTCGGTCCAGTGCCACATATAGCCCCTCTACCATCACCACCGCTCCGTCTACGATAATGCCAAAGTCTATAGCCCCCAACGAGAGCAGGTTTGCCGACATACCTTTGATTCGCAGGCAGATGAAGGCAAAGAGTAAGGCTATGGGGATTACCACTCCCACCGTGATCATTGCGCGCCAGTCTGACATGAACAGCAGCACGATGAGCATCACCAGCAGCATGCCTTCCAATAGGTTGTGCATGACTGTGTTCACGGCGAGGTCCACCAGCACCTCTCTGTCGTAAAATGGAACAATCTCCACATCCTCGATGGCCAATTCGTCGTTCAGTTGCTGGATGGTGGACTTGATGTCGGCGATAACCTTGGCGGGGTCTTCGCCTTTGCGGATAATCACGATGCCTTCCACCACATCGTCGCTCTCGTCGCGTCCCACTTGTCCCAGGCGGGGCAGACACGACTCCTTGACCTCGGCCAGGTGCTTCACCAAGAGCGGATTTCCATCCAGCTCTGTCACCACCACATCTCCCAGTTCGTCAATATTGTTGATCAGGCCTATTCCTCGCACCACGTAGGCTTGGCTATTTTTCTGTATCACGTCGCCTCCTACATTCACGTTGCAGTCGGCTATGGCTTGGTAGAGCTCCAGTGGCGACACGCCAAAATGGTTGAGCCTGTTAGGGTCAACGCCCACCTCAATCACGCGCACTTCGCCACCGAAACTCACGATGTCGGCCACGCCGGGGATGGCTCTCAACCGGCGGTCTATCTTCCAATCTTGTAGCTCTTTTAGTTTGCGTACTGTTTTTGTGTCGCTCTTCAGCGTATATCTGTACACTTCGCCCGTGGGGCCGTAGAGCGGCTGAACCTCGGGCACCACCCCTTCCGGCAGGTCGGCATCGCGGATCAGGTTGTACACTTGCTGGCGCGATACAAAGTCGTCGGCATGGTCCTCAAAAATGATGTTTACTACCGAGAGCCCGAAGAGGGATATGGAGCGTATGTCGGTCTTCTGTTGCACGGAGTTCATGGCAATCTCTACCGGAATGGTCACATACTTTTCCACCTCTTCGGAGCTGCGCCCCGGCCATTGGGTGATGATGGTCACTTTGGCGTTGGTCACATCGGGAAAGGCGTCGATAGGGGTGCTCTTGAAGCAGGTGATGCCTACGACCACTAGTATGCAGGTGGTCAGCAACACCATGAACTTATTCTTGATTGACAAACAGATGATATGGTCTATTAACTTGTGCATGGCGTTATTTTTGGGTGTTGTCTCTGCGTAGTTTGTTGTATATCAGAAGGGGATTACGCGACACTACTTGCTGTCCGCTTTCGATGCCGTCGGCCACATAACACAGCCCTTCGTGCTGCATAGCTGTGGTAATGGTGGCAATCTCGGCGTAGTCGCCTTTCTTGACCACCACATAGTTTTTCCCTCCGTCGAATATGATGGCGCTTGAAGGTATGCAAGGGAAAGTTTGCTGTGTCTGGCTCAGCACTATATTGGCGGTCACAAACATACCCGGTTTCAATAGTCCCGACTGGTTGTCCAGCACGATTCTGGCCTGTATGGTTTTGCGGCTGTTGTCTACAAACTGGTACAGGCAGTCTACCGTTCCTTCGAAAGCCGTATCGGGGTATGCCAGCAGCATCACCTTGGCCAGTTGATTAGGTTCGATTCTTCCAATCTGGTTTTCGTACACATCGGCCATCACCCACACCTTCTTTGTGTTGGAAATCACAAATAGCGTGTCGTTGTATCCTTCTGGCAGCAATATTCCGGTACTCACACGTTTGTCTATCACATAGCCTGATTGGGGGGCTACGAGATCAAACACACCGTTGTCACGAGGGTGACAGTACGACATCATGGCATCCAGCCGCGCTTTCTCTCCCTTGGCATCTGCTAGTTGGCGCTGTGCTTGGACCAGGTCGCGTCCAGACATCACACCCGCGGCCGACAACTCTTGGGCAGTTTCAACGTTTCTCTGCTCTATGTCGATCCTCAGTTTTGCATCCGTCAGCTGTCGCTGTATCTCGGCCATCTGGGCGCTGCTGAGGCGGGCCAACTTGTCGCCACGCCTCACATAGCCGCCTTCGTTGGCATAAACGGCCAGAACGCTTCCACCCATAGGGGTGAACACCACAGCCATGTGCTCGGGGTCGCACACCACATGCCCCGATAGGGCTATCTGTTCGGTGATAGGTTGGAGGTTGGCCGTGGTGTATTCTATTATTCCCGATTGTTCCATCCCTGCCAAATCAGAAGGTTCTGTCTCTTGGGTATCGCCGTTTGGGGCGCTACATCCAGCGGCGACCAATAATAGTAGTGTAGTAAACAACAGTCTGTCTAGGTATTTCATAATGTATATTTAATATTTTTTATTTGTTAGATGCACATTGTCACCATTAGAAAGTCATAAGCAATAGTTTGCTCGAAACTATTTGTAATTGAGCATCGCTTGAAAAAGATACATGAGAGCGAGTAATTTACGATTTTTCTAGTTTGTAGCCAAGGTTGGTTTTGAATACTGAAGATTGCACGATTGGGCTGACTTCGAGGCCGCGGTGGCAACAATCTGTTTTGTAGGGTTATTATTCCGCTCCAGCAATACTTTTGATCTCTTCAACAATCAGGTTGATGTTCTTCTGTATTTCCAATTCGGCCAACCTGCGATCGATATAACCTTGATAAAAGTCGATATACTGTGCAGCATTAATCTGCCTAGCCTGCAAGCTCTTCGCTACGCCGTCCCGCATCACTTCGAGTCGGTTATCGTCTCTGTGGCAGGTGCCTTCCAGTAGCGCGCGTTGTTCCGATAGCATCTGATAGAACATCTTTTTCTCTTTGTCAATTTCCGAGGCCGCTATGGCTGCTGTCAGTTGCGCTTGCGACATCTCTAGCCGAGCCGATTTGCGCCCGCCCTGGTTGCGATTGAAGGCAGGCAACTCTATATTCAGCCCCACGGCATAATAGTTGTTGACAAAATTGCCCGCCTTGTCGTATGTGGCGCTTAGGGCTATGGCGGGTCTTCCCAGGCTGCGCTGCACCTGCTCGTTCCGAACGGCTGCGCTCAGTTGGCTTTCGGCCAGGCGATAGATGGGGGCCGATGTGGCAGGCTGCTGCATCCAACGGTCTGTCAGCGTGTAGTAGAGGCTGGTGTCATACTCCCAAGCAAGGTCGAAATGCCATTCGGCAGGCTTGTTCAGCATGTTCTTAATCTGATTGGCCGACATTAGTTTTTGTAGATCCATCGCCAGACGGTCTTTCCTCATCGTGAGCAGGAAGGTGCGTATGCGTTCCACCTCCCAATGGGCCATCTGGCCGTTTTGGCATTGGATTTCCATCTGGGCGAGCAGGGTCTCTATCTGCCATATCAAACTGTCGTATATTGAGCTCGACAGTTCTGCATAGTGCATCTCTATACAGTTGCGGTGCATCTCTTTGAGCAGGTCGTATTCAATACATTTGAGCTTTATCGAATCGCTCGTCAGGATTGCTTGGCCGTACATCCTGCGGTGTTTCATCTCTCCGAGTTTGGGCAGCTGTTGCGTCACAGTCAGGATCGACTCACCTTGGCTCGAAAGGTCGAAATACCTTCCGTTGTTGGGGTTGTATACATTCTGTTCTAAGCCTAGGGTGGGGTTGTCCCAGAGTCGTTCTTGCAGCAATGTGTTTTGCGTTTTCTGCAACTCCAATTGGGCTTTTTGCAAGTCGGGGTTGCCGGCCAGCAACATGGAGTCTAAGGCTTCAACCGAAAGGAAATTTTGCGCTTTTATGAGCCCATGAATTGATAACAATAGTATAATTGTCAGTATTTTGAGTGTGTTTGAAATAAGATTTTTCATGCTGCAAAAGTACCTCTTATTGCCCCAAAAACGCCTTATCCCTGATTAGAATTTTCTAATAGAGGTAGGCTCTAAAAATTAAACATTTTGTTCTTAGGTGCTCGGCGAAGAGCCTACTTTGTCCGTTTCGCACCTATTTTTCAGTTTTTGAGTTCTACTCAAGACGTCTTATTCGCTCGGCATAGTCCAAGTGAGACTTGCCCTCTGCTCTCGCTTTGAAAGATGTTGCAAAGTTACACATTTTCTTTAATCTGTCAACGCTTTTTTACATTTCTCTTCTTGGATTTTTTTTTTGTGTGTGGGGGGGGTAAATTCCTGGTCGAACATGCCTGCTTCAGATGATTTTTTGTATGCCATATCAAGACTCTTCAATTATTTTGCAAAGATATGAAAAAATATTGACATAAACAAATGATTAACAATTTTTTAATTTATAGAACTCCCCACAAGATTGTTTTGACGACCACACAATGGGTGAACTTTTCGGGCTCTTCAATGCATTCTTTAGTAACATTAAAAAAATAACATGGGACAAATTGTAAGGAGAAATAATCCAAAAACTTTAGGTGGGTTCTATAAATTGATTTCTTGGGATTTTGAGTTGGTTTTGGAACAGATTGCTGAGCGGAACGAGGGAGTGTAGCGGGCTACATGACCGAGTGACAAACAGCAAGATGACCAAAAACGGCCAAAATCACAGA
>JAZUIX010000180.1:0-7845 GCA_045642445.1 Bacteroidales bacterium | reverse complement strand
AAGTGACAAATCATGGTCATACTCTCGGCTGTAGGGATGATTGACCCACAGCACATTGCCATTGGTATCATATTTGATGATAAAACTTTTAAATTGGGCATCATAATCATTGTCTACACGGATATAGTGCTGTTCGGTACTATCCAAATAGATATAGCAAGGATAGTCGTTGAAACCTTCGTAACTGCCCCTGTGACTAAACAAACGCATATATCCCGTAACATACATGTTGTCTTCCTCATCATAAGATATTCCTGTAAGGAAACAATTGCTGATAAATGAACGATATAATGTATCATAATAGACCCCTCTTGTATGATGGAATACAGGTTTGACCCACTGCATCTGCCAGTCCGATGTTATTTTGTACATCCAAATATTGACACGGTTCTGCTCAGGTTCGTAGGTGAAGGTTCTGCCAGGAGTGTCGTCCATGGAAAAATGGGTAATGCTGTCGTAGTCGTTAACGGTAAAGATATATGAGTTGTTCTGCCTGTCCCGATGAAACAGCCCGTCCGTACAAAGAGGCAGCAGCAAGGCCCCATCGGAGATGTGGACAAAATGGTTGTCCAGCAGGTTTCCGTCCAAGTCGAATGTAGCCATCACCGTCCAACGTCCGAACTTAAACGGCAGCACCCGTTCACTGGCAGGAATCCGTATCACTGCATTGCGGTACACCAATGTGTCCCAATAGTAGATGTATGAAGCCTCAGATGTAGTGTTTTCCAAAGCGGTGTTAGCCATCACATACAGTCTGTCCCCTTGTAGTTCCATCCAAAGTGCATTGGCCACATTCTGATAACTCCTGAGCTGCTTGCTCCACACCAGGTTGCCTTGGACATCGAATTTCGCAAAGACCGTTGCGACACCGTCCCAACCCCCAAAAGCAGGGCTGGGGAAAGGGGTGGATGAGCCGTCAATGTAGCTCAGTCTTCCGACTTCGCCCAGCACATACAGGTTGCCCGCGCAGTCCAATGCCATACATCGCGTATGGTTCATGTCAAATCCGTAATTGTCTCTCATTCCTCCGTAGGTATGGGCCCACCGCCATTCTTGGGCAGTAAGGAGGCCTGTCGCGAACATTGCCGTCAAAAATATTAACAAATATTTTTTCATATCATTAAAATTTATAATGTGCTGCGGTGCAAAAACACCGCAGCACATGGGTTGATAATTTTACTGCTTTATCAGTTTGCGGTATTCGACATGACCGTCGGCGGTGACGACCTTGACGATATAGGAGTCCTTGGCCAGTGCCGACACCGAGAATACCGACACGTCGCGGTAGGTGCCCACCACTCGTCCGAGCATATCAAAGACGGTGATTTCAACCACCCCGTCAACACCCACCACGGAAACTTTGTCGGTGGCAGGATTAGGAACAAGATCAAAGACCGAAAGCGGCAACGAGTGTTGAGTAGTGTCAGACACGACACCGCCATGTCCGCCCTTGCCGTCTTGGGGAAGTATGTTGAGCAGTTCTTCGGCAGGGAGGCACAACACTGCATGACACAACTCCTTGTTTTCGGTGCAGACGATGGCATGGAAGCAGATCTCGCCACCATCGGCGGCCATCTGCGTTAGGCATCCGTAGTCAGCCATGTAGAGGCCGTCAATGTGGTCGCCGTCAAAAAAGAAGTCAATCATCTGCCCTGGCTCGCTCCAAAAACCCAACAGCGAGTTTATGCCCATGTCGGGATGGAGCATCACACGGAAATAGGAGGTCTGATGAAGGGTACAGAGTTCATCAACCGCGAACCAGTCCCCCAAGTCCAGATGACAGTCGGTAGTGATGCAGTCCATATCGCCATACGGCACCCCAAACGACTTTTTACAGTTCGACTCGGGGTCGTAAATGGTGAGGGTGAGCATGCTGTTGCCAAAGGTGTTACGCTGCATGGTGACATGAACGGTCTGACAGCTGTCGCGCATCAGCGTGATGGGCCACGGGGTGACGGATGTAATCATGTCGTTGGTGACCGTAGTCATGCGGTTGAACAGGGCCGTACCACCGTGGTTGCATATCTCTACATCGAAATCGTAGTACAGTTCGCAGCCTTCCGCCTTGCAGTTGACGTTTCGGACTACAACGCGTATGCTGTCGCACGAGCAGGTGTCTTTGGGTTCGATGGTGAGTGCGGGCGATTCGGACATGCAGCCGAGACCGAATTTGGTAATGAGCTGATAACCTCCGAAGTCGGGTATAGGCAGGGCTGCAATGGAGTATTCGCTACCAGAATGCAAGGCTGACCCATCGTGCATCCAGTTCCAATGGAGCATGTCGGACTGGTAGGGATAGAACCCATAGACCGGAATGGAAGTGGCCAAAGCGTCAGGACACTTGGTGTAGCAACCCGTGAGCAGTGCATCGTAATTTGGTTGCGGGTGGATGAAGATTTCCGCTTCTTTCGACTTGCAGCCTGTGGTTGCGTCATAGTAGTGTGCCGTGGCGAAGCCGTCGGAATAGTAGAATGCCGAACTGCCGTGATAGCCGTTGCTCCAGTACAGGGAGCCGCCCGACGTGGAGTGGAGTTCGACAGGCGGATTGTTGATGCAGGGGTTGCCGAAGGCCACTGAAGGGGCTGGCGGCTGGGGGTGGACAATAAAGTGATGTGTGGCGAAGGCAGGACACTCGTTATCTGATGACACCTCAAGATATGCCGTGAAGAACCCAGCCGTGTCTGCGGTAAAGCGGATGTTGCCCTCGTCGAATGTGCGGGTATAGTTCACGCGGTCGGTGATTCGCCAATGATAGGTGAATCCATCACCCGTAAAGCCGTTCAGTCGTATCTCGTCGCCCTGACAGAAAACAGTATCTCCGTCAATAAATGCTACCGGTGCTGTCAAGAAGGGGACGTTCAGCATGGCCTGACCGATACACCCATCATCGTTTGAAGCAATCACAAAATAGTTCCCCGTTTGATAGGCATTGAATTGGTTGGAAGAAGAACGCGAAGTGTCATCTTTGAATATCCATTGATAAAAAGAAGGCGTTTCACTTGTTTGATATGTTAATACCTTCTCTGTACCTGGACATAATTTGATGGTATCCATAGACAATTTAACTTGTGTGAATGGGTTAGGATTTACACTGATGCTAAACGATGTGTCTGCAGAACAACCAATAGTGTTGTATACTTTTGCAATAATATTGTAAGAATTATTTGCAAGAGGCGAATCATCAAAAATATAGGTGTGAGACATTTCTTTCGTAATTCCTCCAGCACCATCTCCGAAATCCCAAGTGTACGAATTGGCATTGCGGGCAGAAAGGCTCACCTCAAATGGCGTTTCCGAACATACGTTGTCAGGAACAGAGCATGAAGTTATTTCTGGTGACAAAGGAATGAAAATATTCTTATTGACAGAACAACCCGAACCGTCCAAAAAGGTCATTTTGATACGATTGGTCGTATTTTGTCTGACGCTGAACTGACATGAATTGCCGTTGAGTATCAATGTGTCCACATTCACATTCATAACCCTGCGTTGAGGCACAAGGGTTCCTGGCAGATAGGTAGATAAGTCGGTAACCGTGATAGTGTTGTCATCACAATTATATTCTACCCCGATTTGAGGATTGTAGGCAAAGGTCACATTGACACGTCCACTATAACAATAGTAAGGATGAGAAGCACCATCAGCTTTAACCAGAACGGTATAGATTCCAGGCGAGTTGACAGTCATTCGAGCACTATAACGAGATATGCTCTGAAAATGTGCTGCAGGATTGTCATCCTCATCAATGGATACTTTCCAGGTAATTGTACTATAAAGTAGTGCTGGTATGTTCGAATCGACAATATGAACAATTGTACTGAGTCCTGACGGAGGGTCTGCCACAACATCAACTCCATCGCATGGTTGTACGTTAATGTCTGCGATATACTGAAAGTTATCAGTGTATGAACATCCGTTTCCGCCGTCTAAGGTCACTGTACAACTGTACACCCCATATCCTTCACTCGAGCAAGTGGGACCGGTGGAACTCAAAATCACATGGTCTTTTTCCCATTGATAAGTCGCATTGTTACCAAAGGTAGGAACATAGAACACTCCGTTAGCATATGTGATATTGAACACAGGGGCAGGCAAAACATATACCGAATCATATAGGATGATCGAGTCTTCACAGTAATTTAGATTTGTCAGTTTCGCAGAGAAACGTTGCCAGCCTGTCCCCATGGGTATCCACACCCGATTATTTCCACTCAATGAATATCCGCTTTCCGCAGTATACCATTCGATTGAAACTCCTTGAGAAACACCTGAAACGGAAAGAACAAGCGGGGTATTTTGGCAAATAGTCTCCCCGTGAGGGACGATGAATACATGATGGTCGCTAATATCTAATTTGAACGTATCAATCTGCTGAATGGTGTCGCAATAGATTCTTTTTAAATATACAGGTATTCCATATATTGCGTTATTGGGCAGATGATTGGCATAAATAGTTGCAACATTAGATATGCCATTGCCGACAATGCTAAGGTATTGTGTATTGCCGACAGT
This sequence comes from Bacteroidales bacterium, assembly GCA_045642445.1. Classification (GTDB taxonomy): domain Bacteria; phylum Bacteroidota; class Bacteroidia; order Bacteroidales; family P3; genus Colimorpha. Next base: position 3,333 of record JAZUIX010000180.1, on the reverse strand, counting down.
CCATTCGTATTCCACATTGTCAGACTGGTCGGGAACAGACAGGTCGAGAGTGCAGCCGGAAGTGATGCTGTAATTCCTGCCTCTGGGAGGCAGCAGTCGGAACGGTGTCACGGCTTTGGTGTCGGGGGTCGAGATGCAGCCATAGACTCTGTCCACCTGATACACCAGCAGCGAGCAGGCGGTGTCGGAGAAGTGCACCGACACGGTATCGCCCTCAAAGAAGTTGGCTGTGTCGCACATAGACACCCACTTCAGATAGTACCGTCTTGAGGTAGGCGTGTCGCCCAACAGGAGCGAACCGTTGCCACAAGCCATCAAAGCGGAGGTGTCGGAAAGATACATGGGTGGAGGATTGTCGTGGACGGTGATGCCGCAGACAGCGGGTTTGCAGTAGTCCTTGTGATAAGCACTGACAGAGACATTGCCCGTCAGGGGGAACTTGTAACGCAACGTGTCGGTTATCGTGTCACAGAGCAGTACGCCATCATTGTCGCGCACCGTCCAGCGTGCCTGAACGCCCGGGACGTTCAAAGCCAAAGCCACCATCTCGTTCAAGCATACATCTGTGGGGGCATGGATGGCCAGAGTGTCGAGTACCACCACTGTCTTGAGGGCCGAGGTGTAGGGCCCACAGCCAATAAATCCGCACTCGTAGTCGGCAGCCATCCTGTAAACCCCAGGCTGAGAAAACTCGGCCAGGAACTGGTTGGGAGCCTCATAGGGTATGTGGCGCACTCCGACAGACGGTGTGCAAGACCAACTGTAGTCGGTAGAGCCCCACAGTGGGAGTTCGTATAGCTGTACGTCGCCCAAACAGAGAGTGTCGGGACCCACAATGGCGACATCAGGCGAGATGATGGGGATACGTTTCGACAACAAGGCATCGCATTTCATATTGCAGGGGGCTCCGTCAATGGATATCACCCCGTAGCCCGAAGGCGAATCTCCCCATTGCACAGTGACGGTAGGGGTATCTTGTCCGCTGACGATGTAGCCATGCTTCACGCTCCAGTGATAGTTTTTGCAGTCGGGTTTGAGCACAGTATAGGTTGCCGTACTGCCTGCACAAACGGTACCATAGCACGACAGCTCGAGGTCCGATTTGGCAGCCACAACCACCTCGATTTCTTCGGACGAAGTGCATCCGCATTCGTTTTGGACTTCATGAAGGATGATGAATCTGCCCTCCTGAGTGGGAACTATGGAGCAGTTGCGTGTGGTGTATTGCCCATAAGGTGTATCCCACAGGAAACCTGTGAGCGCCGAAGTTGACGCGGAACTTTCGTCGGTCAGCACGATGGTCTCACCCAAACATATCTCTATTATTTTGAGTCCGGACGGGTCTATATAAAAACTGGGCACCGTGACGCTGCCTACCACAGGCGGATCAACCAACAGCACACAAAGAGTCTGCATGCAAGTGTCACCCTGAAGACCGACGGCACTGGCCGTCACTGAGCCGCGTTCCTCGTCGCCCCACAACACCTCTACCGAAAGACTGTCGGACGAAACTGTGTAGTTTTCGGCACCCTCTATCTGCCAATCAAGAATGGCGGCATTGCTTACCGTGGCTGTATAGACCACTTTATTGCCTTTGCATGCAGCATAGCAGGTGGCCGAATCTGGCAGAAGCAGTGTCGAATCGGCTTTGTAATATTCTGTTAGTAAGCATGACGACTCAAAATCCGAACTGATTTTGACGTCGCATCTTCCCGCAGGGACTTTCTGTCCGATAACCATTAGCGGCATAAGCATAAATAAGAATAACAATCCTTTTAAAATAGTTCTTCTCATACGAAATTCTATTTAATGGTTGCAGTGTACTGAAACAAAGGTCTCTGCACACAACATATCTGCATTGGCCATGTATGCTGCATGGGTTGGCGGCAAATTTTTCGTACTCCATACAATAGAATCCGCTTTTTTGAGTTATTACTATCAAAGGCAACTGACCCGCATTGCGTTTCTATGCCTCAGGTGCTGTGGGTGGGAAGGGCCGTTTGGTTTGTGAGACTTCTGCGGCCCTCCCACGGGGCACCTTCCAAAATCATCGTCCCGCACCAACCGGCGCATTCTTTGGGCGGGACTTCGTCAGAGGATATTCATGATGTTTTCATTGTTTGTGATTGGCCGTGGCCAATAGTTATTTGGGGTTACTGTTTGGTTGCGGTGCCGACATACATACCTCGCTCTTTATCGTAATAAAAACTTACATCATACCCCTCATTAAGTCTTTCAGCAACCCACTTGTGGAATACCACCTCATCTTTTGTTTCAAATTTGACGACATCCTTTGCCGATGCAGCTTGATTGTGGCATTTGGTGCAGACTGTCACCTGATGGCCTTGGAATGTGAGAGTCGTCAGATACTGCAAGAAATCCGACATTTCCGACGGGTTGTCAAATGACGTGTGCATTTTTACACCATCCACTGTATAATATAGGTGGCATCGGGTGTCGTTTTGTGATACTGCATAGTCGGAAGAAGTATTGATTTCTTCCTTTTGGCAGCCCACTGAAAGTACGGAGAGGACTGCACAAACAACTAATACTTTTGATTTCTTCATAATTTAAGTTTTTTAAATGAATATGATATTACTGAATAAAATTGTTCCATGGTGTCGTACTGATATATGAACAGAATGTGTTGGGTGTGGTCAATTGACAACATACACCTGTCCAACGCCGATGTGTTGGCTTTTTGGGTGGGATCGTTCTTGTCGCGAAACTGGAGACTTACCACTGTATTCCTTAAAGACAACTGATGGAGTTCGTTCTCTGACAGTTCGGGGATTCGGAACTCTGCTTTCAGCCATTCCCACGCCACAGAATCCTGGGCCATAATCACGGTCACATTGACGGTGTTGATACTGTCCAATTTGAAGTTGGGAACATACGCCACGCCGAGGTCGGTATGCGACGCATAGCGGGAATAGATATGGGTCTGGGCTTGCAAAGAGCATCCCGTTGCCAAAATCAATACAAACAGAAGGTTTCGTAACAGTTTCATACCCTATTGAGATTGTTTTCGAGGTTTTCCGTAATCAGCATACAAAGATAGTCAGAATCACATATCTGCATATTGCAAGCGAAGATTTCTGCCGAAGGTTCCGATTGTGTTGTCAGGGTCAGCTGAGGCGAATCTGTCTGATTGTTGGATGAGTGGGCTGACACCGAAAGTCGGACATCGGTGTTTGTTGGGAGGGGTGCTTCTGCCGTTGAAAATGAAGTCTGACGGATTGAAGCCGGCTGGCTGGAAGGAACAATTATGCTCTGCTCAGCCACAAGCGGCTGCGAGGTGTGTCCCACTTCGGCAGGTTGCCGCCAAAGCAA
>JAZUIX010000179.1:0-3677 GCA_045642445.1 Bacteroidales bacterium | reverse complement strand
TTCTGCGATTTCGGGCGTTTTCCGGCATCTTGCTGTTTATCACTCGGTCACGTAGCCCGCTACGCTTCCTCGTTCTGCACAGCAATCTGCTCGAAAACCACTCCGAAATCCCAAGAAATCAATTTATAGAACCCACCTTTAGAATATTCCTTTCAAAACACCTCGATGGGTTAACACATCTATTTTGAGTCGGATTTTTTGCATTTTTTTGTTTATGTTTGTTGATGAAAGCTTGTTGGTAATCAGCTAATTTGCCAATTCGTTTTTCATTTCATTCACCAATTTGGCCGTATTTCATTCACCAATTTGGCCAAATTTCATTCGGCAATTTGGCTGTTTTGTTGAGGGCGTTTTGGGATATTAACGGTATATTTGTAATAAAAAAGCAATAAAAATATTGTATAGGTTCAATATAATTTGTATCTTTGCAATCTTGAAAGTGGGTGCATCAATCGTGCCTACGTTGCTTAAATTATTGAATACAATTAAAATATATAAATATTATGAAGAAAATAGTTTCTCTTACCCTGCTGGCTGCGGTTCTCGTTATGGGTTACACCGCTTCGGCCTGCACCAATTTCTTGTTTACCAAAGGTGCCACTAAGGACGGTAGCACTATGATTACCTATGCGGCAGACAGCCATGTGCTGTATGGCGAACTGTATTATCGCAAGGCCGCCAATTATCCCGAAGGCACGATGTTTATGCTCGTCGACTGGGACAGCGGTCGCAAATTGTTCGAGATACCCCAGGTGGCTCACACCTACAGCGTGGTGGGCAACATGAATGAGCATCAGCTGGCTATTGGAGAGACCACTTACGGTGGCCGTGAGGAATGCTGGAAGGACGAGGTGAAGGGCATCGACTATGGCTCGCTCATCTATGTCACCTTGCAGCGTGCCAAGAACGCCCGTGAGGCCATCTATTGGATGACCAAGCTGGTGTCCGACTATGGCTATTGCAGCGAAGGCGAGAGCTTTTCTATCTGCGACCCCAATGAGGTCTGGATTCTTGAGTTGATTGGCAAACGTGGCACCCCTGTGAAAGCCGATGTTGCCAAGAAACTGAAATACCAGTATAAGGACGGTGCTGTGTGGGTGGCTCGCCGCATCCCCAACGGCTATGTGTCTGGCCATGCCAACCAGGCCCGCATCACCCAGTTCCCGCAGGAACCCGCCAAATGGCAGAAGGCCAAAGGCAAGGGTCTTCACACTGTTATCAGCAGCAACCATATCGACTACATCTATGAGCCCGAGGTCGAATGCGTCTACGCTGCCGATGTTGTCACCTATGCCCGTGCTTGTGGCTGGTTCGAAGGCAAGGACGAGGATTTCAGCTTTGCCGACACCTATGCTCCCCTTACTTTCAGCGGTATCCGTGGCTGTGATGCCCGCGTGTATGCAATGTTCAATCGTGTGAACCACGACATGAAAAAATATGAGAAATACGCTATGGGCGACCCCAATGCCGAGCGTATGCCTCTGTGGATTAAGCCCGACCATCAAGTGGAACTGCAAGAGGTGATGAACCTTATGCGCGACCATTATGAGGGTACCGCTATGGATATGACCCAGGATGTGGGTGCCGGTCCTTTCGCTTGCCCCTATCGTTGGCGTCCTATGGACTTTGAAGTCGATGGTCAGAAATATGTCCACGAGCGTGCCACTTCCACCCAGCAGACTGGTTTCAGCTTTGTGGCCCAGTGCCGCAGCTGGCTGCCCAGCAAGGTGGGAGGCATCCTGTGGTTTGGTGTTGATGACACTTATAGCACCTGCTACTGCCCCATGTATTGCGGCATAACCAAGATTCCGGAGTGCTTCCGTGAGGGCAATGGCGATATGCTCACTTATAGCGCCACCTCCGCTTTCTGGCTGTTCAACCGTGTTACCAACTTTGTCTATAGCCGTTACAGCGACATGATTGTCGATTTGCAAAAAGTTCAGGGCAAACTTGAGGAAGGCTTTATCCACGATGTCAATCGTTTCGATGCCAAAGCCAAGGCTTCGGCCGATAACGATGAGGCTCTTACCCACCTCCTCAACGATTTCTCCAACCGTAGCGCCGAGCGCATGATGAACGAGTGGAACAAACTCGACCAGTATCTGTTGGTGAAATATATTGATGGTAACATCAAGAAGGAGAAGGATGGAAATTTTGAGCGTAGCGCCACAGGTGGTTGCGCCTTCCCGCAGCAGCCCAGCTACCCCGAATGGTTCTACAAGATGATTGTCAACGACCATGGCAATGTGATTAAGCAAACCTTCTAAAAATATCTCCATAAGTAAGCACACATGGATATTCAGCAATACCTCTCGCCCATAAGTCTGAGCGCCCTCGGTTTTTTTCCCGATGAGTACAGCGTGGCTTTGGGCACCAAGATAACTGCCTATACCGCAGAAACAGGTCTCCCTGCTGTTCCGCAGGGGGGCTTGGTGCTGTTGGGAGCAGGCGAAGACCGCGGAGCCGAAAAAAATGCCGGCTGTGCGATGGCACCTGATGAGATACGCCGCTATCTCTATCCGTTGGCTATTCCTACCGAAGACACACAACTCTTTGATTTTGGCAATATCATTGTCGGACAAAATGTTGAGGATACCTATTATGCCCTCTCCGAAGTGTTGGCTGTGCTGTTGGAAAACAACAATACAGTCATTCTTTTGGGTGGAAGCCAAGACCTGACATTCGCCGCCTATAAGGGCTTCGAACGTCTGCAGCGCATCATCAATATCACCTCCATCGATTCCCGTTTCGACCTCGACCCATACGAAGAGATTACTTCCCGCACCTATCTCAAACATATCATCATGCAGAACCCCAACTATCTGTTTTTGCACACCAATGTGGGCTATCAGACCTATTTTGTGGGGCAGGAGTATGTGAAGTTGATGGACGAGTTGAAGTTTGATGCCTATCGTGTGGGAGAAGTGCAAAACGATATGGTGCGTGCCGAGGCTTTGGTGCGCAATGCCGACTTATTGTCGGTTGATATCGGAGCTGTGCGACAGAGCGATGCCCCAGGCAATTGCGACCCCTCGCCCCATGGTTTTTATGGCGAGGAACTATGCCGCATGATGCGTTTTGCCGGCATGAGCGACAAGATTAGTTGCCTCGGCATGTTCGAGGTCAACCCCATGTTCGACAACCGTGGCCAGACCTCCCATCTGGTGGCTCAGGCACTATGGTTCTTCGTCGAAGGATTCTTCAACCGCAAACACGATTCCCCGTTGCTCGACCCGCAGAATTGCAAACGCTATTTGGTGAGTATGGAGGACCAGGGTTTGGAGATAACCTTCTATAAGAGCAAACTCAGCGACCGCTGGTGGGTCGAAGTGCCCTGCGAGGATGTGGAGATGCGCGAGATATATTCCCGCCAATTGCTGCTGCCTTGCACCTACGCCGATTACCAGCAGGCCATGAACAACGAAGTTCCTGCCCTATGGTGGCGTTATTACCAGCGTATGAACGGATAACTCATTTCGCTAACGTATTGTTAATAAATTGGACAACAGGCTGCTAATATTATTTTAGCAGCCTGTTGCTATTTTTTCATTACGCAGACTTGGCCTGACATTATGGGCAAAGTCGTAATACTCAAAAACTGGCAATACTGGCCCCTCTTTTGCAAAAATAAACAGCATTTTCTTACGAATGAGATACAATATCATGCTATTTTCGTT
>JAZUIX010000178.1:0-16584 GCA_045642445.1 Bacteroidales bacterium | reverse complement strand
ATTGCTGAGCGGAACGAGGGAGTGTAGCGGGCTACATGACCGAGTGACAAACAGCAAGATGACCAAAAACGGCCAAAATCACAGAAAAGTATATTTTCAAAATATTTCATGTTTACGTTGAATTTATAGAACCCACCTATAATGTTAAAGCCGTGGTGGCACACAAGGTCCGAGCCCAAGCAGCGATATTCATTTTTGTTTGACTTGTCAATTTTACCAATAAAAAAACAGTCACTTTTGTGACTGTTCTTGAAACTTGTTGTTTCTTTTGCGGAAAGGAAGGGATTCGAACCCTTGAAGCGCTTTTAACGCTTACTCGCTTTCCAGGCGGGCCTCTTCAACCACTCGAGCACCTTTCCGTGGGTTGTTTTTTCAATGCTTTAGAGCATCGTTTTTGTCTCAAAAGCGAATGCAAAAGTACTACTTTTTTTAGAATTAGCAAAAAAAAATGTATATTTGCATTAAAAGATTTTTTTGACAATAATAATAAACACTCTAAAAATGAAGAAATTAATGATTTCATTGATGGCCATCTCAATGCTCGCTGCAGTGGGATGTAAGCATGACAAAACCGAAGAAAAATCGGAAATTCAGCAAAAAGTGGACGAATATGCTGAGTTCACTTTGACTACCGACCTCAGCGTTTTGAGCGAAAAAGAGAAACAGCTCCTCCCTGTGCTGATTCAGATTGCCGACATTATGGACGATCTGTATTGGGACCAGTATTTCGGTGCTCAGAACCGTGCCAATCTCGACACAATCACCGACCCCGCCGTGAAGGCTTTCGCCATGATTCAGTACGGCGCATGGGACCGTCTGGACGAAGAGAAGCCTTTCATTCCTGGTTTTGGTCCCCGTCCCGCAGGTTGCAATTTCTACCCGCTGGATATGACTGCCGAGGAGTATGAGGCTTTGGCCGACCCCGAGAAGTCCAGTCAGTACACCGTTATCCGCCGCGATGAGAACGGCGCCCTCAAGGTGGTGCCTTACCATGTGGAATATGCCGAAGATTTGGCCAAGGTGGACAGCCTGATGGGTGTGGCCATCGATTTGGCCGAAGACCAAGGTTTGAAGAAATATCTCACCGAGCGTCGCAAAGCTCTCTTGACCGACGATTATTATGCCAGCGATTTGGCTTGGATGGATATGAAGCAGAGCAAAATCGATTTTGTTGTCGGACCTATCGAGAACTACGACGATGCCCTCTACGGCAGCAAGACCAGCTATGAGTCGTTCATCCTTGTGAAGGACGAGCAGTGGAGCAACGATCTGGCCAAGTTTGTCGGTATGCTGCCTCAGTTGCAGAGCGAACTGCCATGCGAGCCCCAGTACAAACCCGCTATGAAGGGTGCTGAGAGCGACCTGAATGTGTACGATGTTATTTATTATGCCGGTGATTGCAATGCGGGTTCGAAGACTATCGCCATCAACCTGCCCAACGATGAGCGCATCCATCAGGAGAAAGGCGCTCGCCGTCTCCAGCTCAAGAACGCCATGCAGGCAAAGTTCGAAACCATCCTTCAGCCCATTGCCAACCTCTTTGTTTGCGAGGATCAGTTGGACAATGTGAATTTCAACGCCTTCTTCAGCAATGTCTGTTTCCACGAGGTGGCTCACGGTTTGGGCATCAAACAGACTGTCACCGATGGCAAGGGTCTCCGCGAAGCTCTCGGCAACCAGTACAGCTCTTGGGAAGAGGCCAAGGCCGACATCTGCGGCTTGTTCCTCACCACGAAGCTCATTGAGATGGGTGAGATTACCAACTGCACCGCCGAAGATGCCTACGTAACCTTTATCGCTGGTATCCTCCGCAGCGTCCGTTTCGGTGCCACCGAGGCTCACGGTATAGCCAACATGATGTGTTTCAACTATCTTCAGGATAATGGCGCTTTCACTCGCAACAACGAGGGCAAATATGTCGTTGATGTAAAGAAAGCCGAAGCCGCTATGAAGAGCTGGGCCGCCTTGATTCTGCGTGTGGAAGGTGAAGGCGATTATGCTTTCGCAAAAGAGTATGCCGCCAAGAACGGCAAAATCCGTCCCGACCTGCAGAAGGACCTCGACCTGATTCGCACCAACAACATCCCCAAGGACATCATCTACAACCAGGGCCTCACAGCTTTGGGTTTGAAATAGTCCTCTAATTGGCGATTTTACATGACACGAAGAGGGCATCCGTAAGGGTGCCCTCTTTTTTGGTGATATCTCTGATTATTGGAGCAATGCTTTTCGGGCCTCGGCAATGAGTTCGGGGTCGCTGTTGAGCATCTCGGCGATACGGAGGGCTTCTTGTGGGGCCTCGTCGCTATCGTCGGGGATGAGCGAATAATCAAGAAAACGATTGATATTGTTGGCAGTAAGGGGAGCGTCGGCCAAGGCTTCAACGAATCCTTTTACTCGTAAGCGACGGCAATTGATGCCGAGTTGGCTGTAGTGGGTGGTGATGAGTGTGGTAGAGTCTTTTGATGACAAAATTTTTGCTAATGCCTGCACCAAGGCTTTGCCTTCCACGGGATTGGTGGTGCGGGCGGGCTCGTCGATGAGCACCAGGAGGTTCTCGCTGCGACTGCGTTGCAAAATGCTGTTGATACGGGTGATTTCGGCGGCGAAACTCGAGAGACCGTTCATCTCGTTTTGTTCATCGCCGATGCAGAACACCACATCATCTACTGGCTTCAGGCTGGCCGTTGTGGCTGGTACTGGAAACCCGAACTGATACATCAGTTGTGCCACCCCGACGCTTTTGAGCAATACGGTTTTACCCGCCATATTGGCACCCGTGATGAGGGTCACGCCCGAGGTAAGGGATATGTCGACGGGCTGATATCGCAAACCTGCGGCTGTGTTGTGGGCCTTCAGGCGGGGATTGAAAAGACCTTCGAGGGTGAAAGAGTTGTTGAGGGTTTCGGGCTGGTGGAGTTGCCATGTTTCGGCCAAGGTGGCTCGAGCCAGGGTAAAATCGATGTAAGCCATTTGTTCCATGGCTGTTGCAAGGTCGGACACCGAGGACTGCAACTGGTCGCAGAGATGGGTGATGACCTCTTGCTGGATGGTGTTTTGTTGGGAGAGCAATTCGCCCATCAAAACATCGTCAGCCTCACGCATCTGTTTGCGTAGAGGTGCCAAACGATTGTCGTAACTATCATAGATATAAAAGTTTGGTAGACCTGTTTTGTCGGGGTCGAGCAATTGGAAAACGCCATCCAAATTAGGCAAAGGAAACACATCTTGCAGCTGCATCTCGGCGAGGGATTGGCGGGCGTTGCGGCAGAGGTGTGCCAGATTTTTTATCTCGAACAATTCCACCTCGTTGAGGAGGTAGTGGCTGCTGAGGTTTTGTATAGTGCTGTGTATGTCATGGAGTTGCATCAGCTGATGACGCAGATGAATGAGGTGGGCGTTCAAGGCGGGCGTTTGCAATACTTGCCGCACAGATGCCACGATGTTTTGTTCGAGAGAGAGTTGTTGAGCGTCGGTAAGGAAGTCTTGTTCGAGCATTCGACGACGTCCCGCAGCCGACATCACTTCTATGCTGTCGGCCACATATTGCAACCCAGGCACCTCTTTTATTTTGGTCTTCAGTTTCATGCAATCAATCAGTTAGTTGTTATAATAATATTGGCTTATGGTTAAAAAGGCTGCATCACATCGTACACCTCCACACCCAAAGCCTCTTTGAGCGCCTGGCAGGCATCGTGAGAATTGAGGCGGTAGCCCTGGGGTGAAGTGGGGTTGAGGCAGATGGCCACGAGGTTGCTTCGTCCGAGCACCTGTAGTTTTCCCCCTCGGCGTGTGTATTCGGCAAAAGCTTCGGAGGTGATGAAGAGTTTTGTGAAGTCTCTTACTATCAGTGTAATATCTTTGATATTGGATTGGGTGGCGAGGTATTTGAGGAGACGGTCGCTCACGGCTCCCGAGACAAAGAGCGTATTGCTATAGCGAAACAACTGGCTGTCAGAGTTTAACAAGAATGCTGAAGCGATGCCGAGGTCGTGAACCTCAAGATTGTTGTCTATTGCCCATATTCCTGAATCTATGATATTTAGGTGCTCTTTTAACGAGGGGTCGGCCTCGGGGAGGTTGATGAGTCGGTAGACAAAGCGGGTCTTGGAGATGAGTTGTTGAAGATTGGGCGATACTGCTGCACCTGTGGCGAGTATCATGGCATCGGTGACCGTGGGGGAGGCGAGGCTGAGGCGCGAGAGGGCTCCGTCGACGATGGTGAGCTGCACGTTGCGGGCTTTGGCCTCGGCTATCTGTTGCCGTAGGAGTTCGGTAGTGGCTGCTCCCGAAAGGAGCACTTTGCCGGGGCAGATCACCTCGGCTGTGACAAGTCGGCCCAGGGCGGTGCAGCGTTCATCCACGGCAAGAATGCGGGAGACGAGGCGTCGTTGGTCGTAGTGGCGCTCGCTGGTGACGAACTGCATACCCCCGTAGAGGGTGATTTCGGGTTTTGCTGTGGCATAAACAGCGTCGGTTTGCTCACCGTCCACACCTATGGAAGTGACCGCCACGGAGGTGTCGAGTTTCGCAAGACGCCCCAATAGATAATTGAGACACACCGTTTTGCCAGTGTTCTTCTCAAGGCCTACGATGGAGAGGCTGCGGTATTTCAGTATGTTCTCGACAAAGGGCATTTCGACTGCAAAGATACACTTTTTTTTGCAATTGGTGAAGGGGATTTTTTGTTGTGTTGAAATTGGGAGTGCAGAGGAAGGGGGAGGCTTCTCCCTTTCGCGAAAAAGGAAGGGTATAATTTGGGTTGAAGATACGACACAGTGACCAAGGTATGACCTAGGTATGACCTAGGACTGACCTAGGTGTGACCTAGGTATAACGCCAAGGTCAGTCCTAGGTCATACCTTGGTCAGTCCTTGGTCAAAGTTGGGTCATTGGGAGCTATCTCATACGGTAAGGTGGGCGAGGATTGTGGCCGAGGGGAGGCCTGGATGAAAAGATATTTTGCGATGTTGATTTTTTTTTGTATATTTGCATTTATCGAATTTAAGTATATTTACTAATAAAAAACAGATTACAAGATGATTACAAAACTTGACGACCTTTTGGAACTTGTGAAGTCCAAGGGTAAAAAAAGATTGGTGGCTGCTTATGCCAACGATTCTCACACGATTGGTGCCGTGAGCATGGCTATCGACAGAGGTATTGTTGATGCTACGCTGGTGGGCGATATTGAGACTATCAAGAAGGTCTGCGCCGAAGAGGGCATCGATGTGAACAAGTTTGAATTGGTTCAGGAGGCCGATGAGACCAAGGCTGGTGTTAAGGCTGTGGAACTGATTAACGAGGGCAAGGGCGACTTTTTGATGAAGGGTCTGCTTTCGACCGATAAGTATATGCGCGCCATCCTCAACAAGGAGAAGGGCTTGATGCCTGGCAAGAAGAACGATATGCTTACCCACATGGCCGTTTTCCAGGTGCCGAGATACCACAAACTGCTGGTGTGCAGCGATGTGGCCATTATCCCCGCTCCCGATATGAAGCAGAAACAGGCTATTTTGGGCTATCTGATTTCGGTTGCCAAGAGTTTGGAGATTGCCAAGCCCAAGGTGGCTATTTTGGCTGCCACGGAGCAGGTTTCCACGGGTATGCCCGCTTGTGTCGAGGCTGCCATCATCAGCAAGATGGGTGAGCGTGGTCAGATTAAGGGTGCCATTATTGATGGTCCTTTGGCTTTGGATGTGGCTATCGATGCCGAGAGCGCCAAGACGAAGAAGCTTACTGGCGAAGTGGCTGGTGATGCCGATTGCATTTTGTTCCCGAACATTGAGAGCGGCAATGTGTTTTATAAGGCTTGCACTAAGTTCGGTGGTGCCGAATTGGCTTGCATGGTTGTGGGTGCCAAGGTTCCCTGCGTGCTTACCAGCCGTGGCGACAGCATCAACACCAAGCTCTACAGCATTGCTCTCGCTGCTTTGAACACGAAATAATTGAAGTTGTTAGATAGGTTATGGGCTATTGGGGTCCGCCCCAACAGCCTGTAACTTGTTTGTTTTTAATTTGTATGGATAAATTTTTTGAAGGTTTGAAGGGTGTGGCTGTCACGGTGTGCGACAAGGAGGGGAATATTTTGGATATGAACCAGCGTTCGGCGGATGTGAACAGCCATGGTGAGAAGATTGTTGGCAACAATTTGTTCGGGTGCCATCCCGAGCGTGCGGCAGGTATTTTGAGGGACTTGCTGGAGAATGAAAAACTGAATGCGTATACGATAGAGAAAAACGGGGTGAAGAAGCTGATTTATCAGGTGCCCTGGTATGATGGTGAAGATTTTGGCGGCTTGATTGAGATTTCGTTGCCGATTCCTTTCGAGATGCCGCATTATGTGAGGAAGTGAAATGTGTGAATAGTGAATCGGTTATTGGTTTATAATGAAATATGATGAAGAGGATTAAATATATATTGGTTGTCCTTTGCTTGGTGTTGCTGGGCAATGATGTGCTGGCACAGGGCAAGATTACGGGCAAGGTGTTTGATGATAAATCGGGCTCGGCTGTGGAATATGCCACGGTGGCGGTGCTGAATCCGAAGGATTCGAGTTTGGTGACGGGCACTGTGACTGAGAGTAACGGCTCGTTCAATGTGAAAGTGAATAATGGTCAGTATCTTGTGCGTATCACTTTTATGGGATATGCCACTTATTGGCACCCGTCGAAGGTCGTTGTGTCGGCCAAGCAGAACTCGGTGAATCTGGGCAAGATCAAGATCCGTCCCAGTGCGGTGATGATGGATGAGGTTACTGTTACCGCTGAACGCACGATGGTTGAGTATCAGCTGGATAAGCGTGTGGTGAATGTGGATAAGAACCTCGTGGCCGGAGGTGGCACAGCAACTGATGTGTTGGAGAATGTGCCGAGTGTGGCTGTGGATAATGACGGCAATGTTACTTTGCGCGGTTCGAACAATGTGAAGGTGCTTATCAATGGCCGCCCATACGAACTGATGGGCAACGATTTGGAGACTTTGCTTGAGCAGATACCTGCCAGTAGTGTGGAGAGTGTGGAGGTGATAACCAATCCCTCGGCCAAATACGACCCCGAAGGTATGTCGGGCATCATTAATGTGAAACTAAAAGAGAAGACTTCGGGAGCGCTGGGTTTGAACGGTATAGCCAATGTGAATGTGGGTGCTCCAATGCCTTTCGTGATTCCCGACCCGCTGCCGAAGTTCATCCCTACCGGCATGGGGAGCATCAATTTGAACTATACTACCGAAAAATACAATCTGTTCTTTTCGGCTGATGGCGGTATGCGTAGCCGTGGAAGCCATGGTCATTCCGATATCGAGCGCCAGATGGGTCGTCCGACGTGGACCTACGACTCCATTGACCAATACAACCGTAACCGAAACTTCATGGGCAGCATTAAGGCAGGCATGGAGTACTATATTAATGATAAGAACAGCGTGCTTTTCTCCTACCAGTTGCGTGGAGGCAATAGGCGCCGTTTGAGTCAGATTTTCTCCAACGATATACGCCCAGGGTATGACGGATACTTGGATTATACCCAGCTCGACACAAACAACAACCGCAATATCAATCAATCGTTCAACTTGAGCTATATCAAGAAATTTGATGAGAAAGACCGCGAACTGACTGTGGATGCCACCTTCTCTATGCGCCATGTTCAGGGCGATGGTTTTCAAAGTCAGCTCTATAGTAATGCTTTGGCCAATTATGACCATTACTACCTGCGGGAATCGGAAACCGAGAATTTCCATAATGCTTTGAACTTGAAAGCCAATTATGTGCATCCTTTTGCGGGCACATGGAAACTGGAGACGGGTTATGAAGGTCGTATGGATTGGCCTGATCAAAACGCCATTTATTATCGTACTGAGTACGATGCCATCACTCACTTGATGAATCCCCGCTATCATGATGAATTGTCGAGCACTCATTTTGACTACAACCAGCAGACGCATGGTGTGTATGCCACGGTGGGAGGAAAAATTACCGACAAACTCTCGGCACAGGCGGGTTTGCGTGTGGAATATTCCTATTTGTTGGGCCACGATTTGAATCACACCAATACCGATTCGGTGTATAAGAGTTATTGGGAGCCGTATCCTACGCTGCATCTCTCGTATGAGATAAACAAGACGAATAGTCTTCAGTTGAGCTACAGCCGTCGTGTGCGTCGACCCCACATGTGGGATTTGAACCCCTATCTTGAGGTGCGTGAGGGACAGGAACTCTCGTTCGGCAACCCCAATCTCGACCCCGAGTTCACCAATGCTTTTGAGTTGTCGTATAACCTGAGTTTGGACAAATGGAACATCTACACCTGCGGCTATTTCCGCCAAACCAACAACATGATGACCCGCTATGGCTATGTGTGGGATTTGGATTCGAGAAACCGCTACTCGTGGTGGATGCCCTACAATGACGACTATGATGGCTATTGGGCCAGCACATGGCAGAACCTGGATCGTGGCTACAACTACGGCTTGGAGTTTATTGTCGACTGGCAGGTGTTCAAATGGTGGAAACTGAATATGAGCATCAATCTGTATCAGAACACTATTGAGGGTACCGCTTTGTTGGACAACAAGACCACCTCGGCATTCCAAGCCAGTGGCAAGTTCACCTCCTTCATGGTGCTCCCGAAAGATTGGAGTATCCAGCTCTCGGGCCAATACAGGGCTCCGTGGTTGGATTTGCAAACCACGATGGATGGCTCGTATTGGGTAGATCTGGCTGTGAAGAAGGATGTGTTGCAGAAGCGAGGCACGATCAACCTGCGTGTGGGCGATCTCTTGGCAACAGGCGGCTGGGGTCACGAGACACATACCGACCAGTTGAATCGTGTGGTCAAATCTCGCCGTCTCTCGCCCATGATTACGATAGGTTTTTCATATAAAATCAATAACGGCTTGAAACAGAAACCCCGCAACAATGACGACGAAGACTCTTCCGACAGCGATTATTAGGATTCGGGAGACAGCAGGCCATAGGGAGATTTTCGACCCCGTGCGAAATCGACATGTGGCGCTGACTCCTGAAGAGTGGGTGCGGCAGAATGTCATAGACAAACTGCACACCCAGTTGGGCTATCCGTTGGAGTTGATGCAGGTGGAAGGTGCCATCACATTGAACGGCATGACGAGGAGGTGCGACATCGTGGTGTACGACCCAGATGTGAAGCCTCTGATTATTGTCGAATGCAAACAAGAAACGGTGGCATTGACTCAAAAAGTACTTGACCAGGCATGTCGGTATAACTTGGTGCTGCAGGTGCCATACCTCTACTTGACCAATGGCCAGCAAGAGATATTTTGCAGAGTGAATTTGGAACAACAGCGGCTCGAAATTCTCGAAAAACTGCCAAATTATTATAAAAATTGTTAAAAAATCGCATTTTTCCGTAACCAAAATGGACCTTCGGAGTCTATATATAAAAGAAAATGAAAAATGCGTGAAATTGACCGCCAACTCCTATGCCAACATTATCTGGATTTATACCAGATAGCATACGGTCTGTTGCAGGATGAAACGGAAGTAGAAGATGCGGTGCAGGAGGCTTTGGCGGTAACGATGTCGAAGGCGATAGTGCGAGATCCTTTGAAATATTGTAAAATGGTTTTGCGTAATTATTGTATGGACAGATTGAAGTATTTGAATAGGCTAACGATAGGGGTGAAAGAACAGGCGGAAACAAATGAAAGTATAGATGAGAAAAAATTGATGGCGTTGTGGAAACTGAAAGAACAGCTGCCTCAATCGGAAAGCCGAATGTTGGATCTGCATTTCAAGGATGGGTATACCATGGCTGAGATTTCTGATATGACAGGGATGTCGGTAGCATTGGTGAAAAAGAAGTTTGCACAAACCTACGAACAATTAAGAAATCAATTAGAAAAACAGAAATAAAGAGGTTATGAAAGAGTTGGAATCATTGCTAAAAAAGTATGCTGAAGGGACAATAACCCAAGAGGAACAGTCTCAGTTGGAGCAACTGACGCATCGCGACAGAGTGGTTTCTGCGGCGGGTCAGCAAGCCGTGGCCATTCATCGCCGTAGAGTGGTGAGAATAGGGACAGTGGCCTCTATTGCGGTTGTGCTGGCAGTGGGTGCGACATTCTTGTTCCGTCCGAGTGTTCAGGAGGCTAAAAACGAAGCCGTCTTGGTGGCCGAAACTGACGTTCAGAGTGTCCAACCTATAGCAATACCTTCGGTGCAAGAAGAGGTGCAGACACCCGTCTCACGGCCGAAACAACCCGTTTTGACCACTATGGACGTGGCCGAAGTGACCCCCGCAGAACAACAGGTGATGGTCGAGAAAGTTGTCTTGACAGAGTTGCAAGACGAAGTGATGCCTGCGGTAGTCATCAGTTCCGACCCCGTGGTGGCTTGCAATACCCAATGCTCGCCCGACTCGGTGATAAATGACATTTGGAAATTCTTGAAAGTCTGACTTGCAAATAGTGCAGTATCATCGTATGAAAAAGTTATTTTTGATATTGGCGTTGATGTTTGTGACCCTCGTATCGGTGGCACAAACCGATCTGTACAAACGCTATGCCTCACGCACTGACATCCGTGTGGCCAGTGTGACCAATTTTACCTTGGACACAGGTATTACGGCCGATGTGACCTTGCTGGAGGCTGTGGACGACTCGGGTTGGGAATGGCTCTGCACCGAGTTCGACCTTGCCCAGCCTTCTGCCGAACAAAAACAGCAGATGGATAGCGGCTGGGACGTGGTGATGTTCACCCAGCGGGACAGGAACAATCCATCCCTCGCGGCACCAGTGGTGAACGAGAAGATTGACCATGCCAATTCATGCTATTTGGGAGTATCTTATCTCTCCCGAACCTTATATATCTTCTGCTGCAGCACCGACCGCCAATCTGATGTCGTGGTCAACTATCTCATAGAAAAGATGCGCCATACCGCGAAAAACTAATCTCTCATTCCTTTGAAGCTCGAAAAACGAGTGATAAGCCATCTGTAGGTTTGTAAAAATCCCTCAATGAGGGACGTTTTTGTTGTTTTTTGTCCCCCAATGAGGGATTTTTTGTATATTTGCAAAATAAAAGATATGGTAGTATCGGATCAGAACAGACCAATTTTTTAGTATTTTTTCATCTTGAATGAGCCGATAATTGAAGATTTTTTAGTATTTTTGCACCGATTTAGAGATTTATATTTAGTGATCATAATTGATGAGGATCATGCCGAGTTGTTCAGGAATTGCCTAATGATAGAATTATTTGCCTAATATAGCACAATAATTAGGCAAATAAATTTTCTATGAATCTTGTGTCTTTTGGGTGATATTGGTTCAGAACAGACGTTTTTCAGGATTTTTTCATCCATCTTCTAATTATTCAATAATACTCTCACTCTTATCATTATGCCTTGCCTTGTTGTTCATCACGCAGTCCTTGCTGGTATTAGCATAACAATATACGCAGAAATGACGACAAGTATTATACATTCCAATGTCTTTGCTTACCATACACCCACAAACTTTACGTTGTCCAGCATCCTTAACCTTCTTCGTTTTTAATGGAATAGGTGGCAAATTTCCGAACATGTCTCTTTGAGGCCATTTGAGTGTATGGAGATAATAAACAAGTTCTTCATCGTCGGCAAAGATACGCTTCATCAGTTCGCCATCAATGCAACGATTGTGCTCTATGCCGTACGATTCTAAGTCAATGTCTTCTGCACAAGTGGCTATTTCCACGTCCCAACCATCTTTTTGCCAGGTTTCGCGAATTTTCTGAAGTCCTTGCACAATCTCCATTCGCTGAGCATGATTGGCTTCTGCATTCTCTACGTCCTCTTTGGTGAACAGTATCGTTTCCTTAACAAGATTGTTCTGAACCTTCTTGTATGCCTTCACGTCAACAAAACTGAAAACCAACTTGTCAGTATAGCCCTTCAATTTGTTGCCTACATTCCAAATGCGAGTCAGCAAGTCGCGAGGAGTAATATTAGGAGTAATAATCAGAGGATCGAAACGCCAAATTACTCTCTCCTTACCAATCATTTCGGACAACTTCTTGAATGTATCAATACGATCATCTACGGAAGAAACATTTGGTTCAAAGCCTTCCTTGACATAATCGTTGAGTGTGACTTGAAAGTAGTAATGAATGCCTCTTTCGTCCAACTCATGCAAGTAAGGCAATATTGGCTTTGGATTCTTTGTCCAAAACACCACCACTTTGCAGTTCTTGAACGAAATGTACATCTTCTGCTGGTTGAACGGATTGTACCAAGCACAATACCCTTTAGCCAAGCGGTTAAAGAACCACTTGGCATAAAAGGCTGGAATATCAGTTGAACGACTGGCTGAGATAATGACAGGAGCAGTTGCCTCTACTTGCTCGCCAATATCGTTCGTGATAGAAATTTTATCGTTCATAATTTAACTAACGATTTTTCAATGCATTTATTGTTTTTTCAACATCAATTGGCTTATATAACTCATTTTTCCATTTCATATCTTTACCTTTTTTACTCTTTGGCTCTTTTTGACTTGATAGTAAATTCTGACGAAACGATTCAAGAAGTTCATCTTCGCTTTTCCCTTTAGAATATTGGGGATCAAACACCCAGTTAAGATCATTAAGTATTTGTTTATGAGCAAAGTTGGTAATTTCAGGATTTAGCTTTCGAATAACTATCGCAATTTTTTCAATGTTTTGAGCAGTAAAAGGTATTCGTTGGCATTCATAAGACATTGGCTTTAATATTTCACTTTCTTTTGGTAACTCTTCTTGATTACTAAATAAATCACCTTGCTCATCATACTTTTTAATTTTAGGAAATGCACCTTGATCTTTTTGTTGGATTCCAAAAAACATAAAGTACTTACTACGAATCTCTTTGGGAACATTTAAGTCATCAAGCATATAACAGAATGATTCTGGGTCACCAACCCTATTTTCTAATTCAAGTGCATTTTTCGCTTTTTTACAATTATCATAATCACTTTTTTTAGTGAATGCTCTAAGCACATCAGAAACTAACTTATCAAGAGGTTTACCTTGCGACTCCGGAAGTTTCAGCACTCGCTTCATCTCTTTGTACAGATTTGTTCGAGAACCAACTAAATTATTTAAAATATACAAATATGCATCAAAATCCCCTTGTGCAGCTTCCAACTCTAATGCGTTTACAATACGATGTGCATTAGCTCCTTTCTGTCTTGGGGTCAATGTATCAAATACTTCTTGTACGCTAAAACGCAGATTAGTATTAAATACAGGCTTGCTGTATTCGGGAATATTGGCAACACAAGCTTCTGTACCATGAAGCTGTTTATGGAAATTTTGATAAACAGCTTGAACATACTCCTTGTTTTCCTTAAGGATTATGTCAGAAAAATCTCTAGTTATATTAGCAAACCCGTTAAGTGCTCCATAAAACGCAAATGCAAGACGATAATCTGCAATTCCTTTACTCTGCAAGAAATCCAAAAGCTTTTCCCAGTCATCACCTTTTAGAATTACAGAGGCAATAGAGCCAAGAATGCCTGCATTCCATGATTGATTGAATGGTTCTCCACCAATATGTTTGCGTAAAGCATTGAGGTATGTTTTTGCTGTGCAACTTTCATTCCACTCTTCTGCAAACACATCCTTAGCCTTATACGTAATTTCTGTTGCTAAGTCCAATTTGAATGTACTTATCTTTCCATTATATTTATTGGTCGTAAGAACGTCGTTTACGATGGCCATGAAGAGTTCCTGAGGCTTTCCTTCTTTAATAGTTCTCGTACTAACAGAAGAAAGATTTAATGCAGAAATAAGCACCTCTTCACTATCTGAAGACAAGAGTGATTTATGTGATCTTGATTCTACAATATGAGCATTGATGGTTTTGTTAATCCATGTGATGGCTTGATTTTCTCCGTATTCAGGCTTTCCATTCTGAATCTCTCTAAGTAAATACTGAAAATCGTTAGAATAAGAATTTCTGTAATAAGAGTTATTCATTATAGAAACAATTCTATCTACCTTTTCTGTTGTCAAAATTTCAGTAGCTTCTACTATTTTAGACAACTCTATTCTTAAAGGATCAAATTGTTTTAGTTGTGCAAATAAGTTTTGGAGTTGTGCAATCTGTTCTTTGGTCGCTATACCATCAAGACTTGCTAAAATTGCTGCAAACACATTCTTTATTTCATTAAGAATATTGAGTTTCTTGACATCTTTGTCATTCATAGACAAAGATGCACCAATATAATAACCATACAAGAATCCCTTGAATTTATTAATTCGCTGATCCTTAATAATAGCATCCTTACATAGATCAACATCCTTGCAAGATGAAACATCGTAATGTTTTGACATTTGGGCACAAAGCATTCTTGATTGATACAATGCTACCATTTTTGTTTCTGCACTACTTTCAGATTTAGACAATGCTATGCGCCTATGCTCGTCTGTATCAAAGAATATTGTTGTATTGGAAGGATTAAGATATAATGTCTTATCGTATTGCAATACTCCAGGAATGCCAGTAAGTGAGAAATCTTCAAACACTTCTTCAGATACGGTTATGGCAATAACCATAGGATAATCGTCATAGTCGCTAGCTTCTCTTTTAACAACCGGCATTTCCTCATACAGAAGCATACTATTGTCAAGAGGGTTCTCATCAACACTATGCCATGTTTTATAACCGTATTCTCTCATCGAATAAAATGCCTTTGGCGAGATGCTTTCGCTTGACATTATATTATTAAAATTGAGAGTAGTTGTTGGTATAAATATCGTTTTCATATTAAATATCTTCAATTGTTTCTACCTCTGTTGCTTGATAAAATTCTTTCGGCACGTTTGATAATGGTTTAGGAAGAATGCCATTGTACATTATATACAAACCCCGATAGGTTCTTGTCATAGCCACATAAAGAGACTTACGAGCACTATCATCATAGGCCTCTGCAACGCCAGGAATAAATACAGTCTCAAACTGAAGGCCCTTTGCACTATGATACGTCATAAGTTTGGGATTGGGAGTACTAAAGTCAAGCGTATCTTTACTCTGTTTATAATCTTCTTTGTTATTATATCTAATCTCGTGATTGATGCTTTCAGCATTAAGCATTTTACTGATTTCTGGTATCATATCGTTCGATGGAACTAAAATACCCACATCAGTAAGAGAATCTCGTTTTATGATTCTTGCAATAGCTGAAATTTGTTCTGCAAGATTATTATATCCAATAAAACATGGGATTTTGTTTTCTTTACTTTTATACACAGAACCATCTCCATATGGATCAACATCAACTCCGACATAATCCTGCGTAATTTTTGCAATAGGTTTAGGAAGACGATAGTTGTAATAAAGAGGGAATTCTTTTGAAGTGGGGCACATAGGGCGAATCTCCTCGACGGGCAATGTATTCTTTACTTGTCCATCGGGCAATAACATTCCGTCATATATAGATTGGCCAGTGTCTCCGAAGAAAAAGAAGTGTTTTTTTGCAGCATCTATAAATTCTTGTATTTCTTCCTTGGTGAAATCTTGTATTTCATCAACAATTATATAATCTGCTTTTGATCTGTCTAAAATTTTATTTCCATTCTCGTCTCGCACATAGACCCAGAATGCTCCCTTGCGACCATATTGCTTTAAAACCCGTTTCCATTTCCATTCTTCGTGATAATAGAATCGTTGATTTAATCCCAATTGATTCTTACCACCATTCATAAAATCACACAAAGCCTTTGTGTAAACGATAATTTTATAGTCGTTCCCTTTTTCGTTTTGAATGCGCTTAGCTTTCTGTAATGCAAGAACGGATTTGCCACTTCCTGCACACCCTGTAACAATGCAAGACTTATCTAATGCTTGGTCAAGAACTCGCAACTGAATGTCGTCAAGTTCTGATTCTTTTACCATGAAATCTTTAGCCATATCTGTTTATCTGATTTTTAGTTGAGTATTAAACGCCATGCTATTTTGCTTACGTCTTCTTTCTTTTTTGAGTGAGTCACAAAAAATGCCTGATTATATCCGTTATTTTTAGCCACAACTTTGCAGTTGGCTTTTGCCAAGCCTTCATCCATCATGTGAGGCAACCATTCCTGGGAAACATTGTTGTATGTTGTCACATCGGCAAGCAAAAGAATTCCACCACAATTGATTCTTGGCAGAAAGAACTTTGCTATGTGGGTGTATGCATTGTTTTGCTCAAATCGTTGTTTTGTTACAAACTCACATATTGCTTTAAACGAAATTACCATATCAAACTTTTGGTCGATTACGGAATCTAGAACACTTAGGTCATAGAAGTCATCTATTTCCAACGGTATAACTTTATAGGTAATATGGATAGGTGATTTTGTGCAATACTTTACCAAGATTTTTTCAAAGGTTCTCAAGGCAAAGTAATTTCCATCTAATGCAAGGATGTTGATGTGCTGGAGATTAGGATTCTTTTCAATAATGGCAGTTATTGTGCCGATAATTTCGCCTCCAGTACCACAACCGAAATCAAACAATGATACTTCTGCCTTTTCACTAAATGGATTGGCAACATCAATATATTGAGAGACGATGCAATATGCTTCAGTATAACTACGAGGGAAGTACG
>JAZUIX010000177.1:0-10651 GCA_045642445.1 Bacteroidales bacterium | reverse complement strand
GCGCCACGCGGCCCGCAACCTTGTAACCCGTGCCGAGCATGGCGGAAGCCAGTGCCACATCGCCCCGCTGGAGGGCTTTGCGTATTTGGGTGGAGCTGACTTCCATGTCGCGGAAGCGTACAGCCGTATCCTCGAAAATCTGCACCCCCAACGATTCCGCCACGGCGTGCAGGCGGTCGAAATCGTTGTGCATCTTGTTGCCGAACATGTTGTCAAAACCCAGCACCAACGCCTCGGCGTGGAGCCGCCCCACAAGCACACTGCGCAGGAAGTCGCAAGCCGACATTTGCGCCATCTCGGCATCGAAATGCACCTCTACCACATCCGTCACGCCAAACTGCTCCAGCAGCACGTAGCGCTCGGCATTGGTGGTGATGCGGAAAGCCTTGACGGCATCGTGCGAGAGCACCTGCCGAGGATGCAGGTCGAAAGTGACCACCACGGGACGCAGCGACAACCGTTCGGACACCTCCATCAACGTCGAAAGAATATGCCTATGGCCTATATGCACACCGTCGAACATACCGACCGTGACCACGCTCCGTTCCGTTAATTGGCTAATATCATTTAATTTAAAAATATTCACTTATAATAATTAGAATTTGCAAAGTTACAAACTTTTTTCCGATTGAGTCCAATAAACAACAAAAATTTCCTCACTCTGCAAAAAATGATCCCGAAACGACACCGAAAACGGACACCAGCCCAGCCCTCGTCCATAGGTGGCGTATATGTACACCCGTCCGTCGGTCAATGCAGGGTCGTTACTGCGTAACTACTGCATCGCTACTTCGTCACTCCTACGAGCGACCATAGCACGATTTCATCGTCACCCAGTCATCACCACACACTTTTCCAGCGACGGGAGCACAACAAATCCTCCCCCTTTCTCCCCCACTTGAAGAAATAAAATTAAATAATTTTTGCGGAATCAAAAAAAAGTTGTAACTTTGCAATTCGATTCAAAAATCAACAATAATTATTAACAATTTAAAAAACAAACAATTATGCCTGCAAGAATTAGATTACAACGTCATGGTAAAAAGAATCAACCCTTCTACCACATCGTTGTTGCGGATGGTCGTGCACCTCGGGACGGAAGATTTATCGAGAAATTAGGCACCTACAATCCGCTGACCAACCCTGCCACCATCGTTCTTAACACTGAGAAAGCCTGCGAATGGCTCAAGAACGGTGCCCAGCCCAGTGATACCGTGCGTCGCATCCTCTCCTATAAGGGTGTGTTGCTGAAACGCCACCTCCAGATTGGTGTTGAAAAAGGCGCCATCAGCCAGGAACAGGCCGATGTGAAGTTCAACGAATGGCTCCAGGCCAAGGAGAACAAGATTGCCAACGCCAAGAACGAGGCCGACAACAAAGTTCGCAAAGCCAAGAAAGAGCGCTTTGAAGCTGAAGTGAAATTCAACGAAGCCAAAGCCGCCGCCGTCGCCGCCAAGCGTCAGGCTGCCGCCGAAGCTGCTGCTGCCGCCAAGGCCGAGGCCGAAGCTGCTGCTGCCAACGCCGAAGAAGCCCCCGCTGAAGAGGCTCCCGCCACCGAGGCTTAATCTTGTATCACGAAAAGATAAAAAATGCGTCCCCATCGCGGACGCTTTTTTTAATCCTATTTGAAAAAAGTATCTCAGATGACAAAAGAAGAATGCTACCAACTCGGTAAAATCACCAAACCTTTCGGCTTCAAAGGACAGGTGGTGATGTTCCTGGATGTGGATTGTCCCGACGACTATGCCGAACTGGACTCCGCCTTTATTGATATCAAGGGCAACCTTGTGCCCTATTTCTTCAAAATCGAGAACATCAACGGCAATAAGGCCATTGCCACCTTCGAGGAGCTCAAACCCGAAGAGGCTCAGGCCTTGGTGGGTCACGAGATGTACCTTCCGTTGGACATGCTGCCCAAACTGACGGGAAACCAGTTCTATTTCCACGAAGTGGTGGGATTCCGCGTAATCGATGAGGAGCATGGCGACATTGGAGTCATCCAAAGTATTATCGAATATCCCGCCCAACCACTGTTCCAAATCGACAAAGATGGCACAGAAATCCTCATTCCTGTCATCGACCCCATTATAAAAAGTGTTAACAGAATGTTAAAAACAATCACCATCGACGCTCCAGCAGGTCTGATTGACTTATACTTACAAAGTTAATAACAACCTGTTGATATTTTTCTTACTCCAATATTAAAAGTATTTGTATTTTTGCATTTTCAAAAATACCGATATTATGGATAAGAAAGATGTCGCTCCAGAAAAGAATTGTTATTCGGCCGAAGAATTGCAGTTTTTCAAAGAACTCATTCTGAAAAAGAGAGAAGAAGCCATTAAAAACCTCGAACTGCTGAACGAAGCTGTTGCAGGAGGCGAAAACGATGTTTCGGACACCGCCCCCACTTTCAAGACCCTGGAAGAGGGCAGCAATGTGCTTTCCAAAGAGGAAAATTCGCGTTTGGCCGCCCGTCAGCAGAAGTTTATCAAAGATTTGGATGCCGCCCTCATCCGCATTGAGAACAAGACTTACGGCATCTGCCGCATCACCGGCAAGCTGATACCCAAAGAACGCCTGATGATTGTCCCCCATGCCACCACTACCATCGAAGGCAAGGAGATGGAGAGCAAAACGAAAAGGAGATAATCCCGACCCACCTGCTCGAAGTATTGATGAACAACGAATTGCACGAATGGCACAAAAATAATTCACATTCGTGTAATTTGCCCCACGTTGGTGCGGATTTGCAATCCGCACCTTGTTATTATTAGGATTTAAAATCCGCCTTCACCATCCTTAATACCGCATCGCAGAAACCCATACAATGAAATAGTTAACGGATTGAAAATCCTGATAGTATATCGTGTCGGATTAAAAATCTGACACAAGATAAACTGCACAAATCGGAAAGTTTTCGGCCTCCAAACTGCACAAATCGGACATTCTCGCTTAAAAACGACACGAAACGGAGGCGGTTGGTGCATCTGAGAGGGGAAAATAGTGCAAAATTCAAATAATACAGGTGTTTGGGGATTGACAAAATAGGGGCAAAATGTCGCATAATGAAAAAAAATATTTGCTATGTCAAAAAAAAGTTGTACTTTTGCACCGCAATTCCAGAGAGTTTCGGAATGACGAGAAAGCGCATTGATGCCTTATTCCTGAAATGTAGTACTTGGACGTACACTTTGTAGTATGGGAATAGAGTATGATGATGCTTACCATGTTTATAACTCATAAAGAGTTATAATATGACATGGTGGAGCGGTTCACCAACCTTATTTATACTACAGGGAGTCCAAGCCCAACATTTCGAAGTGAGGTCATAAAAATGGATGGCTCCACTTTCTTGTTTTATGTGGTTTGCAACTTCGGGCCATAGTTGCACAAAAACTTGGAAAGAAGATAATTTTTGATATGAATTATTCATTTGTGAGCGGTATGAGGAACAAGGAGAATGGTAGAAGAGGTTTGGGTATCGGCAGATTTTCATTGAGTCTGTGTTTGTTGTTTTTGTCTTTTGCTGGCAACCTTGGGGCACAACCGACCGCTTCGACATCTACTACGATTTATGCGTATAGGATACAAAGCAGTAGAACTAATTTCACCGATGGTTATATCTATGCCACGAGTGGAAATGGTATCAACACTGGCAATAATACAAACGATATAAGCGCCTATTGGTATTTCGAACCAACAGGCTCAACCAACCAATATTATATACGAAGCCTTTCCACGGGGAAATATATGAAGGCAATAAATAGCAACACTGGCAACACCAATGTAATCGAGTTGGTTACAAATAAAGAAAATACGAACAATTTCAAGTTTAATATATCTGGTACAAATAGCACAGCCATAACCACCGAACTTTATTCGGGCGTGGGACTCAACCTTTATGGAGGCGAGGCAATTGGTAATGGAATTTGCTTTTGGGGCGCAGGTGATGATGGCTCAAAATGGAACCTGACCAACTATACCTCCCTTACCGTGGCTACTTTTGACGAGCCATCTGTGACCATGTCGGGTCTTGCTGGAGGCGTCAATCCCTACGGCATACAGCTGAGTACGACCTTCACTAACAGCAGTTGGAATGCCCCCATAGCCGCTATTGGAGGAAATAACTATTGTTATGTCAATGGGCAACTGAAGGCTGCTTCTGGAACCAAGACAACCACTAATACTTGGACAATTGTGGAGGGCGGAAGCTACGCTCAAATAGACAATAATGGTGTACTCCAATCCAATGCCGAAAGTTCGTTGACGGCGAACACTCCCCAGAACGTCAAGGTGCGTCTCCATACGGTGTGTAAAATAGGCACAACGACTGTATCCGAGTTTAATACCGACTACGATATTTCCCTGGTGCTCCATCCTGCTGTCAATGACTTCGATCCCATTTCAATTACCCCTGCTACAGCAACTATTGACGAAGACGAGTCGGTAGACTTTACAGCCCCGCTGACGGGTGTCCTCACTTCATTACCCATCTACATTGAGTTTTCAGGCCAAGATAATCAAAAGTTATACAAGTCGAATTATACCACCTATCTTACCAGCGCCCCTCAAACAAATGTTGACCCAGGAACTTCGGTAACTTTCAACAGCTTCGATTGGCAGTTGGACAATTACCAATATCTTGGTCTTACCTCCAACAACAATGTTGTCACTGTGAGTCGCTCTACTAATCTTACCTCTGTTGACCAAACTGTCCATCTGAATTTGATTGCTCGATACGACGGTAAGGAGGCACCTGCCCATGCCACCATCCTTGTGCCGAAGAATATAAAGGACATCGAAAGGCTGTATGCTTCGGCACACAATATATTGTCTTTGGGCGCGACCGAACCCATTGATTTCACTGCTGAAGGGCCTTATGGAGCCTTGCTCTACGAGAACTATACTTATACTTCTAACAATTCCTCAATTGCCTCCATTAGTGATGATGGAATCATTACCGCAGAGGCTGTCGGATCCACAGAAATTATCGTGCAGAGTTACAAGATAGATGGTACCGCAGGTGTCGCATGTACGGTATATGTCGATGTGCAAACCCCTGCCGCCAAGCCCACCTTCAGCAAAAACGGCACTACCATCACGGTTACCAGTGCCACAACAGATGCAACCATCTATTACACCCTCGATGGTTCGGAACCCACCTTGTCGAGCAACCAGTTGGCGAATGGTGGAACCGTGACCGTAAACAATGGCGTCACGTTAAAGGCTGCCGCCGCCAACTTGGGGGCGAACTACCTGCTTTCGCCTGTGGCAACGATGACTAACGGCAACGGTACGACAACTCCTTACCCCGTGATGAGTGTCTCCGACTTGGCATATATTGCCCAAAGTGGCAACGGCAGCAAGAACTATCAGGTGCAGAACGACATCGACGCCTCGGGATTTAACAGCAATATCACTGGATATTCAGGCACCTTTGATGGCAATTTCTATACCATCAGCGGTCTCTCTCGCCCCTTGTTCTCTACCATCAACGGGGGCACGGTGAAGAATGTCCGTATTGCCAATGTCAATATTGCCAGTGGCACCGATGTGGGAGCCATAGCAGGTTCCGTCTCGGGGGCTTCGAAGATTTACAACTGCGGTGTGCTTGGAGGATCAGTTTCGGGCACAGGAAGTGTGGGCGGCCTTATCGGCACCATCAGCGGAGATGTGAAAGTTGTCAATAATTATAATTACGCTGAGGTCAATGGTGGCGAGTATGCCGCAGGTGTGGTGGGTAATGTTGAAGCAAACATCTCACTTTCAAACGACATGTTCCACACATGGAATGGTGTTGGTGCGAATGCCACAGTTACCGGAACTCCTACGTGTGTTGATAATCGAGGGAATTCAAACGAAACGGTTTGGGGCCAATCAGATGTTATTGGTGCAAATTATGCAGATTTAAGTAATTATACTACGTTAAGGCTTAAGGTCTCAAGCGGAAATCCGAGATTGTTTTTCAATAGAAATAATACAGGAAACACGGGAGATTATGTTCTTGTACAAAATATGTCAGGTAATCAAACTTATTTAACAGTTAGCGGTCAATACTGGTACGTCAATTTAGCCGACATTGTAAGCGATAAAGGTTTTGCCCATTTAAATTCAATTAAAGGTGAAAACAGTTATACAGCTGCAACGGTTGATGAAATTATGTTGATTGTTGCTTCGGGCGATCCTATGGTAGCCAATTGTATAAACTATGGCACTGAGGTTACTGGTACGAACACCTATCCTGTCTATGGCGGCAGCGACTTGGACAATAAACGAAATCCCCTGTATGATTTCTTCCTCTACAATGGTGCTGATTACCGCGAGGATATCACCTCTACCAATGGTGCTTTGCCGGCAGAGGAACGGTTTCTCAATCGCTTCGAATATATCCGCGCCACGCTGAATGCCGAACGCAAGTTGGCTGCCTACTACCTCTTTGGCAATTACAACGCCACTTCGACGGCAGAGATTGGCAAATGGGTGCTGGATAAGACCATTGCTCCTTATCCCGTCATCAAGCCTTGGGGCAAATATCCCTCGTTGACAAACCCCGACTATAGCAACCGCACCGTGGGAACCCTCAGCGTCACCATCAACAACAGCGGCACTAAAAACATCACGCTCCCTATCTCCGACCAAAACGAGCAAGAGTTCGACTACGGCTACCATAAAGTGCAGCTTCCTTACTACAACGACTACTACAACAATAACTATCAAGCCAATAGGGTTGTGACGGGATGGAAAATCACCAATGTGACGGGTGGTACTGCTGGATCATTCACTACCTCCGGCAACGACGCCTACAATTTTGCTGACCGCAATTGCACGAAGAAAGACCTCCATAGCGTTAGTGGCCGTGTTTTCGCCCAAGGCGGATTCTACTATGTGCCCGAGGGCGTTACCGCCATCACCATCGAACCCTATTGGGCAAATGATGTGGTGTATGCCTACGACCCGAACCTCGACAAGGTGTTCGGTATGGGCTATTCCGAATCGAACTATGGCCCAACCTATACTCCTTCGTTTTCTATCCCCTCAGGAGCAAAAACTGCAACATCCTTACGGGATGCCTATGGTCAATTAGGTACAAGTTCCAACGTCTATGACCATGCCATCGTGCTCGTCGGCAACCTCAATTTCCGTAGAGCTGGGCAGCCGTTCGATGACTATGCAAATGCTTATACCATCATGTCAATTGATGAAGACCATGACAACGAACCTGACTATTGCGAAATTTATGGTCATGTCGATATGCGGAATATACCTCCAACACGCCTTGATTTTGTCTATCAGGTGGGTATCTCTTGGGTGAAGAAACCTATGGGCGAGACTTTGCAGTCCTATAGCGGTATCGCCATGACAAGCGGCCATTTTGAAATCACGGAGACCGCTTTCGCTCGTTTCACCGAGTTTGAGACAGGTCGCAATACAAACTATTCGGCTTCGGCTCCGCTGATTTTCAATGCAGGTCTGCTGGACCAATTTGTAATGACCCGCTATACCACCACCGACAAGGTGAACTATGCCATCTTAGGTGGACACACCTTCTTCAATGCCTACACTCCTGGTTGTCATGCTACAAATGCTCAAAATACAACGTTCTTCCCCGTATCAGTGATGGGTGGCGAGTATAAGGAATTCTACCTCACAGGTCGTAATGCAAAAGTAGATGTGGCAGCCAACAACCATGGAAGAGTTTATACCAATGGGGGCAAAATTGGCACTTTCGCCAGCGGCTATTGGGAACAACTTAACGGTAATGCATATATCCGTTTTGACCATACTACGGTGAAAGAGTTCTATGGTGGCAGCGTCAATCCTGCAAAACCTATCACAGGCAATATCGACATCATCATCAACAACTGTGATGTGGAGTTCTTCTGTGGCGGTCCCAAGGCTGGCAACATGACTTCGGGCAAGACGGTAACCACCGTGGCAAACAATTCCACATTCGGTACGTTTGTGGGAGCGGGTTATGGTGGTTCGAGTGTGGCACGTGTTGAGATGGTGCAGAATGTTAATGGTACCACTTACGCAGATTACAAAAATACCTATTTCGGTAATTATTTTGACAACAATGATAAGTATTTGAAATATGATGAAACGGGGGACGGTATCCTTATCCGCTATGCCGTTGAGTACATGCCAGGTTCGGGTGGTATGGGAAGTTCGATGAATCCTACCCATGTGACTCGTTTCTTCAACGACTATGCCCAACTGAATCTCGCTCGCACCTACAATGTCACATCCACATTGAACGGTTGTACCATTACGGGGAATTTCTATGGCGGACCATGGTCGGGCACGGTGGGCACAACCACTGTTCACCCTACTGTCACGTCAACCCTAACCGACTGCACCGTGAAAGGTAGCGTGTTCGGTGGCGGAAAGAGTGCGGAGATTCCATCAATTACCGTTTATCCGAGAAGTGCAAATGATTTTAAAACCCCTCTTTATAGCGGACAATTTGGTATGTATTATCAACAAGGCGAAGATGATTTCCCTGTTTATCCCGAAGGTACAGAATTCAACTGGGTGGAACAAACAGGGACAGGCAATCCTCAAGGCAATGCAACAAACCATACGCTCCAAACCAGTGTCGACCTTGACAATCTGGGAACCGTTAATGGAAATACCGATTTGACCATCAACGGCGGCATCGTCCACGGAAGCGTATTCGGCGGAGGCGATCAGAGCAAGGTAAGTGCCAATACCCATGTCACCATCAAGGGTACCACCCATGTGAAAGGCAATGTTTACGGTGGTGGCAATGCGGCCTTGGTAGGCGGCAACACCCATGTGGACATCGGAGGAGAATAATATTTTTAGAGAACGTCCAGGTTTCAGCATCCTGATCTTTTTCAGATTCTGAAAGTCACTTCGGTGACGGGAGCATTCCGAAAGGAGTGCTCTTTCTTTATTCCTCCTTAACCCTATTTCCCCCCGAAGGGGCTGACTATTTTTCCTCGATAGAGGGCATTATTTCTTGCCGCCAGGCAACTTTTTCAAACAATCGCCTACATGCGGATAATCGTATTACATATTGTTTCCGAGCAGCCAATCGGTAGCTCGGAGACAATGAATAGTTTCACCTCCCTGCTCGATGTCCCTATTTTCGCCTTCCATCATAACGAGCGTCAGGTTATGACACCCCGTTGCTGAAGCCCCTTTTATCAAGCCGCCAATTTCACGGTTATAGAGACGTGTGCCAGGATTGGAGAAATCGTATGTCACCTGTATGAGTTGGTTGACATGACCCGCTTCGACCACCTCAAAATCCACCTCAAACGACTTTTCTTTGCGGAGATAATACAGTTGTTGGTATTCTTTATCCATGCGACGCATCAATTCGATAGCGACCACATTTTCCAACCTCCATCCGATGTTTTCTGTTTGCAACGTGTCGTTCCGTTTTGAAATAAAAGCAGGATCAACCACATAGTATTTGCGGGCCTGTTGTCGCTCGGTTGACTTAAACGAAAACTTTGAAACAGGACATACCAGATAGGCCGTGGTGAGGTACTCAATATAGTTTTTTGCCGTATGTACAGACAGCAAACTATATTCTTTTGATATATTTGTATACGAAATCTCTTGGCAAAAATGGTCGACAATGCCATTTGCCATGTCGGAAAGCGTTTTCTTGTAACGCACATTGTAGCGACGGCAAATATCCTTATTCAACACCGCATTGAGCAGCGACATGACGTATTTGTGTCCCTCTTTGATATTCAACAATTCGGGAAAACCGCCCTGGAAAAGATACCTGTCCAAAGCAGCATGGCGGAGCGCCGTGGCCTTGGTGGATTTGCTGCGACAATCAACGTTGGTAGCCCTACAATATTCATCAAACGAAAACGGGAACAGTTCTATTTGGTTGTACCGCCCCGCAAGATGCGTGGACAACTCACCACTGAGCAGATTAGCATTGCTGCCCGTAATCACCAAATGCAACTTGCCACGCAACAGCCTATTGACAAACAGCGGCCAGCCTTCGACATTCTGAACCTCATCAATGAACAGATGGGTGAAATCGCCATAAACACGATATAATGCGGCCATCAGGTCGTTCATATCCTTGGCTTTGACATCAACAAGATTCTCATCATCAAAATTGATGTATGCAAACTTGACCCCACTTTCAATCAACACCTTTTGGCAGAGCGTCGACTTGCCACTGCGACGAACACCGATGACAATTTGAGCCAACGAACTATCCAAATCCAGCTCCTTTTCTTCCTTTCGGGTACAAAGTCTGGAGGTGTTGAGAGACATTATCTCCTCATATTGGTTTGATAATATTTCAGTTAAATCCATCTGCTAACAAATTTTTTACGATACAAATATACAACTTTTTTCTTACAAACTGCACAAATCGGAAAGTTTTTTGGCCTCCAAACTGCACAAATTGGAAAGTTTTTAGCCTCCAAACTGCACAAATTGGAAAGTTTTTGACCTCAAAACTGCTACAAATTCTTAACTCTCGTTTTTTGTTGCCTGACGAAGGCTTAAGGTGGGTTCTATAAATTCAACGTAAACATGAAATATTTTGAAAATATACTTTTCTGTGATTTTGGCCGTTTTTGGTCATCTTGCTGTTTGTCACTCGGTCATGTAGCCCGCTACACTCCCTCGTTCCGCTCAGCAA
>JAZUIX010000176.1:0-6137 GCA_045642445.1 Bacteroidales bacterium | reverse complement strand
AGCACATATTACAAAATTTTATGATTATCCGCAACAAGGTGATAATGTCTGCAAAATATTTCCTTAACCCTATTTCCCCCGAAGGGGACAGACTATTTCCCCTCGACAGAGGGCTTTATTTCTTGCCGTCAGGCAACTTTTTCAAGCAATCACCTATATGCGGATAAGCATTAAGGTGGGTTCTATAAATTCAACGTATGAAGATAATGAAAAATAAAATACTTTTCTGTGATTTTGGCCGTTTTTGGTCATCTTGCTGTTTGTCACTCGGTCATGTAGCCCGCTACGCTCCCTCGTTCCGCTCAGCAATCTGTTCCAAAACCAACTCAAAATCCCAAGAAATCAATTTATAGAACCCACCTTAGTTATTACGATTATCCGCATATAGGCGATTGTTTGAAAAAGTTGCCTGACGGCAAGAAATAAAGCCCTCTGTCGGGGGGAATAGTCTGCCCCCTTTCGGGGGAAATAGGGTTAAGGATATATTTTGCTGACATTATCACCTCGTTGAGGATAATCATTTTTTATAAACCTTTAATTTTGCAGATTGATTGTTGAAACATTTACTCCGTGGCATTTGTGGCACTAATGGCACTAACTCATTTTTTCATGCTTTAATTCCCATACAAAATCATCATTTAATCGGAGCATTATTGTTCTTATAACTCCCTCTTTTTATTTGTGTTAATATACATGGTTCACAATCTCTATCTAAGTATCTCGCAATGCTTATCGGCATTAGTGCCACTAGTGCCACTAATGCCAACTTTTCTGCAACCCTACCTATGGTACGAAGGACGAATGGACTTCGTCACGAAAACGAAGGACGAATGGACTTCGTCACGAAAACGAAAGACGAAAACTAACTACTAACTACGAATGCTTTTAAAATGATTAATAATTACACTAATCCAGATGATTTCAGTTTGGGGAATGGCAAGGCCATCGTCAGTCACATGAATGGTTGTTCGCACTCTTGTAATTAACGTATTTTTCTTTTGCAAAAATAAACATTATTTTTCAATTAGCAAAATAAAGTTTATAATGTTTTTGTATTATACAACTTATTATCTCGTATACTATTTAGTTATCAGCATTTTATATTATCGATTTTTAACATGGTCATAATTTGGGATGAAGGTATCTTGGATGTAAAATATAGACTTTATGAATCAATATATTTATACAATCTATCAATTCTCAACTTACCTTTGTTGATACATAAAATAAAGTATTAGTTGATTATATGGAATATAATAACAGTTGTTGACGAAAAAACGAAAGAAGGAGCAAATTACATAATTGTTTTTATATGGGAAATAAACATAGGCATGATTATTCCAACAACGAATTTCACGGCAACCTAAGATGACAGTTGAAGGATGACAGTTGAAAGAGGCTCCCGTCCATCAGGTCACCGATTACAGGTCACTGTTCACAGGTCAACAGGTCATAGTCATTGATGTTTTGTTAAGCCTTTATCAGGCAACAAAAACGCGGGTTGAAGAATAAAAATTCCCAAATTTCAGAATAATTATGTATATTTGCAATAGCATACAAAATGAAAGTAACTTTTGAAGATATTGAATTAGAAAAACTTGTATTAATGCATCAAAGCAAAAAATACAAGAAATATCAGCGAGACAGCAAATTTTTGTCCGCTCTCGACCGGGTGTACTTCACTATGCAAGAAGCACCCGACGCCAACTCTCTGCACTTTTTCAGCTTTCTGCATTACGAACAACTGCGTAATGTCGGCATGAGTTCAGTAAGGATAATGAACGGGAGAGTGTAAAGGCTTCTGTTTCACGAATACGATGACGGCATCGAAATATCATTAATTAAAATTGACGACACACATTATGGACAACGATAGAAAAACAGGCTTCCGTGCAGTACATCCTGGCGAAATACTGAGTGAGGAACTACAGGAGCGCGGAATCAAACAGAAAGACCTCGCCAAAAGTATAGGCCTCCTCCCCAGTCACCTCAACGAACTGATTAAGGGGAAACGCAGTTTCACCGTAGTCGTAGCCATGGCTCTGGAAAATGAGCTCGGCATCCCATACGATTTTTGGATGCGGATGCAGTACAGCTATGAACACGATTGTCTCGTCATTGCTCAGAGAGAGGTGGAGAACCAACAACGCACCCGCCGAGAAGATGACACTCTCCGCCATGTGGCAGCCATGCTCTGAACCCCTAACGTAAGTTGAGAAGTTGTCCCCAGGGCTATAGATCTTTAAAAATTTGGCTATATGAAAAATTTTATGTAATTTTGGCATCAGATTCCGAATTTGCATAAAAATGAATAACGATTACATTCCCAGAACTTTAGAAAAAGTATTAATTGAGGCATCACAATATTTTTCTGTCATTTCTGTCACAGGACCACGCCAATCTGGCAAAAGTACGTTGCTACGACACCTCTTCCCCTCATTCCACGAATACTCGATGAAAGACCTATATATTCGAGATTTTGCGACGAACGACCCTGTGGCTTTCCTCAACCAGACAACAGAGGGGATGTTTATTGACGAAATACAAACCACCCCTCACCTTTTGGACTATATCCAAGGTATTGTCGATCGTCACCCCGAACGAAAATTCATTCTGACCGGAAGTTCAAATCTCGAGCTCTTAGGTCAATTATCCGAATCACTCCCAGGTCGTGCTGGCGTCTTCGAACTCTTGCCCATGACTCTTGAGGAGTCTTTATACAACTTGGACCCCAAGTCCCTCGAGCTCCAATTATTTGATGGACTTTATCCTGCGATTTGTGCCAAGAAAAATATCGCTCGGTTATTTTATCCTTCTTACGTCCGGACTTATTTGGAGAAAGATGTCCGCAATTTGCTGCGGATTCAAGACCAGATGCTGTTTATGAATTTCATGAAGATGTGTGCTGCGCGAATCGGGTCGGTATTCAATGCGGCCCAAATCGGCACAGAGCTGGGCGTTGATTCTAAAACCATCACTCGCTGGCTGTCAGTATTACAGGCTTCCTATCTTATCACTTTGCTGCCTCCCTATTACGAGAATGTTTCTAAGCGGTTGGTCAAATCGCCCAAGTTATATTTCAACGATCCAGGATTAGCCTGCTACCTTCTTGACATAGAATCTCCAAAGCAATTAGAGCGCGACAAAATGAGGGGATTGGTTTTCGAGAATATGGTTGTGATGGATGTGATAAAACATCGCTACAATCAAGGTATGAATGGTGGGGTGTTCTTCTATCGCGATTCCAATCAAAACGAAGTGGATATTTTGCTCAAAGAAGAAGGTCTCATTACTGCCATTGAGGTAAAATCTTCCATGACCTACAATTCGGCTTTTGAGAAAAGTTTGAAAAAGATCGACCAATGGATAAAAACACCTATTACGAAGAAAATCGTAATATATGCAGGAGAATATGAAAATACTGCCAGCGAAATCCAGTTGCTCAACTACAACAACCTAAGCACCGTTTTTTCAAACTGATGTCTCTGCTATTCGCATGATGTTTTGTCTTGCCTTCAATCTGGCGACTAAACGAGGGTTGTGTGGTGGGATTGGTTTGTTTTTGGGAGCAATTTTAAATATTATACAATAAAACATGAACCTGTGCGTTTTTTATGTCGTATTATGATTGATTTTACTCGACATATATTGCCCAACGGGCTGCGGGTGCTGCTGCATCGGGACGAAACGACGCCTCTGGTGACGGTGAATCTCATGTATCAGGTGGGGTCGCGAGATGAACAAAACGAACGCACCGGATTCGCCCATCTGTTTGAACATCTGATGTTTGGTGGCACACAACAATATCCCGACTACGATTGCATCGTGGACGAGATGTGCGGCGAGAGCAACGCTTTCACTAACTGCGACTACACCAACTATTACCTCACCGTCCCTTCGGAACATCTTCGCCAAGCCTTGGTTTTGGAGGCCGACCGCATGTTCCATTTCTTTGACGAAACTGCCGAAAACATTGCCGACAAAGGAAGATTGGCCTCGGTTTTGGATGTGCAGAAGAAGGTGGTGACGGAAGAATACCACCAACGTTACCTCAACCAGCCATACGGAGACAAGTGGATGCTGCTCAGACCGTTGTGCTACACCCAAAGTTCTTATCGCTGGAGCACCATCGGGGCAGACATCCGCCATGTGCAAGAGGCCTCTCTGAACGATGTGAAGGACTTTTTCAACCGCTATTATCGCCCCGAAAACGCCCTCTTGTCCATTGCTGGAAACATCGACATAGCCTCCACTATCGCTATGGTCGAAGAGGTGTTCAAATCTTCCAACAACAACTCTCCCAGACAAATATCACACCCCCACCCCGCTTCGCTGGAGCCAGAGCAAACTGAGTCACGCCGACTCGAAGTGGAACGCGAGGTGCCGAGCAATGCGATATGCAAGGCTTGGGTGATGTGCGACCGCTGGAGCACAGATTATTACGTTTACGACATCATCAGCGATCTCCTCAGCAACGGCCACTCCTCACGCATGTACCGCCACCTCGTGCAGGAGCAGAAGCTCTTCTCCGAAATCAACGCCTACATCACAGGCGACCTCGGACAAGGACTCTTCGTGATAGACGGAAAGCTCTGTGACGGAGTATCTTTCGCACAGGCAGAAGCCTCCATTGAGACCGAACTGCAAGCCCTGCGAGAGACCCTCGTCGACCCTCACGAGTTGCAGAAGGTGAAAAACAAATTCGAGAACACATTTATTTACTCTCAATACAAAGCGGCCGACCGAGCCTTGAGCCTATGCTACTTCGAGATGCTCGGAATGACCAATTTAATCAACCAAGAACCAGAATGTTACCACCGCGTCACCCCTGACGATGTGCAACGTATTGCACGAAGTATGGACGCCCAACATTCAAGTACACTTATCATAAATCGCAAAGTACAATGAAGCAGCTGTTGAAACTCCTAAAAGAAACACTTATAGCACTGTGGCAGAAGATAGTAAACATCCCATATCTTGAGATTGCGCGGAACGTCCTCAATTTCATCGGCGACGTGATGCACCGTGCCCTCTTCAACGTCATCCTGCCCAAACGCCTCCGTGGCCTCACAAAGAAAGAAATCTACACCATCATCTTCAAATCCGACACCCCCGCAGGCAAAAAATTCGACATCTGGCTGCTCATAGCCATCGGGGCCAATGTCCTTGTGTTGATGCTGGAGAGCATGGCCGGCACGGCCAAGTGGTTTGCAACTGCCATGAGAATCATCGGATGGATTTTCACAATCCTCTTCACCTTCGAGTTTTACCTCCGCGTATACTGTCTCAAACGTCCCTCGAAATACCTCCTCTCTTTCTACGGAGTCATTGACGTCCTCTCCATCTTCCCCGCCTACCTCAGCCTCTTCATCCCTGCAGCCTCCACCCTCTCAGTACTTCGCATGATGCGACTGCTGCGTGTGTTCCGCATCTTCAAAATGCAACGTTTCCTCGACGAAAGCCGCTTCCTCCTCAACTCGCTCAAACGAAGTGCTACAAAGATACTGATATTCATGATGTTCGTATTCATCACAGCCGTGATTCTCGGAGCCACGATGTACGGCATTGAAGGCGAAAAGAACCCCGAGATATCAAGTATTCCCCGAGGCATATACTGGGCCGTAGTAACCATCACCACAGTGGGTTATGGAGACATCGCCCCCGTAACCAGCATGGGGCAGTTCATCTCGATGATAGTGATGCTCTTAGGCTACTCCATCATAGCCGTACCCATGGGGGTTGTGGCCGGAGAGACTCTCGAAGAGCATCGTCGCATGAAGGATGGTCGAAACACAAAGCAAACCGAAAAGAACCAGCAAGCCCCTGAAACCGACGAAGGAGATCCTGCCACAGAAGCTCCCACCGAAGATCCTGCACCCCTACCTCATCACTCCGAGCCTTGGCGTCATGACGACGACCCCGGGGCTCGAGCCAAACCCGAAGACCTTTTTTAATAAACTGTTTAAATTTTATTCAATAAATTTCTTATGCCATATTATAAGGTGGGTTCTATAAATTCAACGTAAACATGAAATATTTTGAAAATATACTTTTCTGTGATTTTGGCCGTTTTTGGTCATCTTGCTGTTTGTCACTCGGTCATGTAGCCCGCTACACTCCCTCGTTCCGCTCAGCAA
>JAZUIX010000175.1:0-28900 GCA_045642445.1 Bacteroidales bacterium | reverse complement strand
CCCCGTTTAAGACGGTTTTCCGCGCCTTTGGGCGGCTTCTTCGGAATGGACGTACGGGGCTTTGCCGAACACCTCCCACCATCACGAAAACGCATGACAGCCACCTCTTCGACGACCAATCGCCACGCCGCGAACCCAATTGGAAACCACATGTTTCCAATATGTTAAAAACATTGTTCTGAACCGTCTGCAAGATCAATCAAGAATCCGGATAATGGAAAAATCTGATTAGAATTAATGGGGCTGAGTAGTTACGTCATGTCTTTTTCGGTATTAAAATTTGTTAAAAAAGTTTCGTTTCTTCCCCTTCCGATGTGAAGAAGGGTCGTAGTACCTTCGTTGTAGGTTCGCTGCAGGTTCGCCATAATAGCGAAGAATCAACGAGTTATGAACGATATTACTTTGAAAGGAGAGAGAAAGTGTTACATTGTTACATGTTACATGCTATTAGTCTGCAAATGCAAATTTGATTAGAATATTATTAAATATAAATAGTATTTATTTAATCCTATAAATGTAATCCATTTTGATTGTGTATTGCAAACACATCGCATGTAACGTGTAACATTGTAACATTTTTGATTAGTCGACCTTTTTCTTACGATAAACTCCCTTGTCGACTTTTTCAACGATTAATTTTTGCACCCAGCGAAATGCCACTTGTCTTACAGGGGTGGTACATCCTGTGGCAATTAAAGCTTCGCGCAGTTGTTCCTTGTTGAATTGATCAGGCAAAGCGGCAAAGGCTTCTCCATACCAAATTCTCTTTCCCTTGCTCTCAATCTGGTCAGCATACGTCACCAAGCTGTTGAGCATATACGAGGCCACCCAGATGGCGAAGAGGGTCACGAGTTCTTTCGTGCGGCGGTCTTTCTTGCAGCCGTAGAGGAACCATGCCAGCATTCCGGCACGGAAACCGACTAAGCCGGGACGGAGGTAGAACATGGCATGTTTGGCGCGGTTGAAGAGCATCCGCACCGCATCGGGGGTGCCGATGTAAAGGACGTTGTAAAAGACTTTCACGATGCCCGAGAAAGAGTTTTCCGAGGCATGCCGTATTCGGCGTTGTCGAAAGCGTTTCGCAAAAGGTCGGTGATGTTGCTGAAGGAACGAAGCTGCAAATCCACTTCGACGCTGCCTCCGGCTGGAGCTTCGGCGGCTGGAAGAGCGGCCACGCCGACCCCGACATCACGGTAACCCTCGACGAGGACACTGAGGTTGAGGCGATTGTTCTTTAGGATTAAGGGGTATTGGTTATGGGTTATTGATTTTTTCCAGATATTCTGGATATTCCGGATTTTCCGGATATTCCAGATTTTCCAGATTTTCCAGATATTCCAGATAATCCGGATTGACCGGGACCTTGACTGAAAATGGAGAACGGCTTGTGCCGGCTCTCCATTTTTTATTCTTCATTTTTCATTCTCAATCTCCTCTTCTGCCAGTTCGGCGTCTAATTGGGCTACCACTTCTTTGTGGACTCGCTCGTAGCGTTCGGTGTGCTCGGTGTACCATTTGATGCTGCGTTCGAAGTCGTCGCGGGTGATCTTGTGGAGCGTCAGAAGGCTGTCGTAGGATTGCAGGATATCGGCTTGCAGGGTGTCGTACTGAAAATGGGTCTCCACGGCATAGAAACCTTCCAATATATAGGCATCCTTGAGAAACGAAATCATCTCGGCTTCGTCCATAACATCTGCCGGAATGGGGTCTTCTTTGCATCCCGCGAAAATAGCACAAAATGCACAAGCTATTGATAATGCGATATATCTGAATTTCTTCATAAGTCGGGTGTTGTTTTTTAGGTTTGCAAAAATACTATTTTTTTGTGAAATAGATAAAAATAAAAGTCTATATATCAAAATAATTTCGTATCTTTGCAAACGATTTTGAAAGGGCAAAACCAGCCAAAAACAAGTCTAAGGGAGTATAGCTCAGCTGGTTCAGAGCACTTGCCTTACAAGCAAGGGGTCACTGGTTCGAATCCTGTTACTCCCACAAAACCGCAGCGAGAGACTTTTCTCGCTGTTTTTTTGTCCCACCGTT
The DNA here is from genome assembly GCA_045642445.1 of Bacteroidales bacterium. Classification (GTDB taxonomy): domain Bacteria; phylum Bacteroidota; class Bacteroidia; order Bacteroidales; family P3; genus Colimorpha. The sequence goes on along the minus strand of JAZUIX010000175.1, from coordinate 26,857 downwards.
TATAGGACCCGCCTTATCGGAATGATTGCAAATCGACCAATTTTTTGTAGAGCCCCCCTCGGTCGAGCAGTTCTTGGTGGGTGCCACGTTGCACGATGCGGCCTTTGTCCATAACCACTATTTCGTCGGCGTGGCAGATGGTGGAGAGCCTGTGGGCGATAACGATGCAGGTGCGCCCCTGCATGAGCTGCTCCAACGCCTGCTGGACGGCTATCTCGCTCTCGGTGTCGAGGGCGCTGGTGGCCTCGTCGAGAATCAAGATGGGCGGGTCCTTCAGCACTGCTCGGGCGATGCTGATACGCTGACGCTGGCCGCCGCTGAGATTCAGTCCTCGGTCGCCGATGTTGGTGTCGTAGCCTTGCTCCATCTGCTCGATAAACTCGTCGGCGTGAGCCACACGGGCAGCATGTCGCACCGCCTCGACACTATAGTCGGTATGGCCGAAAGCGATGTTGTTTGCCACCGTGTCGTTGAAAAGGATGCAGTTTTGGGACACGAGGCCTATCTGTGCCCGCAAGCTGTTGATGTTGAGGTCGGGCACCCTGTGGCCGTCCACCACAATCTCGCCCCCGGAAACGTCGTAGAAACGGGGCAAGAGGTCCACCAGCGTGGTCTTTCCCGCTCCGGAAGGGCCCACGATGGCCACGGTTTTGCCTTTGGGTATGGTGAGATCTATATCGCGAAGCACATATACAGGCTCCGTATGGTCGTCGCTTTGATAGGCAAACGAAACGCCCCGATATTCGATCTGATGTTCGAAACCTGCAAGTTGTATGGCATCTTGGCGCTCGAGGATGCTTTCGTCGGCATCCATCACCTCGAAGAAACGCGAGGCGGCAGCGTTAGCTTTCTGCAGGTTGTTGTAGACACGAACCATGGATTGCACAGGGGGTATCAATCGGGCGAAAAGGATGACGAAAAGGACAAACACCGACGAGAGGATCTCGCCTTTCATCACCGCCATGCCTCCCAATATCAGCACAAAGACCAACCCGAGGGTGACCAATATTTCGGACAAAGGGCTGCTGAGTTCACGCCGTTCCGCCACCTTGATCATGGTGCGGGCGTAATCGTCGTTGGCATCGGCAAAGAGGCGTTGGCGACTCTGTTCCCGCCCAAACGATTTGATGGCCCTGATGCCCGCCAAGGATTCCTCCAACACGGAAAAGAGGCCGCCCAATTTGGCCTGTCCTTTGGTGGAGTTGCGGCGGAGGCTCTTGCCTATCAACCCTATCAGCCACACAGCCAGGGGCAGCACCACCAAGAAGTAGAAAAAGAGGCGAGGACTGATGAAGATCAGCATGGCCGCAAAGATGATGATGTTGATGGGGTCTTTGCCTATGGAGATGATAGAGGTCAGCACACCCCACTCGATGTCGAAGAGGTCGTTGGACATACGGCTGATGATGTCGCCCCTCCTGCGAGCATTGAAATAGGAGACGGGTAGGATGGTAATTTTTTCATACACATCGTCGCGCATGTGCTGGATGATGCCGTTACGCACCGGCCCTATGAAAAACTGGGCCATGTAGCGGCACAGATTGGAGAGGAACGAGAAGGCCAGATAACCCACAGCTATGCCCACCAAACAAGGCCACAAGCCATGCAGCGCCTTCATCTGCGCCAGAGTGAAAGTCATCCAGGTGGAGAGGTATTCCTGATTCAACGCAAAGGGAGGCAGCGAGGCAGGAGGCTGGGAGGTGCCGAAAAGCAGCTCGACAAAAGGCACTATCATCACAAAGGTGAAGAGGTTGAAGACCACAGCCAACATATTGAACAAGATATTGACCGTGATATTCCACGGATAGAACTTCAAATACCGAAATACCCTCCAAATATCGTGCATCTTCAACTTGTTTTAGCGGTAAAGGGTAATGACCGAAGGTGGAGGTGCGGTCTTGTGGGAGGCGGCAGGGATGCTCAACACGGTATCGCGATAGCCTTGTGCCTTCACGGTCAAAACGGAGGTGTTCTTGGAAGAGACCATTATCACGAAGTTGCCTTCGGGATCGGTAAGATAGAGGGCTGGCTCCTGGCTGTCGTGGGACACCTGGATGGCTGCCTCCAGAGGTTTGCCGTCGGAAGAAGAGACCACTCCGCGATAGAAACGCATGGCCTCGGGTCGTGCCGCAGGATAGAGGTCGAAAAGCATGACATCGGTACCCCCCACCCCACCTTGCGGCGATTTGCCGGCATAATAAGCCTGCTGGCCATCGGCGGTGACACCAAAGCAGATGTCGTCCCCCTCGGTGTTGATGGGCAGCCCCATATTGATGGGTCGCGGTTCGCCCGATTCGTCGAGATTCACAAAATACATATCGTAGCCGCCAAAACCCTGCCAGCCGTTGGAAGCGAAATAAAGGGTGTGCCCATCGGCATGAATGAAGGGGCATTTTTCATTGCCCGCCGTATTGACCGCGGAGCCGAGATTTTGCGGCTGGCCCCAGCTGCCGTCGGCTTTGCGATGACAACGCCAAATATCGGTGCCACCCATGCCCCCTTTTCGGTTGGAGGCGAAATAGAGCCACTGGCCGTCGGGGGTTACCGAAGGCTGCGACTCCCAAGTGTCCATGCCGTTCACGCTGTCGCCAAGATTGCGTATCGGCTGCCAGCCATTTTCGGACATCGTGGTGACATAGATATCACTATTATTATAGCCTCGGGCTTTGCGAATCACGGAATAGAAAAGGGTGTTGTTGTCGGCTGTGACAGTCACCCCACCCTCGGGATCGCCCTGGTTGAAAGGCGCAGGGAGCATTTTTCCGGGGGCGAAAGCCGTGTCTCGGCGATGCGAGACAAAGAGCTTCAACTCCCTCTCGGCCAATTCGCGCGTATAGAAAGTGGTCCGATCGTTTTTGACCACATAACGCAAAAAATAGGCGTTCTTTCCATCCCAAGTGATATAGGGCATGACCTCGTCTTCGGACGAAGAAAGGCCCGACACGACCTTGGGGTCGAAAGGTGCCACGTTGCGGCTTGCCTCGGCCAAAAACTGCGACCAATACAAATAATTGGAAGCTTCCATATAGAGTTCGTCGCTCGCCGATGTGCCTCCGTTGTTGGCTCGCTCAAAATAGTGGTTGAAATCGTTCACCGCCTCTTCAAACAGGTCGTCGGTGTAGTGTATGACCCCCATATAGAAATGGGCCACGGCATCGGGATAGGCAGCGTTCAGTTCTATCACCTTGGTAAAATATCGGCGTATGCCTGTGACGTTGAAATCCTTTTTCACGGCATTCAGACCCAGATAGAAGAAAATATCAGGGTCCTGCGGATATTTGGCCGACAAAGCACGCAGCACCTCTGCCGACTGCTTGTAACGGCCTCGGGCGTAATCGGCCACAGCTTTGTCGAACTTGGTTTTGTCGGAGTTCTTCAGTGTGTAGGTATAGGTGGGCGCATCTTGTGCCCCTGCTGCAGATAGGAGCAGGACAAAAACGAGAAAGAGCAAATACTTTTTCATAGCACTACACACTTTTAATGATTACAATTTAGTAGGGTCGATTTGGAAATTCACCTCAGGGCCGTTGCAAGGGCTGCTGCAATGAAGGGCACACTCGGAGCACACGGTAAGTTCGCCGTGGAGGCGTTTTTTGACAAGGTCGCTGAGGCGGTCGCGCAAAGGTTCGAGCCCTATCTGCTGCAACACCTCGTCGCAGAAAGCGTAGAGCAACAACGTGCGAGCCGTGCGTTCGCTGATGCCACGGGAACGGATATAGAAAAGCGCCTGTTCGTCGAGCTGGCCGATGGTGCTGCCGTGCGAGCATTTCACATCGTCGTTATAGATTTCGAGGAAAGGCTTGGTTTGCACAAAAGCCTTGTCGGTGAGCAGGATATTTTTGTTCGACTGATAAGCCTCGGTCTTCGTGGCCCCATCACGCACAAGCACATGGCCATTGAAAGTGCCGCGAGCCGTGTCGTCGAGGATGCCCTTGTAGAGCTCGCGACTCTGACAGTTGGGGAAAGCATGGTCGACAAAGATATAATTGTCCACCTGCTGCTCCTGGTCGTTGAGGTAGAGGCCGTGGGCCTGCACATCGCAATGTTCGCCCATCATCCGCACCTCGGTATGGTTGCGGATGTGCCCACCATTGAGGGTGATCGAAACCGAACGGAACGAAGCGCCTTGTGCCATGGTGACGAAAGCATGATTCAGCAACCCCGTCTGATTGTTGAGGTTCTGCATCTTATAATACTCCACGTAGGAATCTTCGCCCACATTGATTTCGGTAAGATTGTTGGCAAACGAAGTGGAATTGTCGTAAGAATCGTCGCAGTGGATCAAAGTGACATGGCTGCCACGTCCCACAACCACAAGGTTGCGCACCTGCAAGAAAAGTCCGTGACCCGCATTGACCACCGACTGAATCTGGATGGGCTTCTTCACGCTGACCCCGTCGGGGACATAGACAAAGAGTCCGTCGGTGTAGTTCTCGCTGTTGAACTTTTGGTAGGGATTTTCGCGAAGGATGCTCTTGCCGAGATATTGGCGGACAAAATCGGCCTTTTTCTCGCACACATTCCTCAAACCGCCCATAACCACACCCTCGTCGGTAACTGTCATCGGGTGGTGGCAATACCCATTCTCGACCACCATGCGGTCGGCCTCAAGGTCGGGTATGTTGCAATGGTAGCCCACCGTCTGGCGTTCGCCCGAGACAGGCTGACACAACTCATCAGTAAGCAAAGCCGAAAAGTCGACAAAACGCCACACCTCGTCTTTTCTCAACTGAAGTTGAATATCTTTGAATTGCTGAACTATTTTTTCCATCTCCTTATGCTTTTCACTTGGCACTTTCCAACTCCTCCTTAATCCACTCGTAGCCTTTGGATTCCAGCTCAAGTGCCAGTTCCTTGGGGCCGGTCTTCACAATGCGTCCCTCGTAAAGCACATGGACGAAATCGGGCACAATGTAGTCGAGCAGACGCTGATAGTGGGTGATGACCACCGTGGCGTTATCGGGGCGACGCAACTTGTTCACACCCGTGGCCACAATGCGCAAGGCATCGATGTCGAGGCCCGAATCGGTCTCGTCCAAGATAGCCAAAGTGGGGTCGAGCATAGCCATTTGGAAGATTTCGTTCTTCTTCTTCTCGCCACCGCTGAAGCCTTCATTGACCGAGCGATTGGCCAGCTTCGTGGTCATCTCGACAACCTTTTTCTTTTCCTCCATCATCTTCATGAACTCGGCACCCGACAAGGGGTCAAGGCCGCGGTATTTGCGTTGCTCGTTCACCGCAGTACGCATGAAATTGGTGATGCTCACACCCGGGATCTCCACAGGATATTGGAATCCGAGGAAGATGCCTTCGGCGGCACGCACATCCACAGGCATCTCCAAAATGTTCTTGCCCTTATATATCACCTCGCCTTCGGTGACGGTATATTTGCTGTTGCCCGCTATCACACCTGCCAGGGTACTTTTTCCGTTGCCGTTGGGGCCCATGATCGAATGAACCTCGCCACGGTTGATTTCCAAATTCACTCCTTTCAGAATCTCCTTATCGCCAATAGAGGCGTGCAAATTGCGGATAGATAGTAAACTCATATTATATATAAATCCTTGATTTTTTTTTGATTATAAAAAGTATTGCAAACAAAACAATTTACAAATATACAAAAAAATAACGAAAGAAGTAACTTCGCGAACAAGAAAAAATCAAAAAACATCCTTAAACCACAAATAATCAACCAATAAACGGCATACAATAATTCTCAAAATGTCTCATACTGAATTTAGTAAATAATTTATTTCGGCGATTGAAAAAAAAAGTGTAATTTTGCAGATAGGAAAAACATTCCAAAATACATCTTGTAAACACAGTAAAGCACACAAATAGAGGACAATGGAATCTCAAATCATCACGTTGACCACCGATTGGGGGTATCGCGACTTTTTTGCCGGCCAGGTAAAAGGGAAGCTCCTCTCCTATATTCCTGGATCACAGGTTATAGACATCACCCACGGTATCGACCCATACAAACTCGATTCGGCCATCTTCATTGTGAAACAGGCCTGCATGGAGTACCCCCAAGGCACCATCCACATCATCGACGTCAAATCCTCGCAGTCGAAAGACAACCCCTTCATCGTAGTGAAACGAAACGGCCAGTACTACATCTGCACCGACAACGGCCTTCCCCAAGCCGTTTTCGGCGACAGCCCCGAGGATATGGTGATTATCGACAACATCTCACAAGAATCGTCCTTCTACACCTTCGCCGCCCTCGACCTCTTCTGCAAAGTGGCAGCCATGATTGCCCACGGGGCACAACTGAGCGACCTGGGGTTCCCCGTCGAAAAGCTCTACACCATCACCCCCTTCAACAACACCCATGTGGGTCAAGACCTTATGACCTATATTGCCTACATCGACTCCTACGGAAACGCCGACCTGAACATCTCCTACGAAGAATTCGAACGCGAACGAGCCGGGCGTTCCTTTGAAGTACAAGTGCACGAAATGCGCATCAAAACCATCAGCCACAGCTACATCGACGTCCCCGACAGCGGAAATCGCCGCAGCGCCCTGCTGCTCACCGTTTCCTCCACGGGATTGCTGCAGCTGGCCATTCGTGAGGGTTCTGCCGAGCAACTACTCGGCATCAGGGAAAGAGAAAATATCCTTATCCGATTCTTCTAAGGGCGAAAAACGCGCTCAATTATTTCTCATACTCGGCCAAGAGAGCCTGAATCTCAGGCGATTCGTAGCCACGGGAAGCCAAAAAAGTATTGAGTTTGGCCTTGCGTTTGCTCAAATCCTCGCTCTCGTCGTAGGTTGTCCACTTAGTGTCGGCCACCGAACGCATAATGTCGCGATACTCCTCGTCGGGGATATCGTTCAAGGCCTCGGTGATAAACTTCGGAGGGATCTGCTTCGAACGGAGCTGGTACACCACCTTCAGACGGCCCCATTTCTGATGCCGCAACTTGCTGCAGCAATAGGCCTTGGCAAAACGGCGTTCGTCAATGAAGCCCTGATCGACCAAACGGGCGATAATTTTGCCCGACACCTCGACCGAAGCACCCCAGTCGCAGAGCTTCTTGCGCACAGAAGTTCTGCATTGTTCTTCGTTAGCACAATAGCGTTCCGCCCTGGCTAACAGCGACATCTCTTCATCTGTCAAATTTGTATTCATACTGCAAAATTACGCAAAAAATAGGCACGCTGTAAATTTTAACGCAACAAGTTTTCAACAAATTGTTAATAATTATCCTCTTGCCCCCTCTCGAAGGTCTTCAAAACCGCATCGAAGCGTAAGAGGTGGCTCGCTGGTTCCTCGCTGTGATTCCGATATGATTCCGATATGCCTCCGATATGGTTCCGATATGATTCCGATATATAAGTCGGATCCATATCGGATTTATATCGGAAGCATGTCGCATTTATATGGGAAGCACTTGGGGGGACATCGGGAGGATGGGGGTCGGACTGGGGTCGGACGGGGTGTGTTATCAATAGTTAATTAAAAGATTATATATGTATATTCCAAAAAAAATTCGTATCTTTGCATTTCCAAATTTATACGCAAAAATATATGGCGAAAGGAAGGATACTGTATATTAGTCAAGAGGTTGCACCGTTTTCGGAAGAGAGCGAGGCCGCATTCATGGGTAGGCATCTGCCGCAATTTTCTCAGGAATTGGGGCGCGAAATCCGTGTTTTCATGCCCCGTTTCGAGTCGGTCAACGAGCGCAAGCACCAGCTTCACGAGGTCATCCGCCTCTCGGGCATGAACCTCATCATCAGCAATTGCGACCACCAGCTGATTATCAAGGTGGGCTCGATTTCTTCGGCCCGTATGCAGATTTATTTTATTGACAATGAGGAGTATTTCACCCGTTTCGGGGACACGTTCGACGAGGACGGCATCCTGAAGCCCAACAACGACGAGCGCATACTCTTCTTCGGCCGCGGGGCGCTGGAGGCTGTGCGCAAACTGGCCTGGCAGCCCCATCTGATCCATTTTTCGGGTTGGTTCAGCGGCATGGTGCCTTTCTACCTGCGCCGCATCAACAAGGAGAATGCCTTTTTCTCGGGCACCCGCACGGTGCTTTCGCTTCAGGATGATGCCTTTATGGGCAAGTTCTCTACCGACATCGAGCGCAAGATGCGTGCCGACGGGGCCACGGCCAAGGACCTCCGGCTGTATCAGGATCTCGACTATATGACCCTTATGAAGGCGGCCATTTCTTACGCCAACGGCATCGTGGTGGCCTCGCCTACCGCCAATCCGGAACTCGTGCAGTTTGCCAAGGAGAACAAACGCAACTTTGTTGACTATATGGAGGACCGCACGGCTTTCTACACCCGTATCAACAAACTCTACGACTCGCTTTGCGGAAGTGCTTTAAATAACTAATTCTCAACTATGTCAAAGAAATCATTTCTCTCACTCGGATTGCTACTGATGCTTCTGCCTCTGGCTTGCACCGAAAAGGAAACGGACCTCGGGGTGAATCTGCAGGACCCTTTCACGCTGTATAGCGGCACCCGCGACACGGTCGCCCTGGAGGCGTGCACGGTGATGGACGATTCGCTTTCGACCGCAGGTTACACGGCCGCCGTGTTCGGCGACTATAGCGATGCGGTGTTCGGCAAGTGCACGGCCACGATTTATTCGCAAATAGCCCTCGCCGCCTCTTCGTCGGGCATCAATCTCTCCGACGAGGTGGTGATTGATTCGGTGAAGATGACCCTGGTCATCGACACGGTGTGCCCCATCCCCACAGAGGAGGGCCCCAAGACGCTGCACGTGATTGTGAACCAGCTGGCCGAGCCCCTCAAGGCCGACAGCGGATATTTCTCGTTCCAGCAACTGCCCGAGGGCGAGACCTGTTTCTTCGACGACGATGTGGTTTTCGAAGGCGACAGCCTTGTGCTGAAATTGCGCGAGGAGGTATACCCCGTGCTGAAACAGAGTAGTTGCACGGCTGCCGATTTCCTCGAGCGCACCAAGGGTTTCAGCCTCAAGATGCAGGACAATTCGCAAACCATGCTCTCGGTAAACTTTTCCGCAACCAGCACACGCATAACCCTTTATTACCACACCGCCACTTCCGGCAGCCTCACCTTCGTGTTCCCACTCAACAACAACGCGGCACGTACCATGTACTACAGCCACGACTACACGGGCACGCCGATAGCCCCTATCGCAAGTCACGCACAGGAATCGGTGGAGGGCGGCACGAAGCTCTACCTCGAGCCCCTCGGCGGAACGAAAATCAGGCTCAACATCCAGCCGTTCCTCGATGCTTTCCGTGCCAAACACCCCACGGCGGTGATACATTATGCCGAACTTTTATTGCCGACCTACGACCCCGCTTCGAACAACTATCCGAGACGTATTCTTGCGCTCAAACGCAAAGCTGATGGTTCGTCGGCCTACATCACCGATGCCGATGTGATGACCAACACTTACACCTACGCGGGTTTCGACGGCTATTATCACACCGACCAGAACCAGTACCGCCTGCGGGTAACGCAGCATTTGCAGGAACTCCTGCGAAGCGGGAAGGATTACGGCACCGAGCTCATCATCGACGGAAGACGTTCTTCGGCTTTCCGCACCGTGTTGAACGGCAGCAATGTGTCCAACCCTATCAGAATCGAATTCATTTATTCAGAATAACCGAAAAACTATCATAATCCAATGAAAAGAATCCTTGCCACAATTTTCTGCCTCACACTTATGGGCACTACGGCTTTCGCCCAAATTCACTACGAACAGGCCTACCCCACCAATCCCGACCAGACCTACGTCGAGGGCACTTACAACGACGACAGCGTCCGCATCGGCAAATGGACCTGGTGGCACCCCAACGGACAGGTTTTCCGCCAGGGAAGTTATGACAACCAGGGTCGCAAGATTGGCGTTTGGAAGACTTTTTACAATCATGGGCAGCTGCGTGAGGAGATGGTGATGAGCGGAAGCGGCACCAGTCGCACTTTTTACGAGAACGGCAAAAAGCAGAGCGAGGTGGCTGTGGAAGACGGCAAGAAGACGGGCGATTTCACCTCTTGGTACCCCAACGGACAGAAGAAGGACCAGGTGCCTTACGTCGACGGTATCCGTGAGGGCAAGACCTACGAATGGCACGAGAACGGCAAGCTGAAGTTCGAAGGCATCTATGACGAAGACGAGCTGAACGGCCCCGCCACTTGGTGGACCATCGACGGCAAGAAGGATATGGAAGGCACCCTCGTGGAGGGCGAGCAGGACGGCGAGTGGATTTTCTATTGGCGCACCAACGGCAACATAGGCATCCGCGGTCACTATACCAACGGCAACGAAACAGGCACTTGGACTTACTACTATGAGACCGGCGAAAAGTGGCGTTCGGGCGAATACAGCAACGGCTATCGCCAGGGACTTTGGACCACTTGGTACGAGAGCGGTCAAAAGCTGCACGAGGGCCAATATGTTTACGACGAGGAAGAAGGCCTGTGGACGGCTTGGTATGAGGACGGCAAGGTTGACTACTACGGCAATTTCCACAACGGCATGAAAGAGGGCCTTTGGAAAGGCGTTTTCGACGACGGCCGCACCCGCTATGAGATGAATTACCACGAAGACCTCCAGCACGGCAAGACGGTGCGTTATCATGCCAATGGCAAGGTGGAACTGTCTGAGAACTACAAGAATGGCGAGCGCCATGGTAAGTACGAACGTTACAACAGCGCTGGAAAACCCGAGGAGATAGGCAATTTCGTTGATGGCAAGAAGGACGGCAAATGGGTTTGGTATGACGAATTTGGTCAGGAAGGCGTTGTGGCCCAATTCAAAGACGGGCAGATGACTTCCATGACCGACAACACCTCCAAGAAGAGCAAGAAATAGTATCATCGTGGAACTATTGTTGGCTTCTAAATCACCTCGCCGCCGTGAGCTGCTCAGTCATATAGGATGGCCCATCAAGTTCGTGGACATCGACGTTGATGAAACTTTGGACACCCCTGTAGCGGCACCCTGCGTTGCAGAGATATTGGCTCGTCGCAAAGCCGAAGGCTATACTTCGATTCTTGCATCAAACCAAATCTTGGTAACAGCTGACACGGTAGTTGTTCACAACGAAATGGTTTTAGGGAAACCCCACAACCACGAGGAAGCCCTCTTTATGCTGCAAAACCTTTCGGGAGCCACACATCAGGTATATACTGGTGTTTGCCTGAAAAGCAACTCGCAACAGATTGGTTTCACCGAGTGCACCAATGTCGTATTCAAACAGCTGAGTTTATCCGAGATCGACTATTATATAGACAATTACAAGCCCTACGATAAAGCCGGGGCTTACGGCATACAAGAATGGATTGGAATGATTGGGATTGAGCGTATTGAAGGTTGCTACTATAATGTGATGGGGCTCCCTGTTGCCCGTCTATACAAAGAACTGCAAAGATTTGTTGATTGACACTTTACCCTCATCAACCATTTCTCGCAAGATATTTCGCACCTCAGCCTCATCCATCTCTCCCATTTCGGCACACAACTCATCGGCTCGCATGGGATGTGTTTTCAATAATTCCACCACTCTATCTTTTGAAACAACCCGTTTTTCTTTTTGATGCGAAATCAGACATAAATCGCAGCTACCACACGGAGTAGATTGTGTTTCACCAAAATATTTCAAGAGGTACTGACTCCTGCACCCCTCATCAGTCAAGACATATTGACGTATTGCCTCCAAACGTTCCTCGGCGCTTTGCTTCAGATCCTTGTAATTAGTATCGCTCAAATAAATATCCTTCACATCCGTCCGAGGTGCTGTAAAGAAAATCTGAGGCTTGGTGGTCTTGGGTTTATAAACTATCACTTTTAATGCGTCCATGTGGAGCAGCATCTTCACCACCCTATCCTCCTCCATATAAACCCTTCGAGCAATAGCTCGCTCCGAAATAGGTTCAAACCCCGAAAAGACACCACCATACATCCGCAACATAAGGCTCAGCAGTTCGCCATACCTATGTTGCTCGACTTGGAAACGATACAAATCCTCCTTGCTGATTGGGACATAGATCTGCGACTGAGACTCCTGTTTTTCAGGGATTGACAAAAGACCCTCTCGCTCCAAAAAACGAGTGGCACTATAGAACTCAGCCACATTGAAATGATAAGTGTTGCATAATGTCTCCAAATCAAAATCGAACTGACAATCGCACCCCGAACCTATCGGCAGCTGATAATAGTTGCAAATAGCACGATATACGTTGCTAATCTGCTGACGTGAAGGAAATGTGGTTTCAAAAGAATGCTGCAGCGAATCCAAATCAGAGTTATCATAGAGCAACACCGCATACGCCTTATTTCCATCACGACCCGCACGACCCGCTTCTTGGAAATACGCTTCAACCGAGGCGGGTATGTCCAAGTGCACCACATAACGAACATCGGGCTTATCAATACCCATGCCAAAAGCATTAGTAGCTACCATCACCTGCAACGCCCCATTCATCCATTGTTTCTGCGACAAATCCCTATCTCTTGGCTCTAATCCCGCATGGTAGAAGGCCGCAGGAATGCCTTGTGAAGTGAGGAAATCTGCCACTTCTTTGGTGCGACGACGATTACGGACATACACTATGCCCGACCCTCCTACTTTGCGAGCTATCCTCAACAATCGTCCCAACTTATCCGTCTCACGGAACACCATATAAGCCAAATTGGGGCGGGAGAAACTCGACTGAAAGAATCGGCATCCCTTGCGGAACAACAATTGACGTTGAATATCCTCTGCCACCAAAGGTGTAGCCGTAGCCGTGAGGGCTATTATGGGCACATCGGGGCAATACTGCCTGATGCGGGCAATCTCCAAATACGGAGGTCGGAAATCATATCCCCACTGCGAGATACAATGGGCTTCATCCACCGCGATCATCGAAACCTTCATCTGCCGAAAATGCTCTATGAACACACGTTGCCGAAGTCTCTCGGGCGAGACATAGAGTATTTTGACATTCCCGTGGATACAATTGTTCAACACAATCGACTGCTCATAAGAGGTTGTTCCGGACACCAAACACGCAGCCTTGATACCTTTATCTCGCAAATGTTGCACCTGATCCTTCATCAGCGATATCAAGGGTGACACCACGAGGCAAAGTCCCTCCATAGCCAAGGCAGGAATTTGGTAGCAAAGCGACTTTCCGCCTCCTGTGGGCAGCAACACTAAAGTATCGCACCCCTGCAAGACTGATGCGATGATGTCGTCTTGCAGGGGGCGAAAGGAGTCGTAACCCCAATACTTTTTTAATATGTCAATCGGTTTCTTATTGATGGCGATTAACGTACAAGTGTTATTGTTCCTTTTTGTGTTACAATATCTTCGGTTCCAGGACGGCGATAGGTGGCCACATAGACGTATGTGCTCTGCGGACATTTCTTGCCATCCAGCGTGGTGCCGTCCCATTCAAAGTGCAAATCGTTCGACTGATACACCAAGCGGCCGGCACGGTCGTAGATGTGGACATGGAAATGTTCCATCTCATTGGTGGTATACATCTTGAACGTATTGTTGTCGGGACGTTCGGGAGTGAAGATGTTCGGTGCATAGTAGGTGAACAGCACTACGGGGAGTTTGAAATCCAACGTGTCGCTGCAACCCAAATCATTGGCGGCAACCAGGGTCACATCCACCGAGTCGTCGGACACTTCGCCGAAGTTATGAGTATAAGGTGTGCCATAGTTGGGAGTCTCGGAGCCGGCGATATACCAAGTTGAAGAGACCGAGTAGGGCGACACATCGCTCAAGGTGACGATAGGATTGTCCGAATCGATGAAGCCGGGGTCGAAATCAGCGGTAGCCACAGGGATGGGGTGAACCGTGATGGTCTCGGTGAGAGGCGAAGCGGCGCAGTCGTTAGTGCCGTGACCAATCAAGGTATATGTAGTGGTGGTTTTAGGATTGACGGTAATCTGCGAAGGCATGTGGCCCAAAGAATCGACCAATTCAAACAGCATCGAATCCATCGGCGAAGCATTCCACTCATACCAATAGGCGGCATCGGAGGTGAGGGTGACACTATCGCCTGCACACATATCGTGGCGCGAGATGCTCAAAGTGGGGTTCACACGATAGGCGTTAACGCTGGTCACAGCGCTGCAACCCTTCTTGCTGAACACTTTCACATAATACACACATGTGTCGGCATACGGAGCCGTGCGCAGAGTCGCGCCTTCCGAGATGAAGCTGGCATCAGAACAGGTGGAGTCAGAATACCATTTATACTTGGCCACTTCGACATCGGCACCCACCGTGATATTGGTCATCTGGCCGTTGCAAACCACCGTGTCGCCTGAAACATTCAACTCTGGGTCGGTGAACACATAGAAGGTATCGAAAGCACTGGCTGTGCACCAAATAGTGTCGTAAGTGTTGATGCTGTCGCGGGTGAAGAGGCCGTTATAAGCCACCAACTCCACGGGGGTCTGGAACTCGGTGAAAAGATGCTGGTAGGTCTGGTTGTGCTGACCATTGGCGGATCTGCGTCCACGAACGGTATCGGCACCTGTCGAAGTATTGAAAATCCAGTCACGACGCACCGATCCGTAGGTACGGTCTTCCAACAGGGCGCTCTCGCCTACGCAATATTCATGGTCGGTAGCATATATCTGCGGAGTGGGGCGGCCCAAGGAGAAGATGGTATAGGTCTGGTCGGTGTAGCACTCGTGGTCTTCACGATAGAACGAGCGGACCTTCACGGCATAGTATCCCGAGCTGTCGTACTGGTGCATCACCTTGCGTCCGACTGTGGAGTCAATGAGGGTGGTATTCTCACTCGAACCGGAATAGAACCACCATTTGGTGATAGAGGTGTCGCAAGCGACCATATTACCAGGAACGTAGCTTATGTTCTCAAAATTCACCTGAGCGTCACAATTCTTCAAAGTGTCGATCGACATCAAAGGTTTGTTGTTGATAACGCGGGCGTACAGTTTCGAAACGAAAGGCTTGGCGGGGTCCATGGCCGAAGTCATGTCGCAGCGGAACACCATATTGTTGGTTGCCGTTCCGGCACCTTGGCCTTCAGTAACCATAAAGTCTGCAACCTGAACCAGATATTCATTGTTGGTGCTGGTGCTGGGAGTCAGCTGGGTGAAGTTGACCGATGCGGGCACATTGGTGAGGCTGTTGATGTAACGACCGTCGATGTTGCTCTTGTACCACACATAGTTGGTCAAACCCGTGGGGGCTCTGAGGGTATCCACCACCGAGGTGGCACCTGCGGGGCATCCCGAAGAACGAATTTCCATAGGTTGGCAGTCGCCTGCAACATAGCAATAGCCATAGTGGCCCGAAGCAGCACAGTCACCCATATAGATTTCGATACGCACATCCTCAAACAGATACTTGTTCAAGTTGATAGCCACCTTGTTCCAATCGCGGTAATCCAAAGCGCTATAGCCGCTTCCCAAGCAATGCCAGCCGTTCACATTGTTCTGCACACCCGTGCTGGAAACAGCGTAGCAAAGCGTGTCGCTAATCTGCTGCCACACACCCGATCCGGGAGAGCTCTCCTTCGAAACGCGGATAACGAACGAAGGGTCACCATCAGCACCATGACCAGGAGCTTCCACCACAATGGCGTAATAGATGAACAGCAGAGCGTTCTTGGTGTTCACATTCATGGTGTAGTACAAAGCCTCGGCCTCAGCGCCCGTACCGCTGGTACCCAAACGGATGGACTTGTTGATCGATGCGTCATACGAGGTGGGGCAGTAAGGCAGGTTATACTGCACACAGGGGTCCTTGCCCACCTGGGTGCCGGTTCCAGGACCATCGGTGTTGGACATAATGCGGAAACGGTTGCTGGGGTTCAAACCGCAGCTGCCGCTGTTGCCCATCGTGGAGGCCAACATACCTGCAGGAATAACCGAACTTGTCATGGTCACACCCGTAACGCCGCTTAATGCATTCGGCGTAATATACGGCTTCGTACCCGTCTGGCCGGAATAATAGCCCACATACATTCCCGAAGTCGATCCCGAGGTGAAAGAAGCAGGGTTCTTCAAACCCGGACATGGCGAATTGGCCTGCGAAAACGCATTGACTGCCAACATCATTGCCAACGCAATTAAAATGATTCTTTTCATATTATTATTTTTAATAGTTAATATTTGACAATATTTACGCACTTTATTAACGTTTCTTTTCGCCTATTATGACACACAACTTTCGATTTTGCTACAATCAATCTGTTAAAAATTCTTAAAAGTGTAAAAAAGAGTCGAACTCGCTAAAATTCGGCTCTTTTTTATCAATAGTCAGGGAAGGATTATTCGCCCTTCTCTTCCTTTTCAAGTTCTTCCTTCAGGTTGGCAAGAACGCTGAGGTCGCCAAGGGTGGTTTTCTCAAGATTGTCGTTGATCTTCTTGACAGTCTTCTTGGTGGCGCGATCCTTCTTGGCCTCATCATTTTCGGCCTTCACACGCTCGCCCTCGACATTGTCCTGATGCACGCGGGTGTGGCTGACGATGATTTTCTTGTTCTCCTTGGAGAATTCGATAACCTTGAAGTCCAAAGTCTCGTTCTGGCGAGCCTTGCTCTTGTCCTCCTTGTCGAGGTGGCGCATAGGAGCGAAACCCTCAACGCCGTAAGGCAGAGCCACGGTAGCGCCCTTGTCGTTGATGCTGCTGATAGTGCCCTGGTGGACGCTGCCAACGGTGAACAGCGACTCGTACACATCCCAAGGATTCTCCTCGAGCTGCTTGTGGCCGAGGCTGAGACGACGGTTGTCGGCATCGACTTCGAGAACCACGACCTCGATGCTGTCACCAATCTTGGTGAACTCGGCGGGGTGCTTGATCTTCTTGCTCCAGCTCAGGTCGCTGATGTGGATAAGGCCGTCCACACCCTCTTCGAGCTCCACGAAGATACCGAAGTTGGTGAAATTGCGGACAGTGGCGGTATGCTTGCTTCCGACAGGATATTTGTCGGTGATGGACTGCCAAGGATCGGGCATGAGCTGCTTGATACCGAGGCTCATCTTGCGCTGCTCGCGGTCGAGGGTCAAAACAACGGCTTCGACCTCCTGGCCAACCTTCAAGAAATCCTGAGCGCTGCGCAGGTGCTGGCTCCAGCTCATCTCGCTGACGTGGATGAGGCCTTCGACACCGGGAACCACCTCTACAAATGCGCCGTAGTCGGCAATAACCACAACCTTACCGGTAACATGGTCGCCTTCCTTCAAATTGGCATCCAGGGCATCCCAAGGATGAGGAGTGAGCTGCTTCAGACCGAGGGCGATACGATGCTTGGCCTCGTCGAAGTCCAAAATAACGACGTTGATTTTCTGGTCGAGCTCCACGAAATCCTTAGGATCGGCAACACGGCCCCAGCTGAGGTCGGTGATGTGCACCAAACCGTCAACACCGCCCAAATCGATGAACACACCATAAGGAGTGATGTTCTTGACAGTGCCCTCGAGCACCTGACCCTTCTCCAAGTGGCTGATAATCTCGGCCTTCTGAGCCTCGATCTCGTCCTCGATAAGAGCCTTGTGCGAAACAACGACGTTCTT
This sequence comes from Bacteroidales bacterium, assembly GCA_045642445.1. Taxonomy (GTDB): domain Bacteria; phylum Bacteroidota; class Bacteroidia; order Bacteroidales; family P3; genus Colimorpha. The sequence goes on along the minus strand of JAZUIX010000175.1, from coordinate 9,337 downwards.
ATACTCGTGGTTGATCTTCACAACCTTGAATTCCATGTTCTTATCCACATACACATCATAGTCGCGGATAGGTTTGACATCGATCTGCGAACCGGGGAGGAAAGCCTCGATGTTGTCGAAAACGGTGACGATCAAACCGCCCTTGGTGCGGCTCTTGACGTAACCGGTGATGACCTCCTGGCTCTCGTAGGCCTGGTTGACGCGCTCCCAGGACTTGAGGATGCGAGCCTTCTTGTGCGAAAGCAGCAGCTGGCCATTGGAATCTTCCTGGCTCTCAACATAAACCTCGATCTTGTCGCCAGCCTTCAGCTCGGCATTGTAACGAAGTTCGGAAGCGGGGATAACACCGTCAGATTTGAATCCGATGTTCACGACGGCCTCACGGTCGTTGATGGAGACGATCACACCTTCGATAACGTCCTGTTCGGTGAACTGGTTGAAGGTCTTCTCATAAGCTGCGACCTGCTGTTCGACCTCAGCTTTGTTGATTTTTTCACTCTTGTTGTCGATAGCGCTCCAATCGAAATCGGCTAACGGTTTAACATTCTTATAATCCATTATAGATTTAAATTTTATAAATGTGGCCTCCTGCCCGACCGGGTTAAACATATCTAACACCCTGAACAATACCGAATTGACAGGAATCCAGCTATTCAGACGTGAATTGCAAATATACAACTATTTTTTAAAATACAAAACTTTTTCTCAAAAAAAATTCCAACAAAGTCTTCAAACGCAAATAACCGTGAATGTCTGAGAATGACCATAAAATTTTTTTTTCGAAAATTCACGGACATTCTCGGATATTTTCGTTCATAAAACCATTCTCGAAAATTCACGGGTATTCTCGTTTACACCTATAAGCTTCTTCGTCTATTCTCCCATCGTTATGGTATCGTTATGGTATCCTTATGGTATCGTTATGGTATCCTTATGGTATCCAGGATACAATAACGATACCATAACAATACCATAACGATACCATAACGATGGGAGAATCGAGGGAGCATCTTATACGAGTCCTCTTAAAATTTACCTGGCCACACAATATTATTGAAGTAACTGCGTTAAAAAACAAAAACGTCTATTCTTATGAAATTAGTAGCACGACTGACTTTTGTATTTCTTTTTGTAATGGGACTCATTCCCGTAGAGGCACAAACCAATGTCACCATCCGTGGCGAGGTGGTAGGTGGGGCAGGGAAGGAGGTGTCGCTATACCGCTATAGCGATATGCTCACCCGTACCGAGGTACTTGTGGATCATGTGATTATCGAACAGAATCACACTTTCGAACTGAACGCATATACCAACTATTCCACCATGATGTTCCTCCAGATAGAGAACTACAGCCAGTCGTTCTATGTGGAGCCGGGGCGGGAATATGAGGTGTATATCCCCCGTTTTGACTGGGATGTGGACGAGAAGAAGAACGTTTTTCTTGACCCCGAGGTGCTGCCGCTCGAATTTGTGAACATGCCCTCCGACGATTTGAACGCGATGATAACCCGCTTTGATGCCGCCGTGGCCGACTATATCGACGGACACAAGGTGTTTTTCGACCCCCGTTTCCGCCCTCAACGCCGCTATTTCGACAGCCTTGAGGTGGCTGTGAACAAGGCTGTGCCCAACACCAGCAACGAGTTCTTCAACCGTTACAAGCGTTACCACCTGGCCGAGCTGCGCTATAGTATGCGTTTCGACTCACGCCGCCACATGGTGGAGAAATATATCAAAGGACAGCCCATATTGTATTACGACGACAACTATATGTCGCTGTTTACCACAATCTTTGCCAACAGCGTCTCGAAAGGTATGCGCAAAATGTCGGCCACGAGATTGGGACAGTTGGTCTCCTCGCTCAAAGTCGACCAGTTCCTCGACTCCTTGGGCACAGATTCGCTGCTTCACAACGAGCAGGTGCGCGAACTGGTGGCCCTGCAGGCCTTGCAGGAGGCGTATTATATGCCCCGCTACTATGAGAGCGACAAGGTGGTGAGGATGATAGATATGATAGGCGCCAAGAGCAAATTCTCCGACCATCGCACTTTGGCTCAGCACCTTGCGGCAGGCTTAAGGGCCAAGGAAAAAGGTGCCGAGGTGACCTCCTTCTCCCTGCCCGATGTGGACAAGCAGATGGTGTCGCTGGATGAGATGAAAGGCAAGTGGGTGTACCTCTCGTTTGTGCGAGTGGGCGACCCCAACTGCATCGGCGAGGTGGAGACCATGGCCCATTTCAAAGACAGTATCTACGCCAAGAACAGCAATGTGGAATTTGTCACCATCTGCTGCGACCGCGAGTTTCAGAAGATGTACCATTTTTTGAAGAACACCAAGAAAGGGAAGCGCTACAATTGGACGTGGCTCCATTTCAACGGCAACTACAAACTCTTGGAGCAGTACCAAGTGGTGTCGTACCCCAGTTTCATACTGATCAATCCCGAAGGGAAAATGCAGTACAGCGTCACCCCTTCGCCCGCCTCGGGCTTTTTGCTCAACGCTCCTTGGCAACCCAAAAAGGAGGTTGAAGAGAAGCCTTTCTTCCTCCGATAATCGAGATTCTGCCTCGGCTTTCTGGCCACTAACAATTCGGTGTTGAAAAATAATGTGCGCTTTGCGTATGCGTTATTATATTTATTTGTAATTTTAAATTTGGAAATAAAGTAAGTATATTTATGCAACGTATTAAAGTTCTTTTGTTTGTAGTTGTTTTGACTATGTCGTCATGGTCGGTTTTTGCACAAAAATCGAGTTCGGAAGAGGCTATCAGACAACTTTACCGCCAGGCGGTAGACTTGTATCAGAAAGAAAAATTCGCTTCGGCGCAGAATTTGTTTGACAAATTGACGCTCCAATCGTCCGAGATAGAAGAGCAGATGGCCGACGATGCCTGCTACTATGGCGCCGTGTGTGCCGAGAAGTTGGGCAACAAAGATGCCGACTTCCGTTTGGAGGAATTTCTGCGTCTCTATCCCCAGAGCAAACATCGCAACATGGCCTATTTCTATCTGGGCAACTACCATTATTCGACCGGCGATTATGAGAAAGCCCTGAAGTACTACACCAAAGTGCAGTCGCGCGAAGTGGAGTACGGCCATCGTGGCGAGTATAACTTCAAAGTGGGCTATTGCTATTTCAATGCCGAAGACTATGAAGAGGCAAAGAAATATTTCTCGCAGGAAATCAATGGCAAATCGAAGTATACCAATGCGGCACTCTACTATTACGCCCATTTGCAGTATATGGAGAACAAGTACGACCTTGCCTTGCGCAACTTCCAAAAGCTCCAATCCGATAGAAAGTTTGCCAAGATAGTGCCCTCATACATTGCCCGTATCTACTACTATTTGGGCAAAGACGACGAGCTTCTCGAGATGGCTCCTGTGCTCTTGGTCGAAGAGGATGTTTTTAAGAAGAACGAAATCCGCCAGATGGTGGCCGAGGTGTATTTCAACCGTGGCGACTATAAGGATGCCCTCGACTATTATGCAGCCGCTATGGCCAGCAAGGACGATGCCTCCGAGGAGGATCCGTCTACCATCACCGCTTCGGGCAAGAAAGGCAAGAAGAGCAACACCATCAAACTGGCCCCTTCGTCCTGCACCCCGCAAGACAGCTACTACCAGATTGGCTATTGCTACTATATGCTCCACCAGTACGACTCGGCACAGTTCTATCTTTCCAAGAAGATTTCCTGTGTGGACAGCGTGGCACAGCATGCCCTCTTCATCCTGGGCGATGTGGATATCCAGCTGGGTCGCAAGAGCGAGGCCCGCAGTATGTTCTTGCAGGCTTCCACCATGGATTTTGATGCCAAAATCAAGGAAGACGCCCTCTTCAACTACGCCAAACTGAGTTACGAACTTAATGCCAACCCCTACAACGAATCCATCCGCTCGTTTGAGGACTATCTGGTCAAATACCCCAAGACCAGCCACCGTGCCGAGGTGCAGGAGATCCTCACCTCGCTCTATTTCAGCACTCGCAACTACAAGGATGCCCTCACCCTCATCGAGAAGATGCCCGAACGCAGCCCTCTGATGAATCAGGCCTATCAGCGTATCGTCATCAATCGTGGCATCGAGGTGTTCAATACGGGCAATATGAAGTCGGCAGCCTCCTATTTCCAAAAGGCCACCAAAATCAACGCCATACCCAAATACACCACCGACGCCTATTATCTCTATGCCGAGACCCGTTACCGCATGGGCGACTATGATGTGGCTGGCAAGACCCTCGACCGCTTCATGCTCAGCAGCAATGCCGCCACCTCGCCCTACTATCGTCAGGCGCTCTACACCCACGGCTATATCTGCATGAAGAACGATAAGATTGCCGAGGCCGAGGACGATTTCAAGGTCTTCCTCCGTTTGGCCGACAGCAAGATCGACAACCACCAGATCAACGATGTCTACAACCGTCTCGGCGACTGCTCCTACCTCAAGGGAAAATATGCCGACGCTATCAAATTCTACGACTATGTTATCGAGGCCCGCGATGCCGATGCCGACTATGCCACCTATCAGAAGGCCCTATCCTACGGAGCTATGGGCAAATACCACGAGAAACTCTCTTATCTGAATCAGATTTTTGAGAACTACAAGGAGTCCTCCCTGGCACCCAAATCGCTCTTCGAGGTCGGCAACACCTACCTGGTGTCCGACAACAACGAAATGGCCATGCTCTACTTCAACAACTTCCTCCAGCAATATCCTCAAAACACCCTGGTCAAGACCGCCCTGCTCAACAAAGGTCTTATCTATTACAACACCGACCGCAACAACGAGGCTCTGGAGGTTTTCGACCAACTCCTCACCAATTATGCCGGTACCGACGAGGCTCGTGATGCTTTGAGCACCGTCAAGAACATCTACGTCAGCCAGAACCGTGTGGACGAATATTTCAGCTATGTGAAACGCACCACCAAGACCAGCGTCTCGACGGTGGAGCAGGACAGCACAACCTACATGTCTGCCGAGAATCTTTATATGAACGGCGATTGCGAAAGCTCGGTCAAAGGCTTTGAAAGCTATCTCGACAAATTCCCCGAAGGCCTCTTCTACCTCCAGGCTCATTACTATGCTGCCGACTGCCTCTTCCGCAATGGTCAGAACGAGCGTGCTCTGCCTCACTTCGAGGCTGTTGCAGCTGCCGCCAAGAACAGCTATACCGAGCGTTCCTTGCAGAATGCCGCCAACATAGCCTTTAACCTCAACAACTTCACCAAAGCCCTCGACCTCTATGGGCAATTGACCCTCATGGCCGAAAACGACAATAGCCGTATAGCCGGTAGGGTGGGGGTGTTGCGCAGTTGGAGCCGCCTGGCCCAGTGCGACAGCGTTGTGGCCGCTGCAAACCGTCTCTTGGCCGAGAGCAAGATTACCGACGAACTGCGCGACGAGGCCCGCATCGCTATGGCCCGCTGCTATTACGAGAGCAAACTCACCTATCCTCAGGCCGACAGCCTCTATGCTTTCTTGAAAAGCAGCACAAACGGAGACTATAGTGGCGAGGCTTCCTATCGTCAGGCCGAGATCCGATTCTTCCAGCAGGACTACACCGGAGCCGAACATGCCATTGAGGCCATTATCGCCGACCCCGTGAACGATTATTGGCTGGCAAAATCGTTTATCCTGTGGGCCGACATCTTCTATGCCCGTGGCAATAACCTCCAGGCCAAACAGACCCTCCAGAGTATTATCGACAACTACGAAGGCGAAGACCTCGTGCAGCAGGCTCTCCAAAAACGCAACGCTATCCTTGAGGAAGAGGGTGTTGTGCAGCAGCCCGAGGACGAAGAAGTGGTCATCGAACTCGAAGGCGAACCTGCCGCAGAATAATAATCTGAATTCTCGAAAATCGAAAAATATCGAATCCTCGACAAAAATAACCCGAAAAAATACATTAATATGAAATACAGCACAAAAATATCGGCAATCCTCCTGACGGCATTCATCGCTCTCCTTGCGCCTGTAGCCCAAGCCCAGTCGGACAGCAATGTATACAACGAGCGAGTCATCGTTACCAGCCGTTTCAAACCTGTGGTTGATGAGAGCAACAAAATCAATGTTGCCCCCACCATCACCGACACGGTTGCCACCATGCCCAAGAGTTTCACCTACGACATTTCTTCCCGTCGCCTCACTTCGCTTTATGTGCCTTCGCGCATCAAGGCGGCCCGCATCATTGGTGAACCTGCCACCAAACTCTACAACAACTATCTCAAACTGGGCTTTGGCAACTACTGGTCGCCTTTGGCCGAAATCTATTTCAACTCCACCCGTGACCACTATAAGACCTATGGTCTCCGTGCCACCCACCACTCTTCCTGGGGTTCTATCGGCAAACCTTGCGACACCCTTCCTTCGCCCACTCACTACGGCCAGGCCCCCTTCTCTTTTACCGATGTGGCCCTCTTCGGCAAACTCATCACCAAGAAAAAACTCCAACTCAGTGCCGACCTCTCCTATCAGAACGACTTCAACCGCTATTATGGCTTTAGCGACAGCACTTTGAAGAGCGTCATGAACCTTGAGCGCGACTCTGTCAACAAGGCCGATTATGTGGCCTCTTACAATGTCGTGGGACTCAATCTTGGTCTCAAGACCCTCAACACCGATGTCAATGCTTTGGGTTATGAGGCTAATGTCAATCTTACCGACATGTTCGCTTCTTATACCCAAAATGAGTTCAATCTCAACTTTGACGGAAACATCCACTACGGCTTCACCATAGCCAAGAAATATAAGGGTGTTGCTTATCTCCACCTCACTTACGGCGGCTACACCACCAATTTCAATCCCACCGAATTGCCCTACGGTGCCAACTCCACCATGGCTGCCATGCTCCTCGACCGCGACGACAGCACAGGTGTTTGTGCCCTCGGTGGCCGCAATTATCTCAACCTCTACAAGGCCAACCCCTACATCGACTTTCTCTTCCAAGGTTTCAAAATCCATGCTGGTGCCGTCGTAGTGGAGGATTCCTACAATGTGCCCGATGGTGGCATGGTGCATGTCTATCCCGATGCTGTGCTGAGCAAATCGTTTATGCGTGATTTCTTCAACGTTTCGCTTGGCGCACAAGGCAATATCGATGCCAACGATTGGAACAGCATCCGCCTTGTCAATCCCTACATTGCCCCCAACAGCCTCATGCGTGCCACCAGTCACTACGATTTCTTTGGCAACGTCCGTTTCAATTTCAGCAAGAAAATGGACCTGAACCTCTATGGACAATACAGCATCCTCGACGACGACCTCTCTTTCCGTCTCGACGACCGTTACCTCCTCCACAATGTCTTCACACCTGTCTACGACAGCCTCTCCCGCATCAAAGTCGGTGGCAACTTCGTCTTCATCAACGACGAGATGCTCCAACTCGAAATAAAAGGTAATTATTATATCTATAAGAACCGCAAGGCCGACACCTCTGCCATGCTCTTCTACCGACCCACGTTCGACGCTGCTCTTTGTGCCAAAGTCAACTACAACGACAAGATTACCGGTCGTGTCGAATTCCAACTCATGGGCCGCACCCCATATACCTCGACCCTTGCAGCCGATGGTGCCGACAGCACCCTCTATCTGCCCCTTCGCTACGGCCTTAACCTCGAGGTGGAATATCGCCACAACAAGGCCTTGAGCTTCTTCCTCAAAGTCGACAACCTCCTCTTCCAACGCTATTTCTATTGGGAAAACTACCCCAGTTACCGCGGTCTCTTCATCCTCGGCCTTACTTACACTATCCCCAACTAAACAAACCGATCAATATGACTTACCAAGAAACATTAGACTACCTTTTCAACAGCCTGCCCATGTATCACCGCATAGGGCAGGCGGCTTATAAAGCCGACATCACCAACACTGTCCGCCTGATGGATCATCTCCACAACCCCGAGCGTCGCTTCCGCACCATCCATGTGGCTGGCACCAACGGCAAGGGCTCTGTGTCACACATGCTCTCCTCCGTTCTCATGCAGGCGGGCTATAAGGTGGGCCTCTACACCTCGCCCCACCTGGTCGACTTCCGCGAGCGTATCCGTATCAATGGACAGATGATTCCGCAGCAGAAGGTCACCGAATTTGTATGTCTCCACCGCGATTTTATGCAGTCGCTGCAACTCAGTTTCTTTGAGATGACCGTGGGTCTGGCTTTTGACTATTTCGCTGCCGAGCAGGTCGATGTGGCTGTTGTCGAGGTGGGCATGGGCGGACGTCTCGATAGCACTAATGTCATCACTCCCGACCTCTGCGTTATCACCAACATAGGTTTCGACCACACCCAGTTTCTTGGCGACACTCTCGCCAAAATTGCAGGCGAGAAAGCCGGCATCATCAAACACTCCGTTCCCGTGGTCATAGGGGAGACTCATCCTGAAACGAGACCAGTTTTCGAGGCCAAAGCCGCTGCTATGGAGGCCCCAATCCTCTTTGCCGACGACCGCTACACTATTGTTGAAGAGCCTCACCACAATCTCCTCGACAACACCGACCTCCTCTTCCATGTCTCTGTTCAGACGCGGCCTTCCGCGTCTCTACCATCGTCTTTCACCGACACCCTTTTCCGTTCCCCGTTGAGTGGCAGCTATCAGCTCCACAACCTCGCCACCCTCTTCCAGGCGTTGGAACTTCTTCCGCAGGTGGGCTACCAAGTCTCTCTTGAAAACATCCGTGACGGCATCGCCCGCACCATTGTCGACACAGGTCTTCATGGACGTTGGGAGAAAATGGACACCCAACCCCTCACCATTTGTGAGACGGCCCACAATGCCGACGGCATCGATGCCATGCTCCTCAAACTCTCGCAGATGCCTTATCGTCACCTTCATATTGTCTACGGTTGTGTCAACGATAAAGACTACCGCAAGATTCTCCGTATGCTCCCGAACCTCAACACCTCGTACTACTACACCCAGCCCAGTGTGCCGCGAGCCCTGCCCGTCGACCAACTGGTCGTAGCAGCAGACGAGTTGGGCATGACAGGCCCTCATTTCCCCAACGTGGGACAGGCCATCAAAGCCGCCCGTGAGGCTGCCGACCCCGATAACGACCTTGTCCTTGTCACAGGAAGCATCTTCCTCGTAGCCGATGCTGTAGAATATTATGGGGAGTGAGCTGTGAGCTGTGATGGAAATTCGCAAATTCGTGACCTGTTATTTTATTTTTTTATCACGAATATTCGAATTAAAGAATTAATGATTATCCGCAAAGAGGTGAATGTGCCAGCAAAATATTTCCTTAATCCTATTTCCCCCGAAGGGGCAGACTATTTCCCCTCGAAAGAGGGCTTTATTTCTTGCCGTCAGGCAACTTTTTCAAACAATCACCTATATGCG
>JAZUIX010000174.1:0-28494 GCA_045642445.1 Bacteroidales bacterium | reverse complement strand
CATACATGAAATGCTCATCGTCGCGGAGGGTTTCGCCGTCCTCGGTCTGATGTTCGGTGCGGAAATGTCCGCCACAAGATTCCTCGCGGTGGAGAGCATCGGCAATGATGAGTTGGGCCAACTCAAAGTAGTCTTCGAGACGATAGGCTTTTTCGAGTTCGGGGTTGAACTGGGTGGAGGTGCCAGGAATGTTTACCTCGTTCCAGAAATGACTCTCGAGTTCGCTGACAAGTTGTTTGGCCTTGTTGAGGCTCTCGGTGTTGCGGGCCATACCGCAGTATTCCCACATGATTTTACCAAGAGCTTTGTGAAAATAGTCGACGGTGTGTTTCTCAGTGGCGGTGGCTTTGATGTCGAGGAGTCGGTTGATGCGTTGGCGAACATTTTCTTCGGCGGCATCAAACTCGGGAGTATTGTCGGAGATCTTGCCTACATAGATTTGGTCAGCGAGGTAGTTCTGAAGAGTATAGGGAAGCACAAAATAGCCATCGGCGAGACCCTGCATGAGGGCCGAAGCTCCGAGGCGGTTGGCGCCATGGTCGGAGAAGTTGGCTTCACCGGCAGCGAAGAGACCAGGGATGGTGGTCTGCAATTCATAGTCGACCCAGAGGCCACCCATAGTGTAGTGGATGGCGGGATAGATGCGCATGGGGGTCTCGTATGGGTTCAGGTCGGTGATTTTTTGATACATCTGGAAGAGGTTGCCGTAACGGGCTTCCACCACATCACGACCGAGACGTTTGATGGCATCGGCGAAGTCGAGGTATACGGCCAGACCTGTTGCCACACCGTAGCCGGCATCGCAGCGCTCCTTGGCGGCACGCGAAGCGACGTCGCGGGGAACGAGGTTGCCAAAGGCGGGATAGCGACGCTCGAGATAGTAGTCGCGGTCTTCCTCGGCTATATCTTGGGGGTTGATTTTATGTTCACGAAGAGCTTCGACATCTTCCTTCTTCTTGGGCACCCAGATGCGGCCATCGTTGCGGAGGCTCTCGCTCATGAGGGTGAGCTTGGACTGATAGTCGCCGTGGACGGGAATGCAGGTGGGGTGAATCTGCACATAGCAGGGATTGGCGAAAGCGGCACCATGACGATGGCATATCCATGCGGCACTGCCGTTGCTGTTCATGGCATTGGTGGAGAGGTAATAGATGTTGCCATAGCCGCCAGAACACAGCACCACGGCGTGTGCGGCATAGCGTTCAAGTTCTCCACTGACAAGATTGCGGACGATGATGCCTCGGGCGCGGCCTTCGACCACGACAAGTTCCATCATCTCACAACGCTCGTGCAAACGCACACTGCCACGAGCTATCTCGCGGCTGAGGGCACCGTAGGCACCCAGGAGAAGCTGCTGGCCGGTTTGACCACGGGCGTAGAAGGTTCGGCTGACCTGTGCACCACCAAAAGAACGGTTGTCGAGGAGTCCGCCATAGTCACGGGCAAAGGGGACGCCCTGTGCGACGCATTGGTCGATGATGTTGCTCGACACTTCGGCAAGACGGTAGACATTGGCCTCACGGGCACGATAGTCGCCGCCTTTGATCGTGTCGCGGAAAAGACGCTCCACACTGTCGCCGTCATTCTGATAGTTTTTGGCTGCATTGATGCCGCCTTGGGCAGCGATAGAGTGGGCACGACGTGGCGAATCCTGAATGCAGAAGATGTCGACATTGAAGCCCAAGGCGCCGAGCGATGCGGCAGCAGAGGCTCCTGCGAGACCTGTGCCCACAACAATAATGTTGAGCTTGCGCTTGTTGGCAGGGTTGACAAGTTTTTGGGTGGCTTTATAATTGGTCCATTTTTCGGACAGAGGACCTTCAGGTATTTTGGAATCTAATTTCATGATGATTTTGGAATTATGATTTATGAATTATGATTTATGAGTAAGGCTTGCAGCCCATGTTTCACATATCATTCTTCACATTTCACTATTATTTAAAACCCTAAGAATACGAGGATGTCTACAGCCGTAAAAGCGAGGCACACGAACCAAGCGTAGATGATGGCGCAGATTTCAATGGCTTTGCTGTACTTGTAGTTGTTGAGGCCGAGGGTCTGAAATGCCGAGGCAAAAGCGTGGCGCATGTGGAACCAGACGATGACGAAGAACACAAGGTAGAGCAGCATGATGACGGGGTTGCGGAATTTTTCGCGGGTGAGGAGGTAGAAGTCGGGTTCGACTTCATAGCCAGCCTCAACGAGGGCGGCTTTCTCCTCCTTGCTGATATGCTTGACCCACTTGTGGTCTTCGGAGAATGTGTTCTCTATTTCGGCCTTTGCCAAAGCTTCGGCAGCAGGAACGGCAGCACGGAGTTTGTTGAGTTCATCTTCGATAAGTTTCTTTTGGTCTTCGGGCAACTGGTCGGCATAGATGGACATCTGCTGCTCGTTGGTCGAGATGAACTCTTCGGGGGTCATCTGATATTGGATGGAGGCTTGGCGTAGAGCGTTGACCTCGTCGGATTGGAGTTCGGACACCTTGACCATATATTGTCCTTCCACCCAGCCGAGTTTGACAAAGTAGAAGTCGGTGAAGTGCAGGATAAGGCAGACAAAGATGAGTATGCCTGTCCAAATCATCAGTTTGGAGCCGGGATGTGTCTTGGTGCGGCTGGGTTGGTGATAGCCTACGGGACGGGCCATCTTGTTGGTGAACCAAAGCCACACGGTGAGGCATATATGCAGGAGAATGCAGCCCAAGAGGACAATCTCAAACACTTTGACAATGTAGTTGGTGCCCATAAAGTGGCAGAAATCGCTGTACCAGGTGCCACCGTCGTGACGGAGGATGCAGAGGTTGGCACAAGCGTGAAACAGAAGGAAGATGAGCAGGAAAGCGCCTAAGAGGGCCACGCAGATCTTCTTGGTGATGGATTGGATTTTTGGAAGGTTCATATTCTTGTATTGATTTTTGCTATTGATAATTACTTCTTGGGAGCTCCGCCGCCGAAATCGTCGAAGAGTATGTTATCGGGAGCGACACCGAGGCTGTCGAGCATGGTCGTTACCGCCTTGGACATGGGACCGGGGCCGCACATGTAGTACTCGATGTCTTCGGGTGCTAGATGATTCTTGAGGTAGGTGTCGTACATCACATTGTGTACGAATCCTGCGGTATAAGGCACACCCGCTTGGTCGGCTGCCGGGTCAGGACGGTCGAGGGCAAGGTGGAAATGGAAATTGGGGTGCTCTTGCTCTAACTTGTGGAAATCGTCGAGGTAGAAAACCTCGTTGAGGGCTCGTGCGCCATAGAAATAGTGCATCGGGCGCTGGGTGCAGTTGAGGGTGCGTGTGAGGTGCATGATTTGTGCACGCAGCGGGGCCATGCCGGCACCACCGCCTACCCATATCATCTCGTTGCCCTTGGCATCGTCGGTCCAAGTGCCGTTTTCTGTACCGCGAACATGGAATTCGCCGTAAGGACCCGACATGACGACCTTGTCGCCAGGCTTGAGTGAGAAGATATACGATGAGGCTATGCCGGGGTTCACATTCATAAAACCACTGCGGTCGGGCTTGAACGGAGGTGTGGCTATACGCACGGTGAGCATGAACACATCGCCTTCGGCGGGATAGTTGGCCATAGAATAGGCTCGCACCGTAGGCTCGTTGTTTACGCACCGCAGGTCGAACATGTTCGACTTTTCCCATGCTGGGAGATACTCTGCCCCGATGAGGTCGCGGTCGAAATCGGAGTAACGAATGTCAAAAGTGGGAATCTTGATCTGGGCATAGCTGCCAGGCACAAAGTCCATGTGTTCGCCTTTGGGCAGCTGCACTTTGAACTCCTTGATAAAGGTGGCCACGTTGCGATTGGAGATTACCGTGCATTCGTATTCCTTGATGCTGAGTATGGATTGGGGAACAACGATTTTGAGGTCTTCTTTCACCTTGACCTGGCACCCGAGGCGCCAATGGTCCTGGATCTGTTTGCGGGTGAAGAAACCCACCTCGGTGGGGAGTATGGCACCGCCACCTTCAACAACACGGCATTTGCATTGTCCGCAAGACCCTTTGCCGCCACAGGCCGAGGGCAGGTAAATCTTCTGTTCGGCAAGTGTGGAAATAAGGGTGTTGCCTGTGGGGACGGTGAGTTTTTTGTCGTCGTTGATGGTGATGGTCACATTGCCTTGGGGGACAAGTTTGGCGCGGAGCACCAAAAGCAGTGTCACCAAAAGGAGGATGACCACCAGGAAAACGACGAGGGCTGTTATGATAGTTGTGCTCATTGATTGTCAGTTTTATAGTTTTATTCCCATGAACGACATGAACGCGAGGCCCATGAGGCCGGTGATGATGAAAGTGATGCCAATGCCTTTGAGTGCGGGAGGGATGTGGGAATAGCGTAGTTTCTCGCGTATGGCGGCAATGCCTACAATGGCCAACAGCCAGCCGATGCCCGAGCCAAGGGCGAAGCAGGTGACCTCGCCGATGTTGCTATAAGCACGTTGCTGCATGAAAAGCGATCCGCCCATAACGGCACAGTTCACCGCGATGAGGGGCAGGAAGATGCCCAAAGAGTTGTAGAGTGAAGGACTGAACTTCTCCACTACCATCTCTACAATCTGCACTATGGCGGCAATGACGGCTATGAACATGATGAGCGAGAGGAAGGAGAGGTCGACATCTTTGAGGCTGTCGCTAATCCACACCAAGGCTCCCGGCTCAAGCACGTATTTGTTGAGCAGATAGTTGACCGGCACGGTGATGAACAACACAAAGGTTACAGCCACGCCAAGTCCCAACGAAGTTTTCACCGTCTTCGACACTGCCAAGTATGAACACATGCCGAGGAAGAAGGCGAAAATCATATTGTCGATAAAAATCGACTTTATAAAGATATTGAAATATTCCATTATTCACACAATTCTTTGTCCTTTGTACGCTGTATCCAAATAATGACACCCACCAGGATGAGGGCCATCGGTGCCATGATTATCAATCCGTTGTTCTCATAACCTATTTTGTAGAGTCCGAGTTTCTCCATCACAGGGTATCCCCACAGGGTTCCGCTGCCAAAGAGTTCGCGCACTATGCCGAGGATTATGAGTATGATGCCGTAGCCGAGGCCGTTGCCGATACCGTCGACAAACGATTCCCAAGGTTTGTGGCTCATAGCAAAGGCCTCCAGACGACCCATGACGATGCAGTTGGTGATGATAAGTCCCACATATACGGAGAGTTGTTTGCTCACATCGTATACGAAAGCCATGAGCACTTGGTTGACCAAGATGACCAAAGCCGAGACCACCACGAGCTGCACGATGATGCGGATGCGTGGAGGTATGGTGTTGCGCATGAAGGAGATGATAAGGTTGGAGAGTGCCACGACTACGGTCACCGAAAGTGCCATAACCACGGCAGGTTTGAGTTGCGCCGTAACTGCCAAACAGGAGCAGATGCCCAACACCTGCACGGTGATGGGGTTGTGTTTGGCTAAGGGGTTGGTGAAAAGTTTGCTGTTTTTACTCATTTTCGGCCTCCTTTTTGTTTGACATTTGAGAATCAGAAATGGAGAGTGTGTCGCACACGTTGTTCTTCATTCTGAGTTCTTCATTTTTATTATTGATGAAGCCTTGATAGCGTACCAGCCCTTCACCCAGCATGGCGCTGACTCCGTTTGAAGTCATTGTGCCGCCACTGATGGCGTCCACTTCGTGCTCACCAGCGGGGTCGGCATGTTTCTTCACAGCCACAGAAACCACGTTGCCCTCCTCGTCGAGAATCTTTTTCCCGATAAAGGGTGTCTGAAATTTCGGGGTGGTTATTTCGGCACCAAGACCTGGGGTCTCGCTGTCGTGGCTGAAGGTCACGCCGATGATGGTGTTGAGGTCTTCGGCGAGGGCTATGTTGGCATAGATGGGTCCCCAAAGGCCGTTGCCCTGGGTGGGGATGACATAACCTGTGGAGCCGTCTTTCTCAAAAACGTAGACGGGGAAGAGCCCCTGGCCTCCGTTTTTTTCTTTGTCCTGCTCGGCTTTGAGGTTGATGTCAAAAGCGCGTACCTCGCCCTGCTCCAACTCATTTGTGGCCACATTGTATTTGGTCATAACCTCGCCGCTTGTGCTCACGGCAAGTTCCTGAGTGAAATATTGGCGGTAGAGGGCTTCGGCTCCATCTCTGTCGGTGGTGACGTTGATGGCGGCCAGGAGGGTCTGCATCTTTTCGTTGCGCACATTCTCTTGCTGGCGACTCTTGAGTCCCATGGCCACCACTGAGAGAATGACTGCCACTACGGCTACCAGCACCGCAGAGTAGATGAATATGTATTTATTGCTGAAATTCTTCATGCTTCAACCTCCTTTCTTGCTACGCCACGACGTTGGCGGCGTTTGATGTTGCGGGACACGACGCAGTGGTCAATGAGCGGTGCAAAACAGTTCATCAGCAGGATGCTGAGCATCATGCCTTCAGGATAGGCAGGGTTAAGCACACGCAGCAACACCGCAAAGGCTCCTATCAACAAGCCATAAATCCATTTGCCGCAGTTGGTTTGGGCGGCTGTAACGGGGTCGGTGGCCATGAACACGGCGCCAAACATAAATCCGCCCATCACAAAGTGGTAGTAGAAAGGCAGCTGCATATAAGCGTTGGCTCCGATAAGGTTGAAAAGCAATCCCATCACTCCTCCGCCCAACACCACGCTGAGCATGATACGCCAGCTGGCTATGCCGGTTACGAGGAGCACTATGGCACCCAGAAGGATGGCGATGACCGAGGTCTCGCAGGTGCATCCGGGGATGATGCCTATGAACATGTCGAGCAATGAAGACGAGGGTGCCATCCCTGCGGATATTTCGCCCAGGGGTGTGGCTCCCGCTATGGCATCCGTGCCCCAAAGGTCGGCTGCAATCCATACGCTATCGCCCGACATGTGGGTGGGATAGCTGAAGAAGAGGAACGCACGGGCCACAAGGGCGGGGTTGAGAAAATTCATTCCTGTGCCGCCAAACACCTCTTTGCCGATGATAACGGCAAAAGCCACAGCTATGGCCAGCTGCCAAAGCGGTGTGGTCACGGGCACAATCATCGGGATGATGAATCCGGATACAAGGTAGCCTTCGTTCACCTCGTGGTGCCTGATCTGGGCAAAGGTGAATTCTATGGCCAGGCCTACCACATAGCTCACCACTATCAGGGGGAGCATACGCAGGAATCCGAACCACAGGCAGTACCAAAAACTGGCTGCCGTGCCCAGTTCGAAAGGCCACTCTGCAGCCCTCAGCGAGGTCTGGTAGCCTATATTCCACATGCCAAACAGCATGGCGGGCACCAATGCTATCACCACGATTATCATGGCTCGCTTGAGGTCTATACTGTCGCGCACGTGGCTGCCCTTCCGTGTGACGGTGTTGGGGGTGAAGGCAAAGGTTTCAAAGGCCTCAAAGGTGCTTTTGAGCCACGGAAACTTGCCACCCTCCACAAAGTTGGGCTTGATTTTGTCTATAAAGTTGCGTAAGTTGTCAAACATCACAGGGCCTCCTTTCTTAGTTTCTCCAACGCCTCGCGGATGATGGGTTGGATGTCGGTCTTGGAAGTGTCGATATATTCGCACAGGGCGAAATCTTCGGGTTCCACCTCGTATATGCCCAGGTTCTCCTGCAGCTCGATGTCGCCGATGATGCAGGCTTTGATGAGCTGGGTGGGATAGATGTCGAAGGGGAACACCCGCTCAAAGTTGCCCGTGAACACCAGCGGGCGAACATCGCCGTGGGTGTTGGTGTCGAATTTGGGTTTCAGCATCGGGGGCAGCATCGGGAAGAGGAAGTGAGCCCACTGAGGCACAAATCCGCTTGCAAAGGTGCGGGAGAAGCTGTATTTTCTTATCCCGGGCATCAGCCAACCCATAAAGTCGTAATAGTTGCCCTCGGGCAGGATGGAAAGCAGGCTGTCGTAGGCCCCGATGAAGCCGTCGGGGGCAATCTGTGTGCCGCTGAGTATGTTGCCGCTGATAAAACGGTCGCCTTCAAAGGTGGGACGGCTGTCCAGGCGGGGATATTCGGGGTCGAGGCATTGGGCTGCTGCTATGCTGCTGATGCAGGCGCCTGCTGCTATGCGGTAGTAGTGCGGATGCTTGATGTTGGGGCCTGCCACGGCGATGAGCCGCTCGGGAACATAGGCTCCCGTGGTGGCGAAATGACCCAATATTGCCACGTCCTGTGGCTGCACCGTCCATACCGTGTCGCCTTTGTTGATGGGGCAGAGGCGGGCAATCTGTGTGCCCACATTGCCTGCAGGGTGGGGGCCCTCAAAGGTGTGAATGTGGCATTCCATGCCGTGCGAAACGTATTGCTTGACAATCGTTGCCAACTTTTGATTGGGACGGAAGCAGAGGTGTATGGGGCATTGTGCCACCTCGGCCAGGGCTTCGATACCTTTGCAAAACTCGTCGTAGCGGCCTTGCAGGGCAAAGTCGTAGTCGGGCGAAAGCGGGGCGCTGTCGAAACAGCTGATCACCACCGCTTTGGGCTGCACATCGGGGTTGGCCACGGTGCCGAAGGGACGCTGCCTCAGTATCGGCCAGAGGCCGCAACCCAGCATACGCTCCTTCATCGAGCCTTCTATGGCGATGGGGGAGGCGGGCTCGCCGCCTTTCTCCACCACCACGGCTTGCAGCAAACGCTTCTCGCCTCGCACTACGGCCTTGACCGTGCCCTCCACGGGCGAGGCAAAGCGGATGCGTTCGTCTGTCTTGTCGCAGAAGAGCGCATCGCCGGCTTTCACCTTGTCGCCCTCGGCCACAAGCAGCCTCGGCACCAGCCCCACGAAGTCGGTGGGTTTGACCGCGTATGTGCGGACATACCGAGCATCGGTCACCCTTTGCTCGGCATTCCCCTCGATAGGCAGATCAAGTCCGTGTCTTATTTTGAAATCCATATTATCAATTGTCCAAATCTATTTCTATCGGTTTAATCATGTTCTCGGGCCTCAGTATGCGGTCCAGCTGCTCTTTGCTCAGCAGTTTGTGCTCAAGCACCAGCTCATACACGCCGCGACCTGTCTCGCTGGCCTCCTTGGCAATCTTGGTGCTCTGCTTGTAGCCGATGATGGGGTTGAGCATGGTCACGATGCCGATGCTGCCCTCAACCAGCTGGCGGCAGCGCTCCTCGTTGGCCTTGATGCCGTCGATGCAGAGGGTGCGGAGGGTGTCGAGACCGTTGCTCAGCAGGTGGATGCTCTCAAACAGCGAGTAGGCAATCACGGGCTCCATAACGTTGAGCTCCAGCTGACCGTTGTCCGAAGCAAAGGTGATGGTCATATCGTTGCCGATAACCTTGTAGCACACCTGGTTCATCACCTCGGGTATCACAGGGTTCACCTTGCCGGGCATAATCGAGCTACCCGGCTGGCGTTCGGGCAGGTGAATCTCGTTCAAACCGCAGCGGGGACCCGAACTCATCAGTCGCAAGTCGTTGCACATCTTGTTAATCTTGATGCAGAGTCTCTTCATAGCGGCGCTGTACTGAATCATGCAGCTTGTGGCGCTCGTGGCCTCAATCAGGTTGTCGGCCAGGATGATGTTCCAACCCGACACTTTGCGCAAAGCCTTGATGCAGGCCGAGCTGTAGCCGGGCTTCGAGCAGATGCCCGTGCCGATAGCCGTGGCACCCATGTTCACCGTAAGGAACTCGCGGGCGGCGAGGTTCAGCGTTCTGATCTCTCCGCGAAGTGCTGCCGCGAAACCGCTAAAAGTCTGTCCCAAGGTCATAGGCACGGCGTCCTGCAGCTGAGTGCGGCCCATCTTGATGATGTGGGCGAACTCCGTCGATTTTCTCTCAAGCGCATCGATCATCGAATACAGGTGGGGGAGGAACTGCTCATGTTCGAGGAACATGGCCATGTGGATGGCGCAGGGGTAGGCGTCGTTGGTCGACTGCGAGGCGTTCACCACATCGTTGGGCGAGCAATGCTCGTACTGGCCGCGTTCGTAACCCATAATCTCGAGGGCACGGTTGGCTATAACCTCGTTGGCGCACATATTGGTCGAAGTGCCCGCACCGCCCTGAATCATGTCGATGGGGAACTGGTCGTGGTGCTGGCCTTCCAGCAACTCGTCGCAAGCCTGGCAGATGGCTGCCGCCTGCTGGGCGTTTATCATCCCCACCTCGGCATTGGCGATGGCTGCCGCCTTCTTCGTCAGGGCCATGCCCTTGATGAAGTTCGGGTAGCTGCTCATAAGTCTGCCGCTGATGTGGAAGTTTTCGATAGCGCGGGTGGTCTGAACCCCGTAAAGGGCCTCGGTGGGAACCTCTTTTGGACCCAAAAGGTCGCTCTCTGTGCGAAATTTGTTATTTTCCATAGTCGTAATTGATAGTCTTTTAGTTCGACACTATTGTCGTAGTTTGGTGTATTAAATTTTTTGCAAAGATACGAAAAATTTATATATAAATGGCCATTTCCGGAGAATAAATTGCAATCAAAAAGCCGCGCAACCCCGAATCGTTCTCGTTCATGGTGTGTATGAACATTTTGACGAAGAACGAAACCTTTTTACGCGCCTTTTGAGGCTCCAAGGCTCAAAACAGGAGCCGCAACCCTTTCAGCCGCGGCTCCCGCCTTCGGACCCACCCCTCACGGGGCGGCCCTGAGATATTATTTAGTTTGCCTCTTTGTCCGAAAACAAAGTCGAAACGTCGTTATCAGAGGTCGTATACGATAGAACCTCTCCATCCTGCATCCCACCAATCATTTCCGTTGGCTCCTTCGGGAAGGTGGAGGGTGCCACTCTGGGTCGAGCTGGAATCGAAAACATTTCTTCCCAACACGACAGATGAGGAGTAACACTTCACTTCTAGCAACTCGGTGGTGCTTCTAAATGTACGATCTTCGATAGAACTGACACTTTGTGGCAAAGTAATACTGGTTAAGTTCCTGGCACTTCTAAATGGGTCTTCACTGATTTCGTAGACATCGTCATCAAACTCTATAAAATAACCATCTTCATTCGGACCGTGATCAGCGACATTATCAAAATCACGGTATATTTCTCTGTTATTTGAGACGGTGTACCAAATTTGGTTGTTGGGAATCCGAGAATGATACACATTACCGTCGATATTGAAAGTCACTTGGTTAAGTTGGTTTTGGCCATAGTCAACTTCCACCGTACCGGATTGGTCTCTCATGTAGTAGCCGCCCTCATAGTCGTAAACCTTGATGGTGAGCATTGCGTTATCCATGGGAGGCAGGGCGATATAGAAGGTATGTGAACCATTTCTTTGGATTTCTACAGACGGACAATCGAGCGTGATGGTGTTGGATTCGGTACCAGTACTCCATACAATCTCGTCAAGACGTATGTCATTATCCAAGGATAGGGGGAATCCGCCATTGATAAACACATCATCTCCATTAGCGATCACTTTAATCTTTGTAACTGACATGGGGTCGTCAGTAGGGTTTGAAACCGTCACGGCCAAGATGCTTCCAAGGTTTGTGAACCTCAGCGTGCCACCATCTGAAACGGCTGCCATGGGAGCATCAACAACCTGCTTGCCATCGATGGTGCGATAGGTCTGGTTTTGATACTTGATCGTCAAGACATCAATAAAACGGTCTTCGACCCGGTCGTAAGCAGAAACTACTTCGACCCAGTCGTAAGGATAAATGGCGGTATAGGAGGTAGCGCCCTCTACGCTTTCGGGGATGGCTATGGTTCCTCTGTTGCCGCTAATGCTCACGGTGGCCTCTGCACCGTTCAACCATATTTTGTCCCCATTGTCCCATACGGCATAATGGGCGCCATCGATATGCACCTTGGCATTGGTGTTGTAACGCTCAATCTCGAGTTTGAGCACTCCTTCGTCTTTCTTGCAGGCGGTCATGCACAGCAGCATGGCGCAGATAGGCAGTAAGATTTTCTTCATTGTTGCGTTCCTCCTTGTCTTAATTACCAAAAAAATCGGTTCCGTAATTAGTAAAGCTGTATTCGGTTTCACGGGGACCGCAGTCGTCGAACTCCATTTGAAACTCTGTGCCAGCCGTGTTCAGGGAGAGGCCTTGACTCGAACCCTCGAATCCGCGCTCTACTTTAAACTCCACCACTTTTATTGTGGGAGATTGATAGTGCTTTTTCATTTCTTAATTAATTTACTTGGTTTTGTTTGTTATTATTGTGTTTTTTTTGTTTGCTGATGCTGTGCTTTATTCGTTTTTTTGTTCGCAAAAGCCGTACTTGGTGCATTTTTTTGCCTATGACGATGCGGCTCCTTTGACTGTTTTTTGTGTTTGTTGTTTTTATAACTAATTGATTATTAATTAAAATACCCCCCCGTCCACCTTGCAGGTATTGTACGGGAGAGTATTTCAAAGTTGCAAATATACAACTATTTTTTAAATTGCAAACTTTTTTTTAAAATTTTTTTTTTCACCCGAGGCCCATGAATATCCCTGAATAACTTTTCAACTTGAATAACTTTCAACGAAAATACCCGAGAATGTCCGTGAATGCCCATGAAAATTTTTTTACGAAAATTCGCGGACATTCTCGGATATTCGCGTTTACAAAAATATTTACAAAAATATTTACGAAAATTCTCGGATATTCTCGTTTACAAAAAATATTTTCGAATTCACGGATATTCTCGTTTACAAAAATTATAGCGAGCATTCTCGTTTATACCAATATCCCTTCTCTCTATTGCCACCTCCTTCCGATATGCCTCCGATATGCTTCCGATATAATTCCGACTGTATATATCGGATCCATATCGGAATCATATCGGAGGCATATCGGAATCATATCGGAATCACTTGGGAGAACCTACGAGCCATCTCCCTCGCTTGGGGTGGGGAAGAGGGTCAGCATGGGGGATATGGTGCTGAGGAAGCGGCTCGGCTGGGACACCTGGCCTCGGGCATCGATGTGCGAATAGGTGATACACAGGTGTTTCCTGGCTCGCGACAGGGCTACGTAGAGCCTTCGCGCGTCCTCCTGTATGCTCTCGGTGTTTCCGTTTCGGATGTTGAAAAAGTAGGGGTAGGCCCCTTCCGAGGCCCCGAAAACTACCACACTATCGAACTCCAACCCTTTGGCTTTGTGGGCGGTGGCGATGAAGAAGCGCTCGCTTCCCCGCTTTTTCATGCTTTCGCTGTCGCAGAGGTCGGCCTCGCGCAGGGTGTTGATTTCGGGCAGGTAGCGGTCGAGTTGCTCTCGTAGCAGCAGGGCTTTTTGCCCCGAAGGGGCTACGAGGTCGTCCCGCAGATAGTTGACCACATGGGGCCATTTTTCTATAGGTTCGACGAGGCCTTGCTGCAAAAAATTTTGATAGAAGTATTCTGCCTCGTCGACGAGGCTTGCGGGGGTGTATAACTGATTGTAAGAGTGCAGATATAGGTTGAGGTAACGCTGGTTGAAGAGGTTGGCGAGGGTGCGCATCTCGGGGGTGTTGAGGAACTGCTGCTGGAGGGGTGTGAGGCTTTGGGCTTTTTCTCGGCAGTAGGCGAGGAGGGAGTAGGTGGCAAGAACGTCGTCGATGGCGTTGTGGGAGTTGGTGCCTTCGAGGTGGAGGGTTTCGAGCAGGCGCTCGAGTTTGTATATCCTCAGACGGGGTTCCACGAGGCGTATGAGTTTGAGGGTGTCGAAGCGTTTGCGTTGTCCAAGGCCTTGACCGAGAGTGCGTAGGAGGTTGGCGTCAAGGATGTGGTAGTCGTATTCCACGTTGTGGCCGAAGAGTGTCGCATCGCCTGCATATTCGAGGAATTTTTTGAGGCCTTCGGCCCGGGTGAGGCGCTCGCTGTTGAGGTAGACTTCGAGCATGGGGTTGTCGTGGCCTCCCACGATGGGGGGTATCTCTTTGTCGGTTTCGATGATGATGTTGAACTCGGAGCCTTCGACGATGCGGCCCTGGCACACTTTCACGGCGGCTATCTGTATGATGTCGTCGTGAGCCACGTCGAGGCCTGTGGTTTCGGTGTCGAAGAGCACGATGGTTTCGTTGTCGAGGGTGTGGGCGAATTGCTGGAGGTAGCTGCTGCCCTGGTACATGAGCAGGTCGGTGGGCGAGAGGGCACGGCTGCGCATCTCACGCATGAGGTTGCGAGCTATGGAATAGTCGGGCACTATGTGCATGTAGTACAGTATCTTGGCCCAAGCTATGAAGCAGGTTTCGCTGGCCACCACGTTGAGGTGGGAGGTGATGAGCTGCATGGAGGGGGTGGCGAAGAGGTCGCGACCCGAGATTTTGAAATGGGGGGTGTCGCCAAATTGTCGGGCGATACGGTCGGCATCGGCGTTGGTGGATACGATGATGGCCACGCGGCCCTCGGGTTCTATCTCGGCGTAGCGTTTGGCAAGGCTCACAGCCAGCCGAAATTCATCGGCGTAGGGTTTGCGACAAAGGGTGCACGGGGTCCCGTCGTGGGGACACCGCATATTTTCTTTATAGTAAAGCGATGAGAGGTTGTGGTAGCAGGCTCGGAAGAGACATCGGTCCTGAGGTTTGGGTGAGGAGTCGTCGGGGTTGTGAGAAGCGGCCACGGGGAGGATTGCGGGGTCGATACCTAATTGATGCTCAGCGTATGCGTTGAAGAGTTCGAGGAGGTAGGCGGGCGAACGGTGGTTCTGTCCGAGGTGGTGTATATGGCCTTCACAACGTTTTTTGAGGGCGTTGAGGGCGTTGAGTTTGGCCCCCACGAAGGAGAAGATGGCCTGCTGCTCGTCGCCAAGATAGACGATGGTGGCATCAGGGGCGGCGAAGAGGTCGATGATTGCAAACTGCAAAAAGTTCAAATCTTGCACCTCGTCGATCTGAATCCATTTGTAAAGACGCAGCTTCCCCGCCTCACGGTCGGCTCGGGCTTGGAAATAGGCCTTTTCCAAGAGGTCTTCGAAGTCGAGGAGGGTGTCCGTGTCCTTGTACTCGGCGTATTTTTGTGCCAGGGCGACCCTGTGGGAGAGGTCGGGTTGGTTGAGGAGGTCGTTGTGTACGATGAGGTTGAAAGGCATCCCGGCCTCTTGCTGGCTTAGGGCGTGCTGCAGGTTTACGATTTCGGAGGCAAAACGGCTGTGGTCTTCCCGAGGGTCGAGATGGGCAAGGTAGGAGATGATGCTCTCGGCGTCGAGGTCGTCGATGACCGCGCTGTTTTGGGGTATTTTCTTTTCGCCAAAGAGGTAGTTGCTGCAAAAACGGTGAACGTTGCCCACAAAGAGGTCGGGCGGGACAGGGTTGCCCGTGCGCTGGCTCACACGGTCGCGCATACTTCGGCTGGCTCGGTTGGTGAAGGTGAGACACATCATGTCTTCATATCGCACCCCTTGAGCATGGGCATGCACCACCCGCTCGGCCAAGATAAAGGTCTTTCCACATCCCGGAGGGGCCAGCACCAGGTGCTCGCCCTCGGCGATGTTGATGACTGCTTGCTGGTCTTTGTCGGGACTCATGAATTGGGAATTGAAAATTGGGCGGAAGCCGGTTTGAATTTGGAATTAAAAATTAAGAATAAAAAGTAAGGTGACTCACTCTTTATTCTTAATTCTTAATTTTTAATTGATAAAATTATTCTACGGTGACGCTCTTGGCCAGGTTGCGAGGTTGGTCAACATTGCGGCCTTTGGCGATAGCCACATAGTAGGAGAGCAACTGCAGGGGAATGACAGCCAGCAGAGGCACGAAGCAGTCGCGGGTGTCGGGGATGACGAAGGTGTAGTCGCTCATGTCTTTCACCACGGTATCGCCCTCGGTAACGACGGAGATGATCTTGCCTTTGCGCGATTTGATTTCCTGGATGTTGCTCACCACTTTCTCGTACATGCCGCGTTTGGGGGCAATAACCACCACGGGCATTTCTTCATCAATAAGGGCGATGGGGCCGTGCTTCATCTCGGCGGCAGGATAGCCTTCGGCGTGGATGTAGCTGATTTCCTTCAGTTTCAAAGCACCTTCGAGGGCCACGGGGTAGTTGTAGCCACGTCCGAGGTAGATGAAGTTCTTGCAGTAGGTGAACATTTGGGCAAAATGGTCGATGTCCTTGTTGTGCTCCAAAGTCCACTGCATTTTGTCGGGAATCATCTGAAGCTCGTCCACAAGCATGTGGAACATCTCATCGCTGAGGGTCTTCTTCTCTTTGGCGATGGCCAGGCCGAGGAGGCAGAGGGTGATGACTTGTCCGGTGAAGGCTTTGGTGGAAGCCACACCGATTTCGGGACCCACATGCAGATAGGTGCCGCTGTGAGTGGCGCGAGGTATGGAGGATCCGATGACGTTGCAGATGCCGTAAAGGAAGGCGCCTTTCTCTTTGGCCAACTGTATGGCGGCGAGGGTATCGGCGGTTTCGCCCGATTGGGAGACGGCTATGACGATGTCGTCGGGATTGATGACGGGGTTGCGATAGCGGAACTCGGAAGCATATTCAACCTCCACGGGAATCTTGCACGATTCTTCAATAAAGTATTTTCCGATAAGGGCAGAGTGCCAGGATGTGCCGCAGGCACAGATGATGATACGGCGGCAGTTGATGAATTTTTCGGTGTGGTCGGTGATGCCGGAGAGGTGGATGTCTTTATCGACAACATTGAGACGGCCACGGATGCAGGTGCGGAGGGCGTTGGGCTGCTCCCAAATCTCTTTGAGCATGAAGTGGGGGAAACCGCCTTTTTCCAGCTCGTCGAGGTTCATCTGCAAGGTGCAGAGCTGGGGAGTCTGCTTGACGTTGGCCAGGTTGGTGATGTCCAAGCGGCCGTTGCGGTCCATGATGGCAATCTCTTCGTCCTTGAGGTAGATGACCTGGTTGGTGTATTCGATGATGGGGGTGGCATCAGAACCGACAAAGAATTCGGCTCGACCATTGTCGCTCTTGCCCACACCGATGATGAGCGGGCTGCCCTTGCGGGCACATACCAGCTGGTCGGGGTGGCTCTTTTCGAGGATGGCGATAGCGTAGGCTCCCACCACGTTCTTCAGTGCGAGCTGTACTGCCGTGTAGAGGTCGCATTTGTGCGACACCTGCATGTATTCCACCAGCTGCACGAGCACTTCGGTGTCGGTTTCGGAGCAGAAGGTGAGGCCGTGCTTCTCCATCTCGGCACGCAGCGATTTGTAGTTCTCGATGATTCCGTTGTGGACGAGGGAGAGGTTGCGCGATTCTGAGAAATGGGGGTGGGCATTGGTGGCGTTGGGTTCGCCGTGGGTGGCCCAGCGGGTGTGGGCGATACCTATGGTGCCAGTTACATCTTTGTCTTTCACACTCTCTTCGAGAGCCGAGACTTTGCCTTTGGCTTTGAAGACAGACAGTTCGCCTTCGGCGTTAATCAATGATACTCCGGCACTGTCGTAACCGCGATATTCGAGACGATGAAGTCCTTTTATAAGGATAGGGTAGGCTTGTTGCTCACCAATGTATCCGACAATTCCACACATAATTACTCTGTTTTATAATTAGTTAATGTTCTACTCAATAAATAATAATTCAAATTGCAAAAATACGAAAAAATTTTGAATTATCATTTCTTTTTGTTAAGAGAGTTGTGAAAAGGGAAAGGAATAATAGATCTCTCTATTGGTCGTATTTCTCAAAAGAAGTGTCTTCTACCGACGATTGCAGGAACATGACATAGTAGATGGGCATGTAGGTGATACCGTCTTTTGTGGATACGGTTCGCTCATTGGAAAATACGTAGGACTGGCTGATGTTGTATTCTTCCATAGCCATAAAATGCTTGCTATGGATGGAATAGTCTCTGCCCGATTTCACTTCGATGGGTATTGTGGTGAGATTTTCATTGTCATCGATTAGAAAATCCACTTCGCCATGCTTTTTGTTGTCGTAGTAGAAACATCCAAGGCCGTGGGCAGAAAGTTCTTGCGCAACAAAAGTTTCATACACCGAACCCAGGTTCACACTCCTAATATCATCCATCACGGCTTTGATATTGTTGCGGTAGAGCAAGGCGGTAAGCATTCCCACATCATTCATATAAAGCTTCAGCAGGTTTTTGCCCATGTTGAGGGGCAAAGGGTAAGATGGTTTGCTGATGGCTTTGCATTCAATGGCAATACCCGAAGCCGAGAGGTAGTCAAACTCGTCTTGGTAGTTCTCCATACGTTTGCCCACTTTGTCCTCAATGTCCTTTGCCACAACTCGTTTCTTCCGATTTTCCATGGTGGAAGGCACCATATTGTAGATGCGTTGGATTTTGAGTTTGCGTCCCGAGTCTTTCTCGTATTTTGCGGCATCATTGAGGTAAAGGTCGTGGATGTCGGCATGTATTTGTCTCACTCGGGCGATGTTGGTTTCTTTCACGAAAGAGTCTACGGCGGCAGGCAGGCCTCCAACGAGAAGATATTTCCGCATAAGGTTGAGCATCTTGTTGTGGATGCCTTCGTTGAGCGATTCTCGATGAAGGAAGGATTCCTGTATATGTGTTATTACATCCTCGCCCACCCCATTGGCCCACAGAAACTCCTCGAAGTCCATAGGGTACATTCGTATCCGTTCGTAGCGACCGCCAGGTATGGATTGCGTTTTTTTCAATGCTACCCCCAGCTGCGATCCGCTGGCTATATAGGTGTATCGGCCCTCATCGGCCAAGAATTTCAACAGGGTGAGGAGGTGGTCGTAAGCTTGTATTTCGTCAATAAATACCAGTGTGTCCTTTTTTGTACCCAATTTTTTGCCTGCAAAACTACTCAGGGCCATGTGAAAATCCTCCGAGGTGTGAGCATCGGCAAAAAGTCGGCTGCCCTGCTTGTCTTCTTCCATGTTTATCTCGATAAAATGAGGGAACATTTCTTGCCCTACATGCCGTATGATAAACGACTTTCCGATCTGTCTGGCTCCATCTATAATCAAAACCCGATTTGTTGGATTTTGAAGATTTTTTTGTATCTCGCTTATTATCTTTCTTTTAAGCATAAGTATTTACACTTTTCCTATGAATTTTACACTGCAAAAATACACTTTTTCTATAAAATATGCAAGTAAAAAATACACTTTTCCTATAATTTTTACACTGTAAAAATACACTTTTCCTATAAAAATGGGGTATAAAAAATACACTTTTCCGAAATTTGTAAGCCTGAAAGTGTCGTAGATCCGTCTAATTTGTTAAATGCTGTCAGGGCTGCTCGTTGTGGCTGAAGGTGAATCGGCTGAGGGAGGTGTTGAAGGTGTAGGTGCCTTCAGGGAGAATCCATATCAGTCTGTCGTCCTCTTCTTTTGGAAACTGCCCCAAGATGCGTGTGATGGCGGCCATGAGTTGCTGGTCTCTCTCCTTCTGCTGCGTTTTGATAAATTGTAGCTCAAATTCATCTACATGATGTCGGTGGTGGAAATCCCACCAGGCGGTGCTGATGCGTCCGGTGCTGTCGAGCCAGTAGACGGTCTCGACAAGCCAATTGTTGATCAGAGGCTGAAAGTATGGCTTGAAAAGGTTTCCAGTGCTTAGGGTGTCCCATTGCAACCGGTCGCTGCCGCTGCCGTGGGCGGTTTCCTGTCGGTCTATTATGTCGGGGGTGATGTCATCGAAATGCTGATGAATGAAACTGAGCATGGTGTCGAAGTTGTCGTGCTCGAGCCACGGCAGGGTATCAATGTCGTGGATAAGAGTGATGTCGTGCAGCTCGTTTCCTCGGAGGCTGACGATGCGGGAGGCGTTGCGGCCATCGGAGCCGAATAGCAGCAGTCCCTCTTTCGTGCAACCCGTCTTGATCGAAAAGAAAGGATGCTGGTGCTGAATGCTGCTCAGCGGAACGATTTGTCCATCGCGGATAGCGGCGACAGACATCTCGCCGAGGATGCTGACGACGGCGGCGAGTCGTCCGTTGAGGTTGTATAGGGCGTAGATGAGGGTGTCGGTGTCGGCATTCCCTTGCCAGGAGTATTGCGCGTATTTGTGTATGCGCAGTGCGCTGCCGAGGGTGTCGGTATAGTCGCGTTGGGTGGCACGGGCGTACCATGCTATGCGTTCTTCGGTCGAAACCCATTGCTGCCGAGGACCGCCATGCACCTTTCGGAAGAACCAACTTTGGCCCTTGCGATGGTATTTCTGGATGGTGCAGAATCCGGCTTTGGCGCGGGCTATCAGTGAGGGCTCGACGAACCAGATGCCGGCGTTGTTCTTCAAGAACAGAGTGTCGCCTATGCGAATCGGAGAATCCAACGCGTAGGCGTAGAGCAGCTGTTTGCCTGTTGGCTTGTGGGTTATCCAGGTGAAGTTGCCCCATTCGCCCCAGTTTTTACGCGCCACTTGGTAGAGGCTGTCGTCGTAGATGATTTTTAAGGTGTCTGCATCGGCATGGGGTGCCTTTTGCTTCTGATAATGCCATCGTCTATTGGTATAGGTGGCGCAGACGGTGTCGTCATCATTGTTGAAGATGATGCCTTTAGGGGTGAGCACAAATGTTCCAGAAAAGTCGTATTGATATTGGCAGTGTTCCCAGTCGGCTGCACGCGTTTTTGGGGTGATGACGCAGAAATAATTATTGTCAAAACCCCAGTTGGAGTAGTCTCGGTTCTCTCTGAACAGGCAATAAAGCAGGCTGTCGTATACTGCAGCATTGTCCAATTTCAGATAGCTGGAAGGGGCGTACTGCGAGTTGGTGTCCAGCACGATGGTGTCGCGGTGTACGACAAGTGGCGTTGGCTGCGGGACAGTCTGATAATCCCACAACAGATGATAGACGGCTGGCAGGTTGCGGAATAGAGCTGTGGTGGCGATGATTTCGTTGCGCAGTTGCTCGACGGCGTGCTTGTCATTATGCTCCACGGCTGCGCACAGCCGCTTCATAAGGTTTACGGTCCTGCCGCAAGTGGATTCCTCGTCAGGTGACCAAGTATCGGCCACATGATAGGTGTCGGAAGGCAGATAGAAATAGTGGCTTACACCATCAAATCCACCTCGTCGGCAATCGGGACTGGCCGCATGGAGGATGGCGGCAACCATCGACTGCAGCGAATCAACATACGCCTCATCAATCGGCAGCAGGAAACGCTTGACCCTGACTTTCCGCTTGTTGTGGACGGTATCACCCTCCTGCCGGGAGAGCAACAGTGATTTTGTCTCGGCATCGTATGTCAGGCAGTAGATGTCAGAGAAAGCGGTTTCCACCAAATAGACAAATTTGCACGGTTGGTCGATATTGAAGTCTTGGGAGCACTTTTGCTCGAATCGGATTTTGCGCAGCCAGTCCGAAGGTAATGGTGACATCCGCTCCTGGGCAGCAGCCGTATGTATCGCCACTACCCACAGGGCGGTTATCAAAACACTCTTTAGTATAGCTTTTTTGGGGGTCATTCGAATACACTTTTCCTATAAAAATAGGGTGTAAAAAATACACTTTTCCAAAAATATTAGGCAATTATTTAAGGTGGGTTCTATAAATTGATTTCTTGGGATTTTGGAGTGGTTTTCGAGCAGATTGCTGTGCAGAACGAGGAAGCGTAGCGGGCTACGTGACCGAGTGATAAACAGCAAGATGCCGGAAAACGCCCGAAATCGCAGAAAAGTATTTTATTTTTCATTATCTTCATACGTTGAATTTATAGACCCACCTTAATTTGTCGCGGCCGCGAGAGAGGAGCGATTTGACGGTGCCTGTCTTGGTGTTCATAATGGAGGCTATCTCTTTGATGTTTTTTTCCTCCATATAGAACAGCAGAATGGCTGCACGTTCGTTGGGGTTGAGTTCGCTGATGGCTTGGTAGAGTTCTTGGTAGCGGAAGGTTTCATCGGCGGCAGAGTCAGAGATGGGGTCTTCGTCGGGCAAGGGACTTGTCTTGGATTGGTAACGATGGTTGAGCCAACAGTTGTAGCCAATCTTGAAAAGCCAGGTGGAGAATCGGGCTTCGCCTTTGAAACGATCAAAGCCCATCCATGCCTTCAGCATGGCATCCTGCGCGATATCGTCGGCGGTGAAACGGTCGCCACAGCACAGGGTCAGCAGGAACCGCCGCAAGGGTTCCTGCTGGGGTTGAAGGTGTAGGATGAATTCTTCTTGGGTCATGGGAGATGAGGGATGACAGATGACGGGAGCCATTTTCAACTATCCTCTAATCTTGATCTTTTTTGCTCTCGGATTCGATTTCGTTGGCAAAGTGTTTGCGGGTGATGAAGAAAAATATCAGGTATGCCAAACCCAAGAAAAACAGTATGAGACCCCAGAAGGGAATTGTGACGATGATACTGATGCCTTTGAACAACAAACTCGCATTGCTAAGGAAACAGACACCACCTACGATTAAGGCGAGACCGATGCTCATCAGTATGAAGGCTATTTTCAAATAGTTGAATATTCTTTCTTTAGTGCTTTTTTTAACCTTTGGGGTTTTAACCTCTGGGGTGTCGAAAATTTTTGGGTCAAGAGGCTGACCATTTTCCAAACTTTTCATAGCCAGGGCACTCTGCTGCTCCATCTTTAAACGTCGAGTTTTATTCGTCATCCAAACAATCATCAAGGGCAGCACTACACAGGAGGCAAGGGGTATCAAAATTCCCGCTAAGCTGTCCATAAAAAGGTCAAGGTCTCCGAGATACATAATTGTCATTGTTTTCATAGTGAAATATTTTATTGTTACTATTTTTATTTTTTTCACTAATTAGACCGCCCCAACTGTCAAAAGGTTGCATGGAGGGGAAAAAATTTTTGCGAAGAATGAAAGGTTTTTCGCCAATCAAGAATGATATTCCCCTTCGCCCCAGGAGAGTTTCTGGTGGATGGCGGTGAAGAAGTTCTGGTTGTGGAGGCGGACAAGTTTGATGGAGAAACTTTCGCGGGAGAGGTGCACCTCGGTGCCACAGGGGAGGTGCTGTCGACGGGAGTCCATGCCGAGGTTGAAGGACTGCTGCTGCGGATAGGTGACGAGGCGGAGATGGGCGCTGTCGGGGACGATGATGGGACGGAGGGTGAGGTTGTGGGCGCCGATGGGTGTGATGACGAGGCATCCGCAGTCGGGGGTGAGGATAGGTCCGCCGCAGCTGAGGGAGTAGGCCGTGGAACCTGTGGGGGTGGCCACAATGAGGCCGTCGCCGGCGTAGGTGCTGACGAAGTCGCCGTTGGCGAAGAGGTCGGTGCGGAGGAGGGTGCCGTCGTCGAGGCGGTGGAGGCTGACTTCGTTGAGGGCAAAGGTGGTGAGGCTGTCGTGGCCCTGCCCTGCGACCACATGGAGCAGGGTGCGGGGCTCGACGGTGTAGCGACCAGCGAGGAGGTCGGCCACGAGGGTGTGGATGTCGTTGCGGCCAGCGGTGGTGAGGAAGCCGAGATGGCCGAAGTTGATGCCCAGCACGGGGATGTCGCGGTTGCCGATAAGGTGCACGGCGCTGAGGAGGGTGCCGTCGCCTCCGATGGAGAAGAGGAAATCGTAGGAAGTGTCGGAGAGGGTGTCGACCACCTCTTCGGTTTCGATATTATTGTCGTGGAGGACTTGCGTGAGTTGTTGGAGTTCCTCGCGCAAAGCTTCTTGAAGATAACGGATGAATATGGCTATTTTCATTTTATTAAAAGTATTGTTCCGGTGTATATTTTGATTGAATTGTCGGCATGGTGGCATTGTATGCGGTAGACGTAGGCGCCTTGTGGCAAGGGCTGTCCGTCGCGGGTGCCGTCCCAGCCCTGGGTGAGGGAGGTGGTGGCAAAGATTTGCTCGCCACGGCGGTTGTAGATGACCATGCGGTAGTCGACAGCCATGGCGGCAAGGAAACGGGGCAGGAAGAGGCCGCGGTCGGGGTCGCCAAAGATGATGGCGTTGGGGATGAAGGCGGTGATATTGTCGACGGGGGGCATGAGCACCTGGAGGGTGTCGGAGTATTTGTCAGCGATGTTGCAGGTGTCGAAAGCGCCGACGAAGTAGCGGTAACGCTGGACGGAGCGGCGTATGTCGGTGTCGGTGAAAGAGAGGTATTGCGAGGGGGGCAGCGGACGTTGCTCGGAGGCGATGGGGAGGAAGGGATGGTGGTCGATGCTGCGGTAGACGTTGTAGCGGGTGCCGCCATAGTCGGGGTCGATTTCGATGCTGAGGGTCATGGAGGGGATGGATTCGTCGTATTCAACATGGGTGAGGCGGACGTAGGCGGCGGTGTCGCCGGTGGTGAAAAGGGCGGTACAGGGCAGGGCTTGCGCAAGAAGCGTGTCGTTGGTGCTGATGACGCTGAGGGTGACTTCAACACCCGTAATGGAGAGGTCGGGGACGAGGGTGTCGAACTCGAAGGGACCCGAGGGGCCGACGGTGAAATGGTGGAGGGTGTCGCTACCAAGGAAACGATAGGTGAGGCGGTAGTGGGCCACGCTGTCGGGCATGTTGATGTAGCGGTTCCACTGGCAGTGGAGATGGCGGGAGCAGCCGCCCGTGGTGACTTTCAAGATAGGATTATGATAGTAGGCGGTGAGGGGGCTGGAGTTGAAGCAGCTGTCGAAAGCAAGGATGCGGAAACTGTACTCGTGAGCGGGGTCGAGTGTGTCGGAGCAGAGATAGCGGGTGTTCTCGCGCCCCCAGACGGTGTCGAAATCGAGGCAGGGGTTGCCCATACAGATGTAATAACCCAGAATGTCGGTGTCGGGGCTGGGGTACCAAGTGAGGAGGATAAGGCTGTCGCTGATGGTGGCGACACGGAGGCTGCATGGGGCTGTGGGGTCGGTGTCGGAATAGTTGATGCCGGTGGTGTCGGAACGCAGGAGAGTGTCGGGGGCGAGGGCTTCGAGGTAGTAGTTCACGGTGTCGTTGCAGAGAAGCCTGTGGAGGGTGTCGACATAATGGGTGTCGGGGACGGCGGCGATGAAAGTGAAGGTGCTCTGGTCGGGGAAATGGCGATAGAGATAGAAGGTGTCGACAGAGGGGACAGAGTTCCAGCAGAGGTCGCCTACATGGCTGCTGAGGGCCACAGCACGGGAGAAACGCACCGGCTGAGCAAAGGCGGGAAGGGTGAGGAGGAGCAGGAAGAGGAGGTGAAAAGTGGGAGAAGTCGAAAAATCGAAAAATCGAAAAATCGAGCGTTTTATCAAATCGGACTTTCCACTAATCACTATATTTTTCATTTGAAAGACTGCATTTGAACCAGTTGGCAATAGCGGCCACCGAGGGCCATGAGGTCGGCATGGGTGCCACGCTCAACAATTTGACCATGTTCGAGCACCACGATGAGGTCGGCGTTTTGGATGGTGGAGAGGCGGTGGGCGATGACGAGGGCTGTGCGACCTGTGAGGAGGCTGGAGAGTGCTTCTTGGACGAGGCGCTCGGACTCGGTGTCGAGGGCGCTGGTGGCCTCGTCGAAGATGAGTATGTCGGGGTTGCGCAATATGGCGCGGGCGATGCTGAGCCGCTGTCGCTGTCCGCCACTGAGGAGGGCGCCACCATCACCGATATTGGTGTTGTAGCCTTCGGGCTGCTGGAGGATGAACTGGTGGGCGTTGGCTATCTTGGCGGCCTGCTGCACTTGCTCGAAAGTGGCCTCGGGGGAACCGAAGGCGATGTTGCCGAAAATGGTGTCGTTGAAGAGGACGGTGTCCTGCGCCACAACGCCGATATGCCGGCGAAGGTCGGCTGTCTTCAACTGCTGCAGAGGGCGTCCATCGATGAGTATCTGTCCCGAGGTGCAGTCGTAAAAACGCATGAGGAGGTCGGCCAAGGTGGATTTGCCCGAACCCGAGCTGCCCACAAGAGCCACAGTGCTGCCCTTGGGGATGACGAGGTTGATGTCGCGGAGCACCTCGGTGCCAGGGTTGTAGTGGAAGCCGACACCACGGAACTCTATCTGGCTTTGCAAACCGGAGAAGGGTTCGGCGTGAGGGTCGTCGGTGATGGTTTCAGGGGCATCGAGTATCTGCCGCAGGCGGTCGACACAGGCGCGTCCTTTCTTCATCTGAGATATGGCGGTGGTGAGTTCTTTTGAGGGGGGTATCATGAGGACGAACATCATGATGTAGGACACGAAGAGTTCGGAGGTGAGGCCTTTGTCGCCTCCCAGCACCATGTAGGATCCAAAAAGGAGGATACCGATGACCACACAGTTGCCCAAAAAATCGCTCACAGGCGAGGAGAGGTCGACACGGCGCAGGACACGGGTACGCAGGCGGGCATAAGCTTTGTCGGCCTGGCGAAAACGGCGATTGGAGAAACCTATGGCGGTGTAGGATTTGATGACTTTGAGCCCCATGATGGTCTCCTCCATAAGGGAGGTGAGGAAAGAGTTGCGCTCCTGCAGCTCGAGCGAGTTGCGCCTCAGGCGGTGGGTGATGCCCGAGATGACGAAGACGATGATGGGGAGCATGCAGAGCACGAAGAGGGTGAGCTTGACACTGATGTAGAAGAGCATGGCGAGGTAGAGCACCATGCTGACGATGGCGGTAACAAAGGATTGGACGGAGTTGAGGGTGCTCTCCTCGTATTCGACCATATCGCTGCCAAAACGGGAGAGGATGTCGCCTTTGCGGGTAGCGCCGAAATAAGAGAGGGGCAGCCGCATCACTTTTTCAAAGAGGGCGTTGCGGATGTTGCGCACCACTTTGCAACGTATCACGGCCATCTGCACCAGAGAGAGATAGCTGAAGATATTTTTGAAGGCATAGAGTCCGAAGACCACCAAAGAGAAGTAGATGAGAGCCCGTTGCTGGCCAAAGGTGATGAGCCAATCGTAAAGTTTCTGCAACGCTTGTGAGAGGAGGCTTGCATCGGCGGAAGGCACCGCAGCGGCCACACCTGTGGCGGTTCCCTCGGCGGGAGCGAAGAGGATTTTGAGAAAGTCGGCTACAGAAAGAGCTGTGGCCATGGTGAACACCACCGACAACACCACAAAAAAACCGTATGCCACCAGTCGGGCAGCATACGGTTTCATGTGATGCAGAGTGAAATTCATTGTTTGATTTATATTTTGTGACTGGTGACTGGTGATTAGTGACTGGGAGGCGGCAGCCACCTAATCACTAGTCACTAATCACTAGTCACTATACACTATTCACAACTTACCACCTTATACCCTAAATAATTGTGAGGGGTGATATGGCGGATACGTTCTTTGACATCGGGAGCGACATCGAGAGTTTCGACGAAGTCGGCGATGGTTTGAGCGGTGACCTTCTGATTGGTGCGGGTGAGCTGTTTGAGCGCCTCGTAGGGGTTGGGATAACCGACAGAGCGAAGAATGGTCTGTATGGCTTCGGCCACGACGGCCCAGTTGTTGTCGAGGTCGTTGTAGATGGCCTGTTCGTTGAGGAGCAGTTTGCCCATGCCTTTCTGCAGAGAAGCGAGGGAGATGAGGGTGTGGGCGATGGGGACGCCGACATTGCGCGAGACGGTGGAGTCGGTGAGGTCGCGCTGAAGACGCGAGATAGGCAGTTTATGGCTGAGGTGCTCGAAGATGGCATTGGCCAGGCCGAGGTTGCCTTCGGCATTCTCAAAATCGATAGGATTGACCTTGTGGGGCATGGCGGAGGAGCCTACCTCGCCGGCTTTGATTTTCTGCTTGAAATATTCCATCGAAACGTATGTCCAGATGTCGCGGCAGAGGTCGATGAGGATGACGTTGATGCGTTTGCAGTTGTCGAAATAGGCGGCCATGTTGTCGTAGTTTTCAATCTGTGTGGTATATTGCAAGCGCTCGAGGCCGAGGTGGTTGGCCACAAAATCGTTGCCAAAGGCACGCCAATCAACATCGGGATATGCGGCCAGGTGGGCGTTGAAGTTGCCTGTGGCTCCGCCGAATTTGGCCGAGAAGGGAATCTGGGCGAAATAATCCATCTGACGACGCATACGATAGGCGAAAACCATGATTTCCTTGCCCAACGAGGTGGGCGAAGCGGGCTGACCGTGGGTGTGTGCCAGCATGGGGATGTCCTTCCACTCCTCGGCACGCTGTTCGAGGAGGGTGAGGATGGCCTGATATTGCGGCAGCAGCACCTGCTCGTGGCACTCTTTGATGGTGAGGGGCACGGCGGTGTTGTTGATGTCCTGCGAAGTGAGGCCGAAATGGATGAACTCTTTGTAGGCCTCGAGCTGCATATTGTCGAAACGGCGTTTGATGAAATATTCCACCGCTTTCACATCGTGGTTGGTGGTTTTTTCGATTTCCTTGATTTCCAAAGCATCGTCATCAGAAAAGTTCTGATAGATGGCACGCAATTGTTCGGGCAGTTGGGGACGCTGTGCGAAGAGGTCGTGCAAAGGCAGCTGGGGCAGCTGGCCGAGGGCGATGAAATATTCAATCTCCACACGGACACGATAACGTATAAGGGCACCTTCGGAAAAGAATCCTGCAAGGGCTTCGACTTTGGAACGGTAACGACCGTCGATGGGGGAAATGGCGTTGAGGCTGTTCATTATTGAGTTTTGAGTTATGTTATATACGTGTTTGAATTATGTTTTATTAGTGTTTGGCGATAGCCTTATTCATAATTCATATATTAAATCTTGTTTGCCTTGGGGGCATGGATGTTGAGAAGGTCGCGGTTCATAAAGGTGTGATGCTCGAGGAGCTTCTCGATTTTGCGGTCGTGAGAAGCATCGATGAGCGCCTGGGCATAGAGGGTATTGTGCATATCGGTGCCCATGAGTTCGGCCCAACCGTTT
>JAZUIX010000173.1:0-4272 GCA_045642445.1 Bacteroidales bacterium | reverse complement strand
AGCCTGTGGCTTTCGATAGCGTTCCGTAGGACGATAAGCGAAGCGAAATCGAGCGGTGAACAAAAAGTGATAAACAGCAAGATGCCGGAAAACGCCCGAAATCGCAGAAAAGTATTTTATTTTTCATTATCTTCATACGTTGAATTTATAGAACCCACCTCTAATGCTTGACAAACAGGGACCTCAACCCAGCCGAGGCTGTCTATGAGGCCGACAAAATATTCGTTGAATATATCGACACCTGCAAGGTTGAGGTGATTGCTGTTGGAAAAGTGTATTGTGTCGCAAAGCGGCAGTTCTTTGTAGTAAAATGGTCCGAGATTAGCCATCGTGGCTTGAAACTGATTCATGTTTTTGAAAGAACTGCTCAACTGTTTGGAGTCCTGCACTTGGACCAAAATATAGGGAATGTTGCGTTCTTTGAACATCTTGATACACCCTTCGAGAGCCTCCATCTGTTCCGGGCGAATTTTGATGTTCCTACGGGGGTAGCGCTTGCGCTCAAAAAGGCTAGCTGAGGTCTCTACATATCCGCCAGGAATATATTTGCAACCCATAAACACGGTGTCGTCTTGGAATTTGTCGAATTTGTGACGAATCTTTTGGTTGTAAACGGAGTAAATCCAAGTGTTGACACATTTCATGTTGCGTAGATTCCAAGCCAATTGTGAGAGCTCGCAGGTAAGTGGGGCATGTAATAAAAGGTCGACGGTGCTTTCCACACCATCGTTTTCCATAATGTCGGGATGCACCTCGAATACTATACGCTTAGGATTCAGGCTATCAAGATATTCTTGTAGCAAGACACGTGTTTGGAGAGGAGTTTGGTTGGAAGAGCCAAGGTTGAAACATTTGAGGCCGAGATTTTGGTATACACGGACATCAAAGGTGCGATAGCTGTGGGAGGAGCCGAGAAAGAGTATGTCCACATCGTGGTAGTTGGCAATATCCTGAATACGGCTGAAAGTATGGCTGGTGTTGCCCATTTCCGTAGTGGCGCTGCGTACCCATTTTATGTCGCCCAAAAGACATATCAACATCGTATAACCCAGAAGTGCTATGGGAAGAAAAATGGCAATATTTCGTACAAATTTTCTCATGGGCATCAGAATTGGAAATAGATGAAAGGCATTTCGTTAGTAGTCATGTAGGCCCCAATCATGAAAAGGATGACAATGTATCCGCTCCAGCGAAGCCATCGTTGGCGAGGTTGGCGGGCGAACTCGTGTGCCTCATTGCGGTTGAGCCATTCCACAACGATGAGCAAGGTGATGGAAATGGTGAGGATCCAGCCGTCCATAGGAGAAGAAATCCAGGGTGTTCCCTCAAAGAAATGGGTGAACATGAATTTGATGTATTCCCAGGCATCTTCGATGCTGTCGGCTCTAAACAGAATCCAACCCAAGGCAGCCAAAAGGAAGGTGGTAATCATTTTCACAAGTTCCACCAAAGAAGGAAATGCACGCCCAGAGGCCACCGTGTCGGTATACTTGCGGTTCTTGCCCAGGAGGATAAGGGGTAGAAACAGCAATGCGTGGAAGGCACCCCAAGCCAAGAAGGTCCAGTTTGCCCCATGCCACATTCCGCTCACGAGGAAGATGATAAAAGTGTTCAGCACCACCCTCATCTTGGGCACACGGCTGCCTCCAAGAGGGATATAGATATAGTCGCGGAACCAAGTGGTGAGCGAGATGTGCCAACGACGCCAAAACTCGGCAATATCGCGGCTGAAATATGGCACATTGAAGTTTCGCATCAGCTTGATTCCAAAGAGTTTTGCACACCCTATGGCAATATCGCTGTAACCCGAGAAGTCGCAGTATATCTGAATCGAGAACAGTATGGCGGCCACGGGCATGGATGATCCTGGGTACCAGTCGGGATGGGCAAAAATAGTGTCAACATAGTTGGCACAACTATCGGCCACAACCATCTTCTTGAAAAATCCCCACAACATCTGTCGCAAACCATCTACAGCCACACCATAGTCAAACTTACGAGGTTTTTCAAATTGCGGCAATAGGTTGGTGGCACGTTCTATAGGGCCTGCCACCAGTTGGGGAAAGAAACTGACGTAAGCGAAGAATGCGATAATGTCGCGTGTGGGGGCAAGTTTGCGGCGATAGACATCGATGCTGTAGCTCAATGCTTGGAAGGTGTAGAAAGAGATGCCCACAGGCAGGATGAGGTGCAGAAGCAAACGGTCGCTGTGCCCTCTGAGGAACGTGTCGGCAAACGATTGTGCAAAAAAGTCGTAGTACTTGAACAATCCCAATATGAGCAGGTTCAAAATGATGTTGGCCCACATAATCCATTTTCTCGGAGTGCGCTCCTGAAGCCTTCCCGAGACGTAGCTGCACAATGTTGTGAAGGCTATCAGCAGCAGAAAACGCCAATCCCACCACCCATAAAACAGATAGGAGGCGGCCACTACTAACATGTTCTGCCATCGAAGACTTTTGCGCAAAAGCCAGTAGAAGCCAAACACGAGTGGCAGAAAGATGATGAATTCTATTGAGTTGAAAAGCATCGGTTATTATGGGGTCATTTTTGCATAGAAAAGGCACCCTTAGGGCGCCTTTCCAAATCTGAATTTGTTATGGGTTTGATTTAACGAGCAATAGGGGTGATGCTGCTGCCGTTGTAGTTTACGTTGAAAGTGATGTCTTTATGCCAGCCATTCAACTGCCAAGTGACTTGAAGAATGGGGTTTGCCGTGGTGCTGACGGTTTGGTAGAGGTTGGTAAGCTGGCCGAGCATGATGCCTGAAACCGACCAGTTTTTCCACAACTCGAAACCCTCGGGCTGGTCCTGTAAGAACTCCTCGGTGGAGCTGTAGACGCGGGCGAGGAAGTTCATCACGTCGAAATCGTCCATGTCTTCATAAACAACGGGATTGTCTTTCTCGATGAAACGGGCAAGCAGACGGACGAGTGACTGGTTGAGGTTTACGCCAAGCACTCCCAATACGTTGCTGCCGAGGTGGGTGTAGAGGTCGGTGACGGCCTCGGAACTGTCTCGGGTGAGGCTGATGGTATAGTTGCCGGGCTCGGTCAGGGTGATGGTGGCGGGGGTGCCGTATTTGAGACCGCATTGGGCATCGAAAATAGT
This sequence comes from Bacteroidales bacterium, assembly GCA_045642445.1. Lineage (GTDB taxonomy): Bacteria > Bacteroidota > Bacteroidia > Bacteroidales > P3 > Colimorpha. Next base: position 1,161 of record JAZUIX010000173.1, on the reverse strand, counting down.
CATACCGTTGTAGTCGTTATAGCTGGGCACGAAGACATAATCGGTTGCGTTGTCTTTGGCAACAATGCCGCCGTAAGCTGCGAAGATGGAGGGGGCTTTCAGTTCGAGGGTGTTGCCGTTGGCTGAAGCCATCAGGGGGTAGCATCCGAAAGCACAATGGGAGGCCTCCTCAATGGCGTTGATTTTTGTGCTGGCAATTTGGGCAACATCGTTCATCACGGCGTTGAGGGCCGAAGTGAGTCCGGTGTTGGTGGGATCGGTGAGGTTGCGGTTGCTGGCTATGGAATTCTGCACAGCAGATACCAGAGCGTCAAAGTGGCTGGACTGGTTGATGATCTGCACCAAACGGGCATAATCTTCACCGCTGACGGGGCCGAACATCGGGTGGAAAGTCACGAGGGCTTCGGCGGTGCTTTGCACGGTGATGTTGATACTGTTGTCCTTGTTCAGTATGCCGCGATACATCATCAGCAGGTTGTTGTCCGCATCGGTTACAACGACGAATTGAGGTTTGCTGTTCATCAGGGCGTTGATGCTGAATGAGTTTCCGTCGGCATTTCTATTGTCGTCGAGGGTCTGTACCACCAGAGTGCTGGGCAGCGAGGCATTGCCTGGATCGATGGTGCCGGTGAATTCTTCGTTGCTTTGGCCGCTAAAGACGATATCGCTCTCGCAGCTCGACATTGCAAACACAGTGGCGAAAGCCAAAATGGTCAGAAAAAAATTGTTTTTCATAATAATTTGCTTTTATTGATTCTACTTTTTGAATTTGCAAATATACATAATATTTTTGTATTATCAATATTTTTTAGAAAAAATTTTTTTTCTGAATCTCTCGGCTGTCTGTGTGATATCTTTCACAGCGCGAACATAATGGGTCGTTGACCAAACGGGAATGTAGCGGCCACTTGGCGGGGACTTAACGGGGTAAACCCCGATAAAACCCCGTTTAGACCCCGTTAAGACCCCGATAAGAGAAGAACCAATCTATAGGCTTATAGCGATAGACCTAACCGATTTAGTAACGATTAAAAAATAAGTTCGTTTCTTCGCAACAGTCGTTTTCTCGCCTCGGCATAGTGAAAGCAAGCTTCCCCTCTGCTCTCGGCTTAACGAAAACGTCGTAACGATGTTGTCGTTTTTGATGAAAACAAAACTGCC
>JAZUIX010000172.1:0-64679 GCA_045642445.1 Bacteroidales bacterium | reverse complement strand
TATGGTATCGTTATCGTATCCGGAATACCATAACGATACCATAACGATACCATAACGATACCATAAGGATACGATAACGATACCATAACGATGGGAGAACAGAGGGAGGAACTTATACTTTTCCTCTTTCGACAAAGGACGCGAGGGTATGCCGTTTTGTCATCTCCGCACCACCCAAGAATCGGGGAAAATCGCAAGCGAAGGTGGAAAGAAAGTTTGAAATAATCCTGCGTTTAAGACCCGATTTTGGTTGTTTTTTGGGCTTGAGAAAAATTTTTTTTACAATCTTTTGTTGATAATTCAAGATTTTTTCTTAATTTAGCGGATTGAAAAAGTATGCAAAATACTTGATAAAACGTAAATAACAAATTAAAAAGCAATAATATGGAAGCAAAGAAAACCCCCAAGGCTGACCTTGAAAAACGCAAAGGTCTGCATCTGGAAATCGGATTGGTGGCTATTCTGGCCCTCTGTTTAGTCGCCTTCAACGTCAAATCGTACGACAAGGAAATGAAGGAAAAATCCGACCGTACGGTTGTGAGTGAAGTTGAGGAGGAGATTATCCAGACACAGCAGGAAGAAACACCTCCGCCTCCACCCGAAGAGCCCGAAGTGGTCGCCACCGACCTCACGGTTGTTGAAAACGACGCCGAGCTGACCAACGAGGTCGGCATCATCGACGCCAGCGATAACGCCAACAAGGCTCAGGAGGAATTTGTAAAGGTTGAGGTTGTCGAAGAGGAAGAGGAGGAAGAAGAAGAAGTCTTCCTCGTCGTTGAAGACGACCCCGAGTTCCCCGGCGGTCTTGAAGCCCTCTCGCACTTCATTGCCGAGAACATCAAGTACCCGCAGCTGGCAAAGGAAAACAACATCACCGGCCGTGTGTTCGTGACCTTCGTGGTCGAGAAGGACGGTAGTGTGGCCAACGTCAGAGTGCTCCGCGACATCGGAGGCGGCTGCGGTGCTGAGGCTGTCCGCGTGGTCAAGTCCATGCCCAAGTGGAAACCCGGCAAACAGCGTGGTAAGGCTGTCCGTACACAGTTCAACCTCCCCGTTTCCTTCAACCTGCAGTAGTCTTATTTCAGATTCTAAAGTTGTAAATTAAGGCTGCCTGTTTCTCAATCGGCAGCCTTTTTTTGATTATGTTAGCATTAAACAATCTCTCTGTCCAGTTCACAGGTACCAACCTCTTCGAAAACGTCACGTTCAACATTGCCGACCGCGACCGCATAGGTCTCGTGGGCAAGAACGGGGCGGGAAAGTCCACGCTGCTCAAAATCCTCTGCGGCTGGCAGCAGCCCGAGACGGGCACGCTGGTCATAGCCTCGGGGCAGACGGTGGGTTACTTGCCGCAGGAGATGGTGCCCGACACCGTCCGCACGGTTATTGAAGAGGCCCTCACCGCCTTCAGCCGCATCGACGAGCTGCTACAGGAGCAGCAGCGTCTGGCCGAGGAGATAGCCGAGCGCACCGACTATGAGTCGGACGAATACGCCCGTCTCCTCAACCGCCACACCGATGTCACCGAGCATATCTCTCTCCTCGGGGGCGACAGCAGGCGTGAACAGACAGAGAAGGTGCTCCTCGGCTTGGGGTTCCGACACAGCGATTTTGACCGCCCTGTGGCCGAGTTCAGCGGCGGGTGGCAGATGCGTGTGGAGCTGGCCAAACTGCTTTTGCGGCAGCCCGATTTCCTCCTCCTCGACGAGCCCACCAACCACCTCGACATCGAGTCGATACAATGGCTCGAGAATTTCCTCCAGAGCTACCCTGGTGCCGTGGTGCTGGTGTCCCACGACCGCACTTTCCTCGACAACATCACCAAGCGCACTATTGAGATTACCGCAGGTCGCATCTACGACTATAAATGCCCCTATTCCGAGTATGTCATTCAGATGCAGGAGCGCCGAGCCTCACAGATGGCCCAGCTTACCGCCCAGCAGCGTCAGGTGGCTCAGATTGAGGCTTTCATCGAGCGTTTCCGCTACAAGGCCACCAAGTCGAAACAGGTGCAGTCGCGTATCAAGATGCTCGACAAAATGGAGACGATCCAGGTGGATGAGGTCAGCACCGAGAGCATCCATTTCCGTTTCCAACCCGCCCCGCATAGCGGCAAGATTGTCATCGAGGCGCAACATTTGGGCAAGGCGTATGGCGATTTGCAGGTCTTCGACGATGTAGACCTCCTCCTCACCTCGGGCAAGAAGGTGGCTTTTGTGGGTCGCAACGGTGAGGGAAAGTCCACTATGGCCAAGATTGTTGTGGGCGATATTCAGGATTATACGGGATCGTTCAAACTTGGAACGCAAGTGCAGGTGGGCTATTATGCCCAAAACCAGGCGGCTATGTTGGATGGCGAGAAGACTGTTTTTCAAACCATTGACGATATTGCCACGGGTGACATCCGTCCCAAGATCCGCAACATTTTGGGCAGTTTCCTTTTCGACAGCGAGGATTGTGAGAAGAAGGTCAAGGTGCTCTCGGGCGGTGAGAAAGCCCGCCTTGCTTTGGCAAAATTGCTGCTTACCCCTTCCAATCTGTTGGTGCTCGATGAGCCCACCAACCATTTGGACATGGATTCCAAAGATATTTTGAAGAATGCTCTGTTGCAATATACAGGAACATTGATACTTGTGTCTCACGACCGTGATTTTCTGCAAGGCCTTACCGATACTTTGTACGAGTTTCGGGATGGTGCCGTTCATGAGTTCAAAGGCGACATCTTTGAGTTTTTGGAGCAGAAAAGGCTTCGTGAGGAGGCCGAGCGAACCGTCAAGAAGGTAAGTGTTGAAACAAAGGTTTCTTCCACGGCGGGACGCCAGGCCTACGAGCAGTCAAAAGATCGTGAGCGTGAGCTTCGTAAGCTCCGCAACGCGGTTGAAAAGATTGAGAAAGAGATTGAGGCGCTTGAGACCCAAATAGCCGAAAAAGAGGCCCTTTTGGCATCAGGAAATGCCCAAGATGCCGATTTCTACAAAGAATATCAGTCGTTGAAAGACCAGCTCGACCAAAAAATGGAAGACTGGGAGAACGCTACTATAGCGGTTGAGGAGTTCTAGAAACCATATAGGATGACCTAAAAAGGTTTTAGGTCATTTCATAATTAGTTGTTTTGAAAAGCGTATGTGATTGTGCCTGTTTGACTTTCAGGAGCATTTGGGTTTGTGCTAAATTTTGCTTTTAGGGCTGCGGATTTTGCTTGGTCGACAAGAGTTTGGTCGGTGATGGTGGAACCTTTTTCAGGAGCAGATGACTGGATTACATTCCCTTCTCGATTGACCCAAATTTTTACAACTATTTTGCCTTCTTTTTGTGTGGTGATAGAAGGGCTCGGCAAGGCTTTGGCGGTGCGTCCTGTGAGAGAGAAACCAGTGCCAATTGAAATGTTGTTTGATGGAGCGGTGTAGAATATATAATCACCGATATGATATGCTATTTGATATTGGGTTCCGTGCTTTAGTATTTGAGGAGTATCATATATAATTTTGAACATGGTTTCAGATTTTCCATTACAAACCACGTTATATATTATTTTTTCAGCATTCAGAATCATACCATTCTCTGCCGATGTTTTTTTGTATTTGAATTCAGCAATATCAAGAAAAATAGGATCTTCAATAATATATTTTGAAGGCCAATCCTTGGGAGAAAGTTCCATCTTATTGTATTTTATTGCAACTACGTTGAAAGTATCTCTTTCTGTAATGGTTGGTTCTCCTAATTGTGCGTAGGATAAAATGATATTGGCCAAAAGAATGACAAAGATTACGAATTTTTTCATATTGAGTATTATTGTTTTGCGATTATTTATTTTGACTTGCGGCTCTTCCTGCGGCGAAACCGGTAGAGAAGGCGATTTGGAGGTTGTAACCACCAGTATCGGCGTCAATATCGAGCACTTCGCCTGCAAAATAAAGCCCTGGCACAAGTTTCGACTCCATAGTTTTGGGGTTGATTTCGTTGAGGCTCACACCTCCTTGTGTAACAATGGCTGTGTTGTAGTCGCCCGTATCGGTGAGGGTGAATTCCACATTCTTGAGGAAGTTCAGCAGTCTTTTTCGCTCGGCACCGTTGATTTGGTTGAGTCGTTTGTAGTATTCGATATGGAGGCGGGTGAGGGCCAGGGGAACAAGTTCGGCAGGGAGCCACAGGCGTAGAGCATCGTTGAAAATGCGGGTGCCGTTGCTGTCGAGGTCGTTGATGAGACGGCGGTCGAGGGTCTCAGCCGTGATGGCAGGCTTGAGGTCGATGTGGGCGAGGAGTTTTTCGCCGTTGTGAATCATACGGCTCACTTGTCGGCTGGCAGAAAGCACTATGGGGCCATCGATGCCGTTGGGGGTGAAGGTCATCTCGCCAAAACCGTCAAAGAGTTTCTTCCCATCGGGGCGGGTGATGGTGAGCCCTACATTCTTGAGCACAAAACCCACCAAATCTTGCGGTATGGGCTCTTCGCACACCAGCGACACCAGAGAGGGAACCTGAGGCACTACTGTGTGCCCTGATTCTTGGGCCAGTCGGTAGCCGATACCTGTGGATCCTGTGGTGGGGTAGGAGAGGCCTCCTGTGGCAATAATCACGCTGTCGCCACGCAAGGTGCTGCCGTCCTGCAACCTCACTCCGTGACAATCCTCGGTAAGACTTTTGACGGCGCTGTTTTTGAGGATTTGAACATTGGAACGCCGTTCCAAGTCGTTGATTAGGGCCAGGAAAATATCTAATGATTTCCCGCTTTTGGGGAAAATACGGCTGCCGCGTTCTTCAACGAGGGGAACATTGCGTTGCTCAAAGAAATCCATGAGCTCGGTGTTGAACATTTGGGCGAAACCATTCCGCATCCAGCGCCCATCGGGGCCGATATGGGTGATGAACTCCTTGAGCGGAGCTGTGTTGGTGAGGTTGCAACGGCCTTTTCCTGTGATGCGGAGTTTGCGGCCCGCCTGATCCATCTTTTCCACAAGTACCACATCTGCTCCCTGTTCGGCGGCAGCAATGGCAGCCATCATGCCGGCAGCTCCGGCACCCACTATGATTACTTTCGACATAATGCTATTTGGCAAAGTTGAAGATATCGGCAGGGTGTATGCAGAGCACAGGAAACTGTGAGTTGTGCACAATCTGCTGGGCATTGGTGCCTAAGAACAACTGAGAGATGATGCGGTCCTGCTCGGTGTTGATGACCACGAGGTCGGCCTTGATGCTCTCGGCGTAAGACAGCACAGCGTCGCTGTAGTTGTTGTATTTCTTCACGGTGGAGACAAATTTGACTCCTTCGTTGCCGAGAAATTCAGCAGTTTGCACCATGTAGGCACGCAGTTGTGGAGCCTGGTCGGGTGAGTCGATGAGGCCGAGAATATGCACTTCCGAGCCAAACATCTTGGCCATAGAGGCTGCGGGGGGTACTTTCTGTCTCGAATTGACGTTCACACGGATAGGAACCACGATTTTTTCGAGGGCTTTGTGGAAATTGAAGCCCTCGCGAATGGTGAGCACTGGCACAGGGGCTTCCTGCACTATACGCACGGCGGTACTCCCCATCCAGTATTTTTCAAACCCAGAGGCACCATTGGTGCCGATGATAATCATTGGGGCGTTCTCGTGGCGGGCCTGACGGGCTATCACAGCCGCCACTTTGCCGGAACATATCTCCCAACGCATCTTTCCATAATGCAGGTTGGGCTGGTGCTGCTCGCAGAGGAGTCTGAGTTTTTCGTCAGCCAAATTGGTCATGATGGTTTGCTGCTCCTCGTCCATCAGCAGTTTCTCACGTTTGGCCCAAATGACCTTGATGCCGCACTGAAGTTTGTTGGCAACATCTACGGCAAGTTCCAAAGCAACATACGAACCTTTGGAAAAGTCTGTTCCGACAATAATTGATCTCATAGTTCGAAAATTTAGTTACATTGATAAAACGACAAAAGTATTCTTTTAGTATGAATATATTTATTTTTTTCGTCAATATTAGTGTTGATTTTATGAATAATGTAAGGCTTCTGTGTCCATTTGTCAATTCCTAATTCACTTTCAGCAATTCACTTTTCACAATTCACTTTTCACAATTCACAAAAATTTCGTATTTTTGCATTCTCAAAGCAAGTGCACTATGAATAACAACCTCGATGCCACCGGTGGCAGCCAATCTGCCCAAGAACGCGAAGTGGAGCGTGCTCTGCGACCTCAAGGCTTTGAAAGTTTTGCGGGTCAGCAGCAGGTGCTCGACAATCTTCGCATCTTTGTCGGTGCAGCTAAAAAGCGTGGCGAGCCTCTCGACCACTGTCTCCTTCATGGCCCTCCAGGTTTGGGCAAGACCACACTCTCCTACATTATCGCCAACGAATTGGGAGTCAATATCAAGATGACTTCGGGCCCTGTGCTCGACAAGCCTGGCGATTTGGCAGGTATGCTCACCTCGTTAGAGGCCAACGATGTCCTTTTTATTGACGAGATACACCGTCTCAGCCCTGTGGTTGAGGAGTATCTTTACTCGGCTATGGAGGACTATAAGATAGACATCCTTATCGAGTCGGGTCCTGCGGCACGAAGTGTTCAGCTCAATCTGAAACCTTTCACCCTCATCGGTGCCACCACTCGCTCGGGCATGTTGACGGCCCCGTTGCGTGCTCGTTTTGGCATCAACTGTCGTTTGCAATATTACGATGCCGACACTTTGGCCCGTATTGTCAACCGCAGTGCGGGGCTGCTGCAGGTGAAGATAACCTCTGAGTCGGCCTTTGAGATAGCCCGTCGCAGCCGTGGCACCCCCCGTATTGCCAATCTGTTGCTCCGACGTGTGCGCGACTTTGCCCAGGTGAAAGGCGATGGCACCATCACTCTCGACATCGCCCGCTATGCCCTGCGGGCCCTGAATGTGGACAGCAACGGCCTTGACGAGATGGATTTGCGTATTCTTGGCACCATCATCGACAAATTCCACGGCGGCCCTGTGGGTATCAATACCATCTCCACGGCTGTGGGCGAAGATTCTGGCACGGTGGAGGAGGTGTACGAGCCTTATCTCATTCAGGAGGGCTACCTTATGCGTACCCCCCGAGGCCGTGAAGCCACCCCGTTGGCCTACCAGCACCTCGGCAAAATCAAGAACTCGGACAGCCAACAGGAACTGTTTTAGTATCACAATTCACATATCACAATTCACATATCACCATGAAAACCCTTATCAAAAATATCAAATCTCTCTTACAGGTTGAAGAGACCCCCCGTATCAAAGTTTGTGGTGCCGACATGGCCCATATCAATCATATCGAAAATGCTTTCCTCATTGTTGAGGACGACCGTATTGCCGCTTTCGGCCCGATGAACAAACTCACCGAACAGATGTTCGACAAAGAGGTCGATGCCATGGGCCGTATGGTGCTGCCCTCGTTCTGCGACTCCCACACCCACATGGTGTATGCCGGCAGCCGCGAGATAGAGTATATCGACAAGATTCGTGGCCTCAGCTACGACGAGATAGCCAAACGTGGCGGAGGCATCCTCAACAGCGCCAAACGTGTGCAGGAGGCCTCTGAGCAGCAACTCTATGAGGATGCCATGATCCGTCTTGACCAGATGATTCGTATGGGCACGGGTGCTGTCGAAATCAAGTCGGGCTACGGCATGACCCCCGAGGCCGAAATCAAGATGCTTCGCGTCATTCGTCGCCTCCGCGAAACAAGTCCTCTCACCATCCGTGCCACCCTCTTGGGCGCCCACGGCATTCCTATGGAGTATCGTGGATGCCAGGAGAAGTTTGTCGACCTTGTCATCGACCGCATGATTCCTCAGTCAGCCGACGAAGGTTTGGCCGACTTCATTGACGTCTTCTGCGATGCGGGTTTCTTCACCGTGGAGGACACCGACCGAATGCTTGAAGCTGGTGCCAAATACGGTATGCGTCCCAAAATCCATGCCAACGAAATGGCTTGCTCCGGCGGCATCCAGTGTGCTGTTCGACACAACGCCTTGTCGTGCGACCATCTTGAGTATACCGGCGATGCCGAGATCCAGTGTCTTTTGGGCTCCGAGACCATGCCCACCGTGCTCCCTGGTGCGGCTTTCTTCCTCAACATGCAGCACGCCCCTGTGCGCAAGATGATGGAGGCGGGTCTTCCTGTGGCTATGGCTTCCGACTACAACCCTGGCTCCTCCCCCTCGGGCAATATGCAGCTGGTGCTCTCTTTCGCCTGTGTCAACTATCGTATGATTCCCGAAGAGGCCATCAACGCCACCACCATCAACAGCGGCTATGCTATGGGCGTCAGCGACCAGCTGGGCTCCATTGCCGTAGGCAAGAAGGCCAACTTCTACCTCACCACCGAGATTCCCACCTACGAATACCTGCCTTACGCCTACGGCGAAAATAAGGTCTTCAAGGCATTCCTCAACGGCAAAGAATACTAATGATAAAGATAGAAAACCTCAACAAATCCTATGGATCGCTGCAAGTGCTCCGCGACATCTCGCTGACCATCGATCAGGGCGAGGTGGTAAGTGTTGTGGGGGCTTCGGGGGCAGGCAAAACCACCCTCTTGCAGCTCCTGGGCACCCTCGACCGTCCCGACAATGGGCACATCTTCTACGATAAAGTCGATGTGACCCTCTTGGGCGAGAAAGAGCTGGCCCAGTTCCGCAACCGCAATATCGGCTTCGTGTTCCAGTTCCACAACCTTCTGCCCGAGTTCACCGCCTTGGAGAATGTGTGCTTGCCTGCCTTGATTGCGGGCCGCAGCATGGCCGAGGCTACCGAGGAGGCTATGCAGCTGCTCCGTTTCCTCAAGGTGGAGGAACGTGTGGGGCATAAGCCCGCACAACTCTCAGGAGGCGAGCAGCAGCGTTTTGCCGTGGCCCGTGCGCTGATCAATCATCCTGCCGTGGTGCTGGCCGATGAGCCCTCCGGCAACCTCGACACGCAACATGCCGCCGAACTCCACGACCTCTTCTTCCAGTTGCGCGACCAGTACAGGCAGACCTTTGTCATCGTCACCCACAACACCGAGTTGGCACAAAAGTCCGACCGTCAGATACACCTCCAAGATGGTCAGATATTGCCGAGTGTTTAGTGTGAAATGAGTGTTCGCCACTCTTAATTCTTAATTTTTAATTCTTAATTTTTAGTTCCTCATGATCCAGAAAAAAAACGATTCACCGATTCACCATAATGCCCCGTCACCCAAAGAATCATCCACCATCTACGGTTTGAGGCCTGTTATCGAAGCCATCGACGGCCATGTGCAGATCGACCGCGTGTTGATGCAGAACGGCCTCTCAGGCCCCTTGGCGGGCGACCTCAAAGGACGCATCCGCGACAACAACATCCCCTTCCAGTTCGTCCCCGTCGAGAAGTTGAACCGCATGACCAAGGGCAACCATCAGGGCGTTGTGGCGCTCATCTCGCCCATCACCTACCGGCAGGCTTTGGAACTTCTGCCAGCATTGATGGAGCGTGAAGCCGAGAAAGCCCCCTTTGTGCTGCTCCTCGACCATGTCACCGATGTGCGCAACTTTGGCGCCATCGTTCGCACCGCCGAATGTGCAGGCATCGATGCCGTCATCATCCCCGACCATGGCAGCGCCCAGGTCAGCGACGATGCTGTGAAAACCTCCTCGGGGGCCCTGCTGCGTATGCCTATATGCCGCGAGAGCAACCTCAAGACCGTGCTCAACTTGGCCCGTCAGAGCGGTATGCAGATTGTGGCAGCCACCGAAAAGGGAGCCACGAACTACCTTGAAGTCGACTACACCAGACCCACCCTGTTGATTATGGGAGCCGAGGAAACAGGCATAAGCCCCGAACTGCTCAAAATGGCCGATGCCCGAGCCAAACTCCCCATCTTGGGACAGGTGCAGTCGCTTAACGTCTCTGTGGCCGCAGCCGTATTCATGTACGAAGCCCTCCGCCAGCGCCAGCCTCTTGCAAGCAAAGCGGAATAGCAGCCTCTATACTTTTTAAAGAATGCCCTGTGCCTTTATAAAGGAGAAACAGAAGATAAATCATAAATATCAAACAAAATTCAGAGAAAAGTATTAAAAACTCAGACGGAAAATTATGAGATTCAAGGTTGGCATTTTTTTTATTGCCTTGGTTGCTCTCGTTGCTTGCGGTAAGGATCCTGAGTCCGAGGAACCCAATAATAACGATGTCCAAGATACCACATTGGCAGGGCAACTTCCTGGAAAATTCTCGGTGTCCGACTCGCAGCAAGTGGCGTTCTCTCAAGGCAATCTGCAGTATTGTGCCGCACAAAATCTTTGGCGTTTTGCCGAACACCAATACGATATGGTGGGCAGCCCGTCTCAATTTGAAACGGGCCGGAGCGACATATTCGCCTATCCAGGCAATGTTGCCGGTTCCGACAATGCCTATATCTCTAACACTTATGCAGGGTGGGTCGACCTTTTTGGCTGGGGAACCAGCGGCTGGAACAGTGGCGCCAACAGTTACATGCCATTCTCCACATCGACCTCTTCTGCCGATTACTATCCTGGCGGAAGCGCCTCAAACAACCTCACGGGGACATACGCCCAAGCCGACTGGGGCGTGTTTAACCCCATCTCTAACGGTGGCAACCAATCGGCTCTTTGGCGCACGCTGACTAAGGATGAATGGAACTATCTGGTTTTCGAACGTGCTGGTGCAGACAGCAAGATTGGCACAGGAAATATAGAAGGTATAGCCGGCTGCATATTGCTGCCCGATGATTGGACAACCCCTACAGGATGCTCTTTTTCCCCAGGGGTCGCCAACGGATTAGCCAATTTCAGTCACAATGCTTACACCTATGTTCAGTGGGAAGACATGGAGCGCGCAGGAGCCGTCTTTCTGCCTACAGCTGGAGTTCGCGACAATGGCGTTATTAACGGCGTGGGTACTCATGGTCGTTATCGAAGCAGCACGGCTGCCAATGAAGAGAAAGTACACAGCTTCGGCTTCAACGGTGAAACACTGGAAGTCCGTACTTGTAGCCGCAGCGGTGGCAGATCGGTGCGACTTGTGGTGGCTATACATGCTCAATAGTTTGGTGACTTATGCCGACCAGATAGAGAACAAGGGAAAGAAGATTTGGTATGGTGAAGTTTTTGCTGCTTTGTCTGATTGCATTTATAAGATTAAATAAATACTAAATATATTTAATATAACAATAAACTTGTATCCTCACATACATAGCACTTCACCGCTTCACCCTTTACTTTGCAAAATAGTTAGTTTTTCGTAACTCGCTGATTCTCTCGCTATATATAGAGCATGCGTAAAGCAAGAAGCGAAGAATATTGGGAGAATATAGGAAGAACCTCATTTTGGTGGGTGAAAATCCAAATCCATTTTAACAATTTTTAATAACGAAAATTGTACAAAAGAGTCGTCGCGATGTACTATTTTGCGGAAAACTATGTAGGATTACTGCGGCTACATGGCCACATCGAAGGAGCACGGTAGATGCTGTATCGGTTAGATTTATGAATTATGAGTGGCTGCCGACCTACTCATAATTCATAAATCATTTACTTTTTGAGGCTGACGTCGCTGTCGCTGTCGAGGTTGATGTTGCGGGTGGTCTTGGCCTCGTAGGTGTTGGCTTTCATGATGTCACTGAGGTTGACACCTGTGGCCGACTCTATGACGTCGAATGTCTGTTTGATGACCGCGGGAACGGCGCCCGAGACGCTGGCGGCATCGCTTCCGCTGGTGCCGTAGACGTTCATGTTGTCGATGGCGCTGAGGGGCGAGGCCACGTTCTTGGCAGTTTCGGGGATGATGTTGACCAGCATATCCAGGATGGCCGCCTGGCCGTATTCTTTGTATGCGTCGGCTTTTTTCTGCATGGCTTCGGCTTCGGCAAGACCCTTCTTTTCGATGGCCACGGCCTCGGCTTCGCCGGCACATTTGATTTTGTAGGCTTCGGCTTCGCCGAGCGACTTGATACCTTCGGCTTCGAGCATCATCGACTGTTTCTTGGCCTCGGCACGGGCGATGGTGGCACGGGCTTCCTGCTCGGCACGGTAGGCCTCGGCTTCGGCGTTGCGCTTGCTCTGTTCGAGGGAGGCCTGGGCGTTGACTTCGACCTGGTATTTGTCGGCATCGGCCTGTTTCTGCACCATGGCGCGGAGTTCGTTTTCGCGAATTTTGACTTTCTCGGCGGTGAGCTCCTGCTCACGTTTTGTCTGCTCGATTTGGGCATCTACGGTCTTGACATTGATTACCTTGCGCTGCTCCTGTTCCTGGATGCTGTAGGCGGCATCGGCTTCGGCTTTCTTGATGTCTTCGAGGACTTTGAGCTCGGAGCGTTTGATGGCCAGCTGGTTCTGCTTGATGCTGATTTCGGTATCCGATTCCACCTGCACATCGTTGGCCTCCTTGCGGGCACGTGCCTGGGCCTGGGCGATGTCGCGCTCGGCTTCGGCCTTGGTGATGGCGGCGTTCTTTTTGATAGAGTAGGTATTGTCGGCACCGAGGTCCTTGATGAGGTTGTTCTCGTCGGTGATGTTCTGAATGTTGCAGCTGATGATTTTGAGGCCGAGGGCGTTCATGTCCATCTGTGCTTTGGACATGATTTGGTCGGAGAATTTGTCGCGGTCGATGTTGATTTCGGTGAGGGTGAGCGAACCTGTGACTTCGCGCATGTTGCCTTCGAGGGAGTCTTGCACCTGCTTGGAAATTTCGATTGCAGTCATGTTGAGGAAGTTCTTGGCCGACAGACGGATACCATCTTGGTCGGGGAGCACCTGGAGCTTTGCCACAGCGTCGACGTTGACGTTGATGAAGTCCTTGGTGGGGATGGCCACGTTGGTTTTGATGTCCACGGTGACCTGTCCGAGATAGACCTTGTCAAGACGCTCGAGGAGGGGGATGCGGAGGCCGCCTTTACCGATGTAGATGCGGGGTTTGCGGTTGAGGCCGGAGACGATGAAGGCGATGGATGGGGGAGCCTTGACGTAACTGATTATAATGATGAAGATGATAACGATTGCCACAATGGCGATGATGGTAAGTGCTGTGCTGGACATAATTATTTGTTTTTTATTTATTTACTAATATTTGTATGCGGTAAGAAAACGGAATGTTGATTTTGCAAATTTACAAAAAAAAATCCTTTGGTGGGTTGAAAAATACGCATTTTTTTTCAAAAAAAGTATTTCTCAAGGATAAGTGTATGGTTTTCTGTGCGGTAGCTTCGATTTGTGTCTCTTTTTTACACCAAAAGTTTTCGCTTGTTTTTCTATGCCGGATTGGGAGGATAAAGGACGAGTATTGGGCGAAGAGTGGGATTGCTGCGAGGGGGGTGCGAAAGGGATCGGAAAACGTAGAAACTGTATTAAAAATTCTTAAAAATGCACTTTTTTCGTAACCAAAACGGACCATCGGAGTCTTATATAGTGAGAGGTGAAATGTGGGTGGTGAAAAGTGAATGGTGAAATGTGAATTGTGAGAGGTGGATGAGGAGCGGGTGGGGGAGGCTTTAAGGGAGGTTTTAAGAGGGGCTTAAATATATATAAAAAATAAAAAATGTTGCCATGTAAAATTTTTTTCGTATATTTGTAGTTTCAAAAATAGTGCCATTCTGCCTTTTTTATAGGGGCAAGGGGCACCTAAAAAATTGATAATAAAAAAAATATAAATAATACAAATGAAAAAAAGATTATCTCTCTTTGGGTTGATTTTGGCTTTGTCGGCCTTTACAACCCATGCCCAGATCTTCCAAATGTTCTCGCAGGACTTTGAAACGAGCACTCCTGTCAACTATTCTCTTACCGCTACGGGGACGGGTGCTACTATTCAGAATTCGATTGTCTCGGGAGGCAGCCGTTCGATGAAGATGGCCCATCAGAATACCGAGGTCATCATGACGCTGGACACCCTGGACTTTTCGGGTAATGCGACGCTGAACTATTTCACTCTCGAGTTCATGCACATTGCCTATGTCAATGCTGTGGACGCTGTGGACCGTACCGAGGTGTGCGTGATTGAGGCCAAGCTGCCTGGTCAGACCGACTGGACCCGCCTGAACAGTTCGCACTACAACACAGCCGAGAGCGGAAGTTCGGTTTTTGCCAGCTTGGGTTCGTTCTCACGCCAGTGCTATACGGAATGGAACACCACTCCCACGGTCAACAACACGATGTGGAAGTCGGAGCGTTTCGACTTGGAACAGCTGTTTCAGGGCGTGGCGGTGACCGATAAGAAGCTCATCATCCGTTTTAAGTTGGGTATGCGCTCTTCGTCGGGCGGCAGCGATGCTTGGTATCTCGACGATATCCGTGTGCGTGCTTCGAGCCAGCAGATTATCACCCCGATCGTTTCGATGCGCAATTACCCCGACGCTTTGAACTATCCCAGCAGCCGTGGCGCCCGCTTGGTGCTGGATGCCACCACGGCGGTGGTGCAGGGCATCAACAGCGACTCGGTGTATGCCGTCTATAAGATTGGCAACAGCAATGTGGAGCATCAGGCTTTCCTCCACCGCGTTGGCCTCACCGACCGCTATGTCGGCTACATTCCTTTCTGCGGCTATGATACGCTGATGCATTTCCACGTGATTGTGAAGGACTCCACGGTGAACAGCAATACCGTGTATTTTCCCAAGAACTCCAGCCAATGGCTCACCTACAAATGCGTGCGCGGCAAGACCAATTCGATGGGACCCAGCGGCACGCTGACCAATAACAATACTTTCCCGTTCCCGGCTTTTGCCGATAACCGCTCGGAGTGGATTTACGATAGTGTGACGATGGCTGAGTTGGGTTACGGCCCCGGATATATCACCCAGTTCCGTTTTCAGCTGACCTCTTCGGGCCAGACAGTTTCGCGCCCCCATGTGCAGTTCCGTATGGCCAACTCGCCCTATTCGATTAACCGCACGGCCACCCAAACGGCTTACACTTCCACCGCTATGCAGATTGTGTATGATTCGGCTTTCTCCATTGAGCAGGCAGCCGCAGGTTCCTACAAGATGGTCTATCTGCAGGACACTTTCTTCTATGCTGGTGGCGACCTTGTGGTGCAGACCTACTATGACGGCGGATCTACAGACCCCATCGCTCACTCGATCAAGCATATCGCTGCTCCCAACAATAAGAACTCGCTTTGGATGGCCGGCCATTACGGCTACCTCGGCTATAATGCCTTCACCGATGAAAACTTCCAGCAGGGCAGCACGGTCAACACTCGCCCCTGGATGCAGTTTTATGGTAATAAGAACCTGCCTCTGATTTACGATGCCGGCGTGAGCGCCATGTCGTATCCGAGCTATGATGTGCCCTGCAATACGGGTACCGACTCGGTGGTGGTGTGGCTGAAGAATTTCGGTGTGAACACCATCAATGCCGTCCGTTTGGGCTATAGAGTAGACAATGGTGTGGCCACCTATTACGATTGGACCGGCACGCTCGCCGGTGGCGACAGCGTCCGTGTGCACCTGAACGACAACCAGACTTTTACTGTGGGTTACCACACTATCAGCGCCTGGGTGGAGGATTCGCTCACTTCCGACAATGTTCGCTATCGTGACCACGAACCTTACAACAATACTTTCAACACTCCGTTTGCCGCCTGCGATGGCCCTTACAGCGGTGTTCGCACGGTGGGCACCAGCTCGAGCGCCCATTTCGCCTCGTTGGAGAAGTGCCTCTATGTTTTGAGCCGCTGCGGTGTTAACGGCCCCTTGACCATCAAGCTGCCTTCTGGCACATACGATGTTGTCAAGTTCCCCTATATCCCTGGCACCTCGGCCACCAATATCGTGACTTTCGAGCCTGCCCAAAGCAACGGCGTTGTGACTTTCCGTCGCAGTCGTCAGAATGTGACCGAGAATGTGCCCGCACTGGTCGACCTCTCCGAGGCCCGAGGCATCCGCTTCAATAAGATCCGTTTCTCCAACGGTCGTTTTACCGACAACCGTTGCGATGTGCTGGCCCTCTTGGGCGAAGCAAGTGCCCATTGCCAGTTTGTAGAGTGCCAGTTTGCCGATAGTAACAGCATCACCTCTTCGACACAGGCTTTGATTCGTGTGGAAGAGGCCGACTCGGTGCTGATTGAACGCTGTACCCTCTATGGCGGCACGATAGGTGTCGACCTTGCCGGTGCTGCTCCCGAGATGCTCTCGCTAAACAATACGGTGCGCTATAACGACTTTATCAGTCAGGTCAACACAGCTATCAGCGTAGTGAACCAGAGTGCGGTGTTGGTGGACAGCAACTTTGCCAACGATGTGCTGACCAATGCCAGCTATGTTATCTTGGGACAGCATGTGTATGACGGCAGCCGTATCGTCCGCAACCGTGTGTTTTCCAGCACGGGATCGTGCTGCATCGGTGTGTCGGATATGCACGGCACGTCTTCCAACTACTGCCTTGTGGCCAACAACATGTTGGTGTCGCTCGATGATGGCACCTCCAATATGTTGACCACCCCGTTGAACATCATTAAGGGTGACTACATCAAGGTTGTATTCAACTCGGTGCGCATGAGTGCCCCGACCCGTGTCAATGTGGCAGCTGCCACCCTCGGTGGCGATGTGGTGAGCAATATCGACTTTAAGAACAATGTTATTGCCGCTTTCGATACTTCCAACTACGCATTCTCGTTCCTTCCGGGATCGAATGAATCGACCCTGAATGTCGACTACAACTGCTATTATTCCAACAGCGGTGTGTTGAACAAACTCACAGGTGTCAACTATACCAACTACAACAACTGGCGCAATCATGTGTCTACCGACCAGCACTCGGTGGTGGGCAACCCCCAGTTCACCAACAGCTCCATCTGCCGTGTCGACCTCCGCTCGTTCTCGGCCATGCTGCGTAATGTGGGTACCCCCATCCCCGAAGTCACCGTCGACCTTTTCGGTTCTACCCGTAATGCCACCGCCCCCAGCTTGGGAGCTTACGAGGTGGTGCCTCTGAGTGTGGACTTCGCTCCTGAGGAGTTTGTTACCCCGTTGGAGGATTACTGTGGCGCACCTTCGTCGATTCCTGTCGAAGTGGCCATCAGAAACACGGGTAGCGGCACATACACATACACATCGAGTACTCCTATCACGGTGTACTACAGCATCGACAATGCTTCTGTGCAGAGTTTCACCATCACCAACCGTAACTGCGGTCCTCAGGACACCATCCATTTCCTCTCCACCCGCACCATGAGTCTGCCCAGCGGTCCGAACAATTCGGATAAGACCTATACCATCAGATGGTGGGTCAAGTGCTCGGCCGACCCCGACGACTTGAACGACACCAACACTTGGACGGTCATCTCGCGTTATGCGGCTCCTGCTCCTACGGCTATTAATCAGAATGTAAATTATAATTCTTCGGTCACGATTACTCCTACCGCTGGTATCAACACCTGGCCCATCAGCTACTACACCAGTGGTAATGGTCGTCAGCAGCGCTCGGGTATTTCGTGGTATAGCAATATTGACGACACTGCCTGTTCCTACTATGGTCCTTCGCTAACTATTGGGCCGGTTTTTGCCGATACTACCATATATATTTCTCAGAAACGTAATCTCCCCTTGGTGAAGATTAGCGAGGTGATGGTAAGCCGCACCAATGCTGGTGTGACAACCCCGCTGCCCAACTGGTTCAACTCCGGTACTACCGTTGCTGTTGAATTGACCAACTGTGGCGACTATCCTGCCAACTTGGAGGGTGACTCCGTGGTCATCTTGCAGGCCAGTGCGTCCAGCACCAAGACATGGGTTCTCCCCAATGTCACCATCCAGCCAGGTGCCAGTTTGGTGCTTCAGTTCAAGACCAATACCGCTGCAAGCGATTCAAGCCGCACTATCTATGCCCCCAATACAGCCGCCTTGTCATCATTAGCCTTCACAGCCAACTTCGCCGTCATTTATCGTGATGGTGGCGGTGTGGCAGACGCTGTTCCTTTCAACAATATTATGACTATCACCAATTCGCCTTGGCCTGCACAGGGTGTTCCTGCTGCCGTGTGGCAGGGCAATTCTGTCGACCTGGCCCATGGCGCCAACCCCGAGAGCCCGACTTCGAATAATCCCACCGCTGGTGCACGCCGTATAGCATGGCCTACCAATGCCGCCACTGCCAGTCCCACGGCTACGGCTACATTGTGGCAGGTGGCCAATGCTGCCAACCCCATGCATGTCGGTGAGACCGAGGAAAATCTCGTCCTCTATCACGACAATGGTTGTGAGGGCGCCCGTGCCGCAGTTAATCTGCATGTCATCGGTCTGCCTACCGTGGATCTTGCGGTTGAAGCACCCGAGGTCAACGAAGGCTGTAACCTTTCTACTGCTGAGCCTGTCAATGTGGAAATTCACAACTATGGTTCGACTGCTGTGTCGCCTATTATCATTAATTATAGTCTTGATGATGGTGCTACCGTGGCTTGCTCCGATACGATCGTTGATGGTATTGCTGCCCAGTCGGATTATTACCACACCTTCTCTTCGACCCTCAACATGCACGCTGGTCAGGATACTATATATAATATTAAGGTATGGGTCGAGGGCATCCTCACCGATGTCTCTCATTCCAACGACACCAGTGAAGGCAGCTTCATTTCGAACTACACTCCCGAGGTGCCCCTAGTTGCCTCGCCCCAGACGGTAGGCTATAACGGCCAGCTCACGCTCCGTGCCACCAATATCCCGAGCGATGTGCGCACGCTGTGGTATGATGCCAGCCATACGTTCATGGGTATGACCACCGACTCCATTGTCACTCCACACATCTATCACCCCGACACCTTCTATGTGAAGGCAATGGCACTGAAGGAGGTTCCTACACAAGTGGGCACCCAGGCAAGTACGACCAACAACAACTATCCTTCGCCCTACAACCCCAAGACACGATATGTCAAGGAGCAGTATCTCTATTCTGCCGAACAAATCCAGGGCGCCGGCCATTCTGCAGGCACTATTAAATCGATTTCGTTCTTCTTGAGCAGTCTTGGCAACAATGTGACCAGTTTCACATTCGATTACTACACCATCAAGATGGGTACCACCGACAACACTACCTTCGCCAATGCTAACTTTGAGACAGGTCTCACTCAGGTGTATAGCGCAAGCAATCTGACGCTGGATGCCACGAATATTGGTTGGGTGAAGCACAATCTGGATACTCCCTTTGAATGGGACGGCACTTCCAGTATCGTTGTCGAGATTACCCGCGCGCTGGATGCCGCAGGCCCCAGTACGGGTGCGAATACCAGCTATACCACTCAGGCCAACACCGTAATCACCAAGCAGCAGGCCAACACTGACCAGGCCGAGCAGGCCTCCGGTACCCGTGGCGGCAACCGTCCCGACATTCTGTTCGGATTTGTCGACGAAGGCTGCCAGAGCGAGGAAGCAGCCATCTTTGTGGAAGTTGTGGGTGTGCCCCCATACGATGCCACCCTCGAATGGCCGGCTTCGATGGACACTTTGACCATTGCTTCGTGCGACACAACTAATCTTGATATAGTGCTACGCAATATGGGTCTGAATTCCATCGATGATTACACTTTGCATTACAAGATTGACAATGGCACTTGGAACCAGACACTCGGTGATGCGGACAGTCTTCGCTTGGGTTATACTCGCACAGTGCCACTGCTCAGCACCCACCTCACTCCTGGTCGACACACCATAACCGCTGCTGTCAAAGTTGTGGGTGATACTGTTGAGAGCAACGACACTATCAGCAGAATTATCAATGTCCGTTTCTGCACGGGTACTTATACTGTTGGTACGGGTGCCGGCCACGATTTCACCAATCTTACCACTGCGCTTGACACCCTGGCTAATGCAGGTGTGGCAGGTAATGTGACCTTCTCGCTGAGCCAACAGACCTTTAATGGTCAGTACACAGTCGGACATGTTGACGGAGCAAGCAATATCAACCGCATAACCTTCACGACAGATTCGTCGGCTACAGGCCGTGCCAAGATTATGTTCTCTCCGAATTCGACCAACAATTTCGTGATGCACTTGGATGGTGCCAACTATGTCACTTTCGACAATATCTATTTCTATGCCAACTACACTCCTGGTTCGTCAGCCACTAACAATAACATCTTCACCAATGTCATCAAGATTGACAATAGTGAGAATGTGACCTTCCAGAACTGCGAAATGCGTTCGAGACAATGTCGCTCGGCTAATGGTGCCAATATTGCCGCCACCTCGACCAATTCCAATATTGTGGTTTTGGGTGACAATAACCACTTTATCACGGTGAACAACTGTGTGCTCGATAGCGGTTATTGCAGCGTGCTCACCTCGGGCAACAACTACAGCGATAATGTAACTATTTCTGAAAGCAAACTGCTCAACTTCTGGAACCAAGGTGTGAATGTCCGCAATATCGACACCCTCGCCGTCACTCACGACAGTATTGCCGCTAAATCACCTATGGCCGGTAAGGCACAGATCGGTATCAATATTGCCAATTGTAATCACGCCAGTGTCCGCCGTAACTTCATCACCCTGATTGATGGTCAGACAGGTGGTAAACGAGGCATCCAGGTGACCAACTGTAAGGGTACCAACATTGACCGTGTGACCATATATAATAATATGGTATCATTATATGGTTCCGGTGTCAATTCGCTTGCATCTGCAGGTATCTGGATTGACTCCACTTCCAAATATGTCAGTGTATACTTCAACTCGGTCAAGCTTTATGCGGGTGTTAATCAGTCGGCCACCAAGGCATTCAGTTGTCAGCTTTCCTCTCAGGTTCATGTTTTGAACAATATTTTCCTCAATGAGAGTAAGGGCTATGCTTACTATGTGGCTGTTGATACCTGTGTTGCAAGTTCGAACTTCAATGTGTACTGGTCGAACAGTGAGCCTAATGTCAACACTGGTGCTCGCAAATTTGCCAAATGGGGCGGTGCTGCCAATGCCGATGTGCCCACACTCGACAGTTTGCGTATTCTCAACAATAAGGATCCTAACTCACTTGAAGAGTTCCCATATTTTGTCAGCGACAGTATCTTGCAGTGCGCCTTGGCCCAGTTTGCCGGTCAGGCCCAGTACAACCCTGATGTGACTAATGACGTGTATGGTGATGTCCGTCCGCAGATTCCTGCACCTACCATTGGCGCCCATGAGTTCAACACCAATCGCGTCTCGCACGATGTCCTTGTGGCTGTCATAACCGAACCAGTAATGCCTGCTGTGACGACAGGGGCAAACCCCGAAGTACTCAATATTGAAACCGACTCCATCATGGTGCGTGTCCGTTTCTATAACAATGGTACCGCCCCCGAGAATGGCTGCACATGGCATGCCTATATGAAAGATCAGGCCAATACCGAGTCGGTTGTGCGAACCCTGCCTCGTTTGAATGTCCGCACCTTCATTGAGGACAGCGTGAAGATTCCTTCGCCTCTGGGTGTTGTCGATACGCAGTACACCATTGTGAACATCAATATCGGACCCGATATTACCGATGGACATCCGCTCAACAATTTCGACACAGCCGCCTTCTTCATCTATCCTGCCTACGACCTCCGTGTGGTCAGTGTTGCCCTCGACAGCACAGTTGAGCCCAATCACTGCCGCATGTATGCCGTGCCTATCAAGTACACCTTGAAGAACGATGGTAAGAAGGATTTCCCCGCCGATTTCAACTTCACCTTGGGCTACGACTACTACTGTTACCAGCCCGCCACTCAGAGCTTCCCCAACTTCCCAGGTTCCAACACCAACGAGATTCAGAACTTCGGTGCTGCTGGCGCGCTGCCTGTGGGAACTACACGCGATGTATACTTGAGCCCCGCCAATATGCCTAACCTCTATCCCACGAACTATATTGGAGACATTACTGCCAAGTTCCGCGGATGGGTGTCATACGATAATGACGTGAAGCCGCTCAACGACACTTCTAACTACATCAATATTACCTCTAACCACACTCCCGAGATGCCTGTTGGCCATGATACAATGGTTGACTACGGCTCATACGGCAACATTTGGGCCACACAGGCAGAAAGCCGTGTTGTGCGTTGGCACCGTCCATACAATAATGGTGCCGATACTATTTCCGGAGCCTTCTTCTACAACGGCAATAACAATTACAACCGTTCTACCCATTGGAGCTCCACACCGCAATATTTCCACGACTCGATCTACTACCTCAGCTGCCTGAGTTCGAAGAACTGTACCAGTTACTATTCAGCCGTCACTGTCGGCATCAATCCTCCGTTGCTTACAGACGTGTCTATCTCTGAGGTGTTGTCGCCACGTGGAAGCGGACGTGTGTATCTTGAGGTTGACACTGTAAAACTCCGTGTGGTCAACTATGGCTCTCAACCTGTTTCGAACATACCTATCGCTTTCAAGTTTATGAATGCCAATGGTCGTACCACATATCTTGAGGTGCACGACACTGTGCGAGCCACTATCGGAGGCCGTGTGGGTGATAATGTTCAGCATTACGACTATGTTTTCGACACCGCCCTCCTTCAGATTAATCAGCCGCTCAGCAATACTACCTTTACGCTCAACGCTTGGGTTTATCATCCCGACGATATGCAGCGTGGCAACGATACTCTCCGTACCGTCCATACCTTCCGCTCTTTGGCTGAGAATATCTACGACACTATCAACATGAAGCAGCCTCAGAGTGTCGAAGGCTTCGACATCACCCATGTTTCTTACAATGAACTGGACAACCTCATGCCTGACATGATTGGCTACGATAATTTGAAACTTGGATCCTATAATGCCAGCAATGCCGAGGTTCCCACACTCTTTATCCGTCATGGTACTACCGACACCCTCACCATTGAGGTGGCCAATAATCAGAAAGAGTCGGATTCCAGCACTGCTGCCAGCCTCTGTGTCTGCATTGACTATAACAGAGACGGTGTGTACGATTTCGATGGTTTTGAAAATGTCACTCGTGACGGTCTCTCCAAAGGCGTCAAGGTTCACAGCCGTCGCCCGTATCAGAAGGTTCTTACTATCCCCGACTCTGCCGAGTATGGTTACATGCGTATGCTTGTCTGGGTTGATGGCGACTCCACCGCTTACGTTGGCGGTCTGCACAATGCCACAGACCATACTTCGGGACAGATGCAGCAGTATATGCTCTTTGTCTATGAACCCGACCATGAGGACAGCGTTGATGCGGCTCTTACCCGTGTGTCTTATCCCCGCAATAATATCGTGACCGAGAACACTCACCATGTCGGCATCATGCTTGCCAACAAGGGATACACTGATCTCACCCAAGCCAATATCAGCTATCGCCTGTCCGACCATCACCATGTGGCCCAAACGGGTACCATCAATTGGACGGGTAATCTTGAACCAGGCACGAGTGAACTTGTAGAACTCGATTCTCTCAATTTCTATGAAGGCACCAGCGAACTCACTTGCTGGGTCGACGCTGCTGGTGATACAGTCCATAAGGATAATGATACATTGCACTACCGCTACCATCGTTACTATGTTGTCGAACTCCGATTTATCGATAGTTTTGACCAGACAATCGACAAGTGGTATACCCCTGCTGGCTACAATGCTTATACGCGCAACTACTGGGAGCGTGGCATCCCGTCAAAGAGCACTATCAGTTCGGCCTATTCCGAACCCAATGCTTATGTCACCAGTTGCACTCAGAATATTGTCACAGGCAAACACGGCAACCGTAGCGTTCTCTACTCACCGCTCATTGATATTTCGCAAATCAAACCCGACACTATCAATCTGCTTTTAAGCGAGAATATGTCCGAAGGCAGCTACCTCTATATGGAGTATAAGGACTATCTGGGAGAGTGGCATTTGGTGGATAATCCAGGTGCTCGTGAGTCCGATCCTGATGCCAAGAGTTGGTATGCTACCGACAACAATACCGGTGTGAAGGGCGAGTTCGCCAAGGGTTGGACAGGTACCACCACGAATGGTGCTTATGTGGCCCCGTTCCCATTCCCCACCTCCATCATTAGTGGTGAATTTGGTCAGATTGTCCAGTTCCGCTTTGTCTATGTCACACCTCCTACCACATCGGCTTCTGCTGCTTTTGGTGATGGTGCTGCTATCGACAACTTCCGTATGGGTCGTGCACGTCGTAGTGTCGATGTGGGTGTCACAGAGATTGTTTACCCCACAGATCCTCAGTTCGGTCAGACCATATATCCTCGTGTGCGTATTCATAACTATGGTTACGATAGCATCTGCAATTTCCAGGTGGCTTACCGTCCCTATGGCACATATCTGCCTTATGAATCTATTTGCACTATCGGCATCCCTGTTGATGGTGAAATCGAATACGAGTTCCCCGACCCGTTCATCATCACCAACGAGTTCCCCGACACCTTTGGCATCTGCGCCTTTACCAAGGTGGCCAGCGACCTCTATTGGGATAACGACTCCACCTGCAAAGACTTCGGTTTGGCTCCTTTGGCCAACGACCTCTATATGTATCAGATCGTATCTCCTCTCAACCGTGCAGTGGCTGGCGACAGCATCACTATTACGGTCCGCCTGCGTAACTTTGGTCAGAACGAAATTGAAGAATGCGATGTCTATTATGTTTACAATGGCGCCGAACCAGTTCACGAGCATGTCCGCTTTGCCGACTACTTGGGTAGGAATCTTGGCTCCACCGAGTTCTTCAATTACACTTTCCAGCATAAAGAACGTGCCACTATGGGTACGATGGAATTGACCACATGGTGTAAATACGACTTGGATGTCTATCCGTATAACGATACCCTTTCTCGTGAGATTGCAGGTATCACGGCCCTGACAGACCTTGAGGCCGAAGGTGTCTTTGTCGACACCCGTCCATACAACAACTACAAGGTGGGTCTTGTTATCAACAACGTCGGTGCTCGTGTGGCTAACAATTTTGTTGCCGGTTATTGGTACGACAAGGATACTACCACTTTGAAAGTCGATACTGTCTACTTTGAAGGTGGCATACCTTCGGGTGGTCATCGTGTGTACTATTTCGACAGCACCTTGGCTCGCCGTTCTGCAGCGTATGAGTATATCACCGCTTTCGTGTATGATATCGATGATGACAACCGCGACAACGATACTACTACTGTGCTTGAGGAAATGTATGTCGATTTGGGTCTCGACAAGGTCTTGGTTGAGGAAAATCAGGAAGACTCCTGTCGTGTACGTTTCGTTGTTACCAACCATGGTAATATTCCTTACTACACAACCTTGGAGGTCCAAATGGTTATCAATGGTAAATCGCTCAAGTTGAACATCTCGCCCGATGTCTACACTTACCAACCGGGTCAGACTCGTCAAATTGATATGAAGGATGACCGCGGACGTTGGAAGAAAATCATCAAGAACCCGCTGCGTGAGTATAAGGGCTCTGCCAATTTCTCAATCATCATGAATGATGCCGATCAAAGCAACAACCAGACCAATGTGGTCGAGGTGGTCAACTACTTCGAAGGCACTCCTGTGGTTGAGGAATCAGAATTCGTACTCGAACAGAACTACCCCAACCCATTTGAGGGTACCACCAACATCGAGTTCGCTCTGCCCTACGGCGGCGATGTCCATTTCTTCATCCATGATGTTGTCGGACGACCCGTCTACGAGAAGACAACCTACTACGATGGTGGTCGACACAACATCACTCTCGACAAGAAACAGATTCCTGCGGGTGTCTATTTCTATGGCATCGAATTCAACGGCGAACGTCGTATGCACAAGATGATTGTACGATAGTGCTCAAACAGTTTACCGCACATATTCAGCAGCAACACCTCTTGTCTCAAGACCAAGAGGTGTTGCTTGCTATAAGCGGCGGTATTGATTCCGTCGTACTTGCTCATCTGATGTATTCGGCAGGCTATCGCTTTGCCATAGCCCATTGCAATTTTCATCTCCGACCTTCCGACTGCGACCGCGACGAGTATTTTGTCCGCCAGTTGGCAGCTCGTTATGGCGTGCCCTTCCATGTGGCCCACTTCAACACTATGGCAGAAGCCGAGCGACGGGGTCAGGGCGTGGAAGAGGCTGCGCGCTTCTTGCGTTACAACTATTTTGAACAGCTCATCCAACAACACGATTACGCATCGGTTTTCACCGCCCACCATCGTGATGACGTGGCCGAGACTTTTTTCCTCAACCTCCTGCGAGGTACAGGTCTTGCCGGTCTTCACGGCATACTGCCCGTACAAGGCCATGTGGTGCGGCCCATGCTCATATTCAGTCGTGAACAAATCACGGCATACGCCCAGGAACATCAGTTGGAACATGTTGAGGATGTAACCAACGCCTCTTTGGAATATCGCCGCAACCAGATTCGACATCTGTTGATGCCCTTACTGCGACAACTGCAGCCGTCAGTAGACGAAACTTTGCAGCAGACCATCCTGCATCTCCAAGCCACAGAGCAACTTTATCAGCATCTTTTACAACCCTATAGAGAACAATTGATTCGCCATCTTGACGAAGGTAGGATTGAGGTGAATCTTGTGGGGTTGCCTTCCGATGAGGGATTTCGTTGTCAGATGCTTTTTGAGATACTCAAACCCTTTGGTTTTAACGCTGACATAGTGTCAGACATTCTCTCAGCCACTCAATCTGGGAAAATCTTTGTCTCGACCGCTTATTCGGCATTGCTTGACCGTCAAAAACTGATATTGACACCCCTTGCAAGCACTTCGTTGAATGACACCGACAATGTGGTATTAAATGTCGAAACAATCCCTCGTGAAGATTTTTTGTTAGATCTCAAACATCTGCCTGAAAACATGGCCGTGTTCGATGCCGATAAAGTGGCAATGCCTCTCACACTGCGACATTGGCACGAGGGCGACCGTTTCCAACCCTTGGGAATGAAGCAGGGCACCCAGCTGTTGAGCGATTTCTTTATTGACCATAAATACACCCTTTGGGAGAAACAGGAGCAACTCTTGTTGGTTGATGCCCACGATCAGATACTTTGGATTGTGAACCGACGCACCAGCCACCCCAGCCGCGTAACCCCCAGCACCACGACCATCCTGCAAGTATCTTTTCAAGAATAAAATATTTTTCGTTTCCGCACGTTATTAAAGAAAATGATATTCTAATGTCCGCAAAGAAGTTATCGGCTGTAGGAAATTTGGAGAGGCTGATGGAGAAGTATAACCAACTGGGTATTGGCCAGCAGATAGACTATTCAAAGTTTTATCTATATTCTATTATTACCCACTCCACTGCTATTGAGGGCTCTACTGTTACAGAAGTGGAGAACCAACTTCTTTTTGATGAGGGCATCACGGCCAAGGGACGGTCTTTGGTGGAGCAGACGATGAATCTTGACTTGAAAGAGGCCTACGAGTGGGGAATGAAGAACTTTGACAGAAATACTGAGGTGACCGTCAATTTCCTAAAGCATCTATCGGCAAGAGTAATGGCTCATACAGGTAGCAAGTATAGCGTAATGGCGGGTTCGTTCAATGCTGCGGAAGGAGATTTGCGACTGGTAAATGTGAGTGCTGGCTATGGTGGACGCTCCTATATGAGCTACCTAAAGGTTCCCGAGAGACTTGAGCAATTCTGCAAAGAATTGAATCGGCGTAGGACAACGATGAATCCAAATGATCTTAGGGGGATTTACGAATTGAGTTTTTGGGCTCATTGGGTGTTGGTATCCATCCATCCTTGGGTGGACGGAAACGGTAGGGCATCAAGATTGCTGATGAATCTGATTCAGTTTGAGTTCGGAGTGTTGCCGATGAAGGTCCGCAAAGAAGAAAAAGCCGAATACATCCAATCTTTGTCGGATGCACGAGAAAATGAGAATGAGAGCATCTTTATTCAGACAATGATGAACCTTCACGAAAAGCATCTCTCTGATGAAATCCAGTCCTATGAGGCTTCTGTAGAAGATGCCGCTGTCTGTTTTTTCAATAAGGAAGTAGCGGATAAAGTAGCGGATAAAGTAGCGGATAAAATGACAGAGACGGAGCTCATGGTTTTGGCTTCATTGAGGAGGAATCCGTATTCTACCAGTGAGTCTCTGGCCACGGAGCTGCATCGCTCGGAAAGTGGAGTCCGTAAGGTTATAAAACATCTGCGTGACAAGGGTTTATTGCAACGCGTAGGCTCTCGCAAGTCGGGCTATTGGAAGGTGTCGGATTGATGCGGTTTTCCTTCGCTGTAATTGCGATATACTTCCCACATACTTCCCATATAATTCCGATATGATTCCGATTGCTTATATCGGAATCATATCGGAATCATGTCGGAATCATGTCGGAATCATATCGGAAGCAGAGCGACCATTCAACGATGGTGGGGCTGTTTTGTTTTTACGAAAATTGGCGGCGATTTGTGGGGATTTGCAGTTGAAGAAAGTGGGGATTCTTGTTTGGTAACGACTCATAAAAATTCTTAATTCTTCAATTTTAAATTTATTAATTCAAAAAAAAGTTCGTAACTCTGCATCGGTAATTAAGTTGAATACCCTTCTCGATATATTTTATCGCGGGATGTATTTTAATGAATAGCAGTGATCTATATTACCTTTTCCCCGATGGTGATGTCGCCATTACTGTTGCAGGAAAGACGTTTAACCCGAGTGCCCTCAATTTCACAACCAACGTATATACTGCCACTGAGTGGGACAACAACTTCGAAGCCGCAGGTTGTGTATTTCTGCCAGGTGCTGGCAACCGCTTCAAGATCGCGTCTGCTGGAATCTCGAATTACGGTTCGTGTTTGTACTGGACATCTACGCCCTATTCTAGTAACCCAGGAAGTGGGGCTATGGGCTGGTTATTCAATGGCAGTCAAGCACCTTATACGTATTCACAAACCCGCTCTACAGGTGCCCTCTCGTTGCGCCTTGTCCAGGAATTACATTAAAATATCAAATCATTGCAGGGAAATCCTGCCGTGGTTGAAACGAGAACACGTTTACCACCCTACGCATTACAAAATGATGGTTGGCACTCGTGGCACTCTCGCCTTCAAGGAAATTGTAGCGTAATGATATTCAATGACAATACGTTGCATTTTTGAGTGCCACAAGAGTGCCACGAGTGCCACAAGTGCCACTTGGCTTTTTCTGTCGAATTGAAAAAAAGAATCGTTTTTTTTCGTTTTCTCGGAAAAATTGACTATCTTTGCATCGGACAATTTATATATATATCAATATATGCAGAAATATATATTGTTGGTTTTTATATTGGTAGCGTTCTCCTTTGAGGCAGAAGCTCAGCTGATGTCGGATTCGAATTGGCGGAGTGATGTCAAAACAGCGACGCTTTACAAGAACGGGGTGGAGTTGGAGGCCCCGATTTTGGTGCTGGGTAGCAGCGATCGGTTGTTGTTGCGTTTTGATGTTATGGGTGCCGAGATTGAGAATTATCGTTATCATATCCGCCATTGCAACAGTAGGTGGGAGGTTGACGATATGGAGCCGTTTGAGTTCATCAATGGTTTCGAAGAAGGTCCGATTGAGAACTACAATAGTTCCTTTACCACACTTACCGACTATGTGAACTATTTTCAGTATATCCCGTCCCAATACAGCCAGTTGCTCATTTCGGGCAACTATGTGGTGACAGTTACTCCGCAGGATGAACCCGACAGCATAGTGCTGAGTCGTAGGTTCTGCGTGGTGGAGGGTTCGGTGAAGGTGTTGGGAGAAACGGCTGTACCTTACGATAATTCCGACATATTAAAGCGTCGACAAGTGAATGTGTTGGTTGATGCCAATGCGGATTATCGTGGAGATATGTTTCCGCCATCATTGAATCCTGCCTATCTTCATGTGGTGGTGCAACAAAATGGCAGACAGGACACCCGCCGAGAGTTGCAGTTTTCGGGTTACGATCGCGGAGCATTGAGTTATAGCAATCGTCAGGAGAATATTTTCGATGGAGGCAATAGTTTTCGCTATTTTGACATCAGCAATATCCGCACGGCGATGTATAATGTTGCCAAGATAGAAGAATTTGGCGGTGAACTGTATGCTCTGTTGCGCCCTTTGGAGGACCGTTCAGGCAAGCCTTTTATCACCGAACAGACCCTCAATGGCGGCATGAAGGTGAATGTGTGGGATAGGAACAACAAGGAAACGGAGGCGGATTATGTGTATGTGAATTTTATGCTGCCGATGAAGTACCCATTTTTGAATGGCAGCATCTATGTATTGGGCGATTTGACCCAATGGCACATGGACGAACAAAGTAGGATGGAGTATCAGCCGGACATTAAGGCATATACCTTACGGCTATTGTTGAAGCAAGGCTATTATGCCTATCAATTGGTGTTTCTGCCCGTAGGTGAGGGCAGGGGGCTCACTTCCACTTTGGAAGGCGACCACTACGAAACGCCGAATAAGTACAGTATATACGTCTACTACAGGTCGCCAAATGACCGGTACGACCGTTTGGTAGGCATGAAGATGATTGAAAAATAAAGTATTATTAATTTTTTGAATTGATATATGAGACGTTTGTTTGCGTTGATAGTGTTTTGTCTGGGAATGGGGATATGTATGGCAGCTCCGGTGAGGAATATGTCGGTAATACGTATCCAACCCAAGGGCGACACGTTGCATTGTTTCGTCACCGGTGATGAATTCTTTCATCGGCTTCACGATGCTGAAGGCTATACAATTGTGCTGAATCCTGCCACGGGTGAATATGTCTATGCGGCCATAGAGGATGGGAAACTGGTGCCTACGCAATATCTGCCAGGTCGCATTAATCCCGCAATGGTGGGGCTGGAACCTGGTCTTATGCCAAGCAAAGAGGAACTGGTAAAGCTGCACAAAGTTTGGGATGTCCCAGAACAATACCGCCCGGCAACCCCTAAGACCAGTGGTGCAAACCATGGCACGTTGAATAATATTGTGATTTTTGTGCGATTCAGTGATGAGGTCAGCCTCACC
Source organism: Bacteroidales bacterium (assembly GCA_045642445.1). Classification (GTDB taxonomy): domain Bacteria; phylum Bacteroidota; class Bacteroidia; order Bacteroidales; family P3; genus Colimorpha. The sequence continues at coordinate 33,848 of JAZUIX010000172.1, read as the reverse complement.
TCTTCCCCGTTTTCTACCATAGCCAATATGTTCAACGACAGCAGCGCTTCGGGAGTGTCCATGTATAATTATTTCAAGCGGTCGAGCTATAACAAACTCCATGTGCGCACATCGTTCTATCCGGCTCCAAGTGGTTCCACGGTGTTGTCGTTCCAAGACTCTTTTCCGCGTAGCTACTACCAGCCTTATAGTGCCGCCAATCCCAATGGCTATTCAAACTCTACCGAGAGCAGAGAGAGGGAGTTCGCGTTGCTTGAACGGGCTGTGAACTGGGTGAATGCCCATAGTCCTGTGCCAACGTCGCTCAATATAGATATGGATAACGACGGATATGTGGACAATATCTGTTTTGTGCTCAGTGGTACCTATACCAGTTGGAACGATTTGTTGTGGCCGCACAAATGGAGTCTGTACGACCGCAATGTCTATATCAATGGCAAACGGGTGTATACCTTTAATTTGCAGTTGGCTGGTTCGGGTTCGCACTATTTCGGTGTATCGACGTTTTGCCATGAAATGACCCATACGCTCGGTTGTCCCGATATATATAATTATTACGAATACACCTATGCTTCGCCGGGAAGCAGCTGGGATATTATGAACAGCAATATGACGCCTCCCCAGCAAACCAATTCGTTGTTCAAATACAAATACCTCAACTGGTTCGACAGCATTCCGGAGCTGACCGATTCCGGCACATACACCATGCAGTCGCTGGCTTCGGGACCGAATCATGCCTACAAGATTGCCTCCGCAAATCGCCACCAATGGTATATTCTTGAATATCGTAATAGCAGCGACACGTTCGATTCCTCCATTCCCGGACGCGGATTGTTGATATGGCGTTACAACGACAACGTCTATGCCGACAATGCCAACTTCGATTTCTTTAGTACCCCTAACGAATTGTGGCTGTTCCGCCCCAATAGTGCTGTAGACACTATTGCAGGCACGGTGTCGCAGGCGGCCTTTGGTACAAATGGCCGCTATAGTTTTTCGCCTACTTCAAATCCTCATCCATACCTCAGTGATGGAACTCCTGATACAACCTTTGCCATTACGAATATCACCATCAGCAATGATCATCGTTCCGTTTCCTTCAACTTCAACCCTCAAGGTAGGCATGTTTGCGGACCTCTGACCACGTTCCCTCAAACCGAAGGTTTTGAGTCCGGAGACGAGGAATGCTGGCATTATGTGGCCGCAACTACGAGCAACGACAATAAAACGGGGGTATACGACTCCGCGTCCTGTCTTCAAGCCCCGTATAGCGGCAACTACCATTGGCGTTTCAGCAGTTGGAGCAGGTCTACAGATTATAACCAATTCCTTATATCGCCTCGTTTGCAGGCGGGTAATCCGTTGCATCTTACCTTCCATTACAAAAAAACTTACTCTTACGATGAAAATTTCCGAGTAAGATATTCTACCACCACAGGCGATACTAACGCATTCACACACACGCTATGCGATGTCACGGTTTCTGCCACAGGGTGGCAGATGTGCGACTTGCTGGTGCCTGCAGAAGCAAAATATGTTGCGATAAATTATTATTCCGACTATGAGTATTATCTGTATGTGGACGACATCACCCTGCGCGACACATTGAACGACGTCTATCTTCATGATACCACATACATCACCTTGCACGACACATTGACAACGGTGGTGCTCGATACCGCTTTTGTCTATCACCAAGACACCGTGTTCACGCAAGTGGTCGACACGCTCTTCCAAACCCTCTTCGATTCCATCTTGAGCCCTGATTTGTTTGGCAACTTGACCGTGGTGTCGGATGATGTGGCGAAAGGCAAATGCAGTGGTAGAGGCAGCTATCCTCGAGGAAGTGTTGTCGAGATAGGTGCCATCCCCGAAATAGGCTATCGTTTCGACCATTGGAATGATGGAACCACACAGAACCCCAAGCGAGTGCTGTTGGATAGTGTCGGCATTTGGACAGCCTTCTTTGCCAGTGAGGCAGCGTCAAAGTTCTCTTCGTCCCAACCCACAAACATCTATATTCACGACACCATCTATGTGCACGACACCGTTTGGGTGACAGAACACGACACCGTGTTTGTTGACGTTTTCGACACGATATTTTTGCCCAGCGATGTGCACGACACCGTGGTTGTGGATGTTCATTCTGTGGCTTATTTCAATATTACTGTCACCAGCGACGACCCCACACGGGGATATGTGGCAGGAAATGGTCGCTTCCCTATGGGTACCGAAATGAGCATAGGAGCCATAGCCCGACACGGATTTGTTTTTGATCATTGGAATGATGGATCAACAGAAAATCCCCGGATGCTGGTGCCCGATTCGGATATTACGTTGGTGGCATATTTTACAACATCCACACAAGGCGTGGAAAATGTTGAATCGGCCACCCCTGTCATCTGTTACGCTCTCGACCACCACATCGTGATAGAGAATCCCCAAATGCAGCACATCATGCTGTACAACACCCTCGGTCAGCAGATCCTGCAATCGGATAGTCAAAAGATAATCACAAACAACCTTCCTGCAGGTTTGTATTTGATAAAAACAAAAAATCAGTCAGCTCAGAAAATCATCATCAGATAAAACCACCTATCACATCTCACATTTCACAATTCACCTATCACATTTCACAATTCACCAAACCCCACCCCAAATGTCAACTGTTTATATAGAATCGTATGGCTGCCAGATGAATTTTGCCGACAGCGAGATTGTTGCCTCCCTGCTACAAAAAGCGGGTCATAGCATTGTAACCGACATAGAACAAGCCGACTATATACTTATCAACACTTGTGCAATCCGCGATAATGCCGAACAACGTATTCGCAAACGTCTGCGTGAGTTGCGAGCCCTCCAGCAACGCCATCCGCAGTTGCGAATAGGCATATTAGGGTGCATGGCCGAACGACTCCAAAGTCAGTTGATGGTTGAAGAGGAGAACGTGAGTTTCGTTGTGGGTCCCGATGCCTATCGACGACTTCCGGATATGATGGAACAGGTCAGACAATTCGGAGTCAAGGCTGCCGAAACCCAACTGAGCACAACCGAGACCTATGCCGATATCGAACCTGTGCGACTGTCGAGCAACGGCATCTCGGCGTATATCTCAATCATGCGAGGCTGTCAGAACTATTGTGCCTATTGTGTGGTGCCTTATACGCGGGGCAGAGAACGAAGCCGAGACCCCCATACCATTGTGTCCGAAGCAAGGCATCTTTTTGAGCAAGGCTATAAAGAAGTCACCCTCTTAGGCCAAAATGTGAATTCTTACCGTTTCGTTACCGAGGACCAGCAGACAGTATCGTTTCCCGAACTGATGCGCCGTGTGGCAGAAGTGAGCCCCTTGCTGAGGGTCCGATTCGCCACATCCCACCCAAAAGATCTGAGCGACGAATTGCTCGAGGTTATGGCCTCCTATGATAATATTTGCAAATGCATACACCTGCCTGTGCAGAGTGGAAGCGACAGGATGCTGAAACTCATGAACCGACGCTACGACAGCGCCTGGTATCTGCAACGCATAGCCGCAATACGGCGCTATATGCCCGACTGCTCCATCACCACCGATGTCATAGCCGGCTTTTGCAGCGAAACCGAGGAGGAACATCAGATGACATTGGAAATGTTCCGTAAAGTCCGCTACGACTATGCCTACATGTTCAAGTTCTCCTTACGCCCCAACACCTACGCCGAAAAACATCTGCAAGACGATATTCCCGAAGCCGAGAAAACCCGCAGATTGGAAGAGATAATAGCATTGCAAGGCGAGATAGCGTTAGAGAACAATAAAAAAGAGATAGGCAAAGAATACGAAGTGCTGGTAGAGGGCGAATCGCACCGAAGCAAACAACAGCTCTTCGGACGCAATAGCCAGAACAAAGTGATAGTGTTCGACCGCAAAGATGTCCAGGCGGGCCAATATGTAAAAGTGAGAGTGGTAGATTGCACCGCCGCAACATTAAAAGGCGAATTGATATAGACACCCCTTTTTTTGAATGAAGAATAGAGAATAAGGCTCCGCCCAATTCTTTATTAGTGACCTGTGACCTGTGACTTGGAGGGCGGCAGCCTCCTATTCACAAGTCACTAATCACAAGTTACAATATTTTACGAAAATTCACGGACATTTGCGGATATTTGCGTTTACAAGACATATTCCCAGCCAGAACATGCGGCAGCCCCCTATTCACTAATCACAAATCACAAGTCACAATATTTTACGAAAATTCACGGACATTGTGCTTCGCATCCCTTCGGGACTCCCATTCGGTCGCGACCACGCTAGTTCTCGGAAATTTTCGTTTATAAAAATATTCTCAAAAATTCACGCGACGAGATCTGCTACGACAAGCAGGGCGACTACATGCTGGAGATGCAATGGCTGAACAAGCGAATCGAGCGTTGGGAGGCGGCCGTCCGCGAGAAGGCAAAGGATGCCGAGAGCGCCAAACACGCCATGCTGTACCTCCGTCCCGGGTTGGTCGGCTTCCGTGCCGGAATGCTGGCATGGTTCCTCTACGGCTGCAAGAAAGACCGCCGCACGAAGGAACTGGTGAGCCTCTTCGCCATCTGGGTGGCCTCGTATATGCTCAACAGTTTGGTGGCGTATGCGGACCAGATTGAGACGAAAGGATGCCGAATTTCCTATCCCGAAATCTTTGCTTGTTTGCCAGAACAATTCAATTCCCCGCAAATACGAGAGGCTTTGATTGCGAATGGTAGCACAGCAAGATTAGATCGCGTTGTTGCTACTTGGATAAATCGAAACCAGATTGTTGAGAAAGTCGCACATGGTTCGTATCGCAAGATGAAACACGACAAATAACCACAAAAACCACAAAACCACAAAACACAACCGTTGTCTTTTGATAACAAGTTAAAACATTATAAGGATTAAATAAATACTATTATTAATATATATATATATAATTATCTTGTCGTTTTCAGACATATCGGTTGTGTTTTGTGTTTTTGTGTTTTTTCAATTTTCCTCAAATTTTACATTTTCCGTAACTTCCTGATTCTCTCACTATAAGTGAAGCATGAGAGGAAGAAGATTGGGAGAAGATTGGGAGAACATAGGGAAAATCGCGTTTTTGAGGCGAAACAGACAAAATTTTTTAACACATTTTAATAACGAAAAAGGACATGATCATTCATCTTCTGTATAACAAAACCCTTTACATCAGCAAAAAAGAGGGCAAATACTACCACTTTTTGAGCAACACGCCTTCGCCCGAAAATGAGGCCAAATTGCTGAAAGAGTACGGCATCCGCCCCGAAGACCTTCGCCACAAGGAGGCGGTGGTGGTGAGCGTCCCCATGCATATCGACAACCATCATGTGCTCGAACTGCTCGAAAAAAGGTACAATTCGCACATCACAATGGACGATTTATGAGTTAAGAATTATGATTTATGAGTTGGGCGGAAGCCAATTCTCAATTCAAAAAGGCTCCCGCCCAACGATAACCAATAACAGATAACCAATAACCTTTACCTCAATTCTCAATTTTTATACGATCACAAATCACAAGTCACAATATTTTACGAAAATTCGCGGACATTTGCGGATATTTGCGTTTGCAAGACAGATATTTTCGTTTAAAGATTATTCACGAGTAGACAGATTTTAGAGCGTCCCCTCGGGACGCGGCTCTCGCCCCATCACATACCCCACACATCAGACCTTCGTCTTTGATGTGTGGGGTTAAAGCATCTGCGGTGAGGATGTCCCTCCGGGACATATAATGCCTCGGTTTCCGTGCCGACGGCACGACCCCACCGACGAGTCGGTGCTATAACCCCACACTCGTAGTGTGGGATGAAGAAGGCCAGTGGCTTTCGATAGCGTTCTGCGAAGCAGATTGCGAATAGAGTGGAGCAAAGCGGAGAACAAAAAGAGCCCAAACGGTATCTGCGTGCAGACAGCACGCTCCAAAAAATGGAGGCAAGTGATGAAGAATAGCCGGCGGCAACCTTCGTTTTCGTTTTTCGTATGTCATTCATAAGTCATAAATCATAATTCAAAAGGGTTTGGCTTTTTACACAATATTATGAAAAGTTTGTCGTTATTATTATTCAGAGTTGTCAAATTGTTTGACAATTCGACGGTAAATATTAAAATTTGGTTATGAGCAAATATTTTTTTCAAGAGCATCCGTTGGTGAAACATCTGCTGTATATGTTGGGTATCTCTATTGCCATATTGGTGCTGGTTTTCTTTTTTATTCGTCTTTTCGCCCGTCAGGGGGCTGAATATGAGCTCCCGGATTTCAGAGGGGTCACGATAGAGGAACTGGAAAAGGATAATCCGCTGGGATTGAGATTTGTGGTTATTGATTCGCTGTACGAACCTGACAGCGAGGGCGGTGTGATTTTGCAGCAGGACCCCAAGCCAGGAACGATGATCAAGACGCATAGGAAGATTTATGTGTCGGTGGCGGCTTACGACCCGTCGGGTGTGGTTATGCCGGAAGTGGGGAATATGTCGGTGAGGAGTGCGGTGTCGGCTTTGGAATCGGTGGGGCTGCATTGCGGCAGATTGGAGTTTGTGGACAGCCCGTATAAGAATGTCATCTTGGAATGTTCGTCGAAGGGGAAATTGGTTTATGCTGGAGAGAAATTGCACCAGGGTGCCACAATCGACCTCACGGTCGGGTTGGGCGATGGTGATGCCAGTACGATAATACCTTTTGTTATAGGACAAAAACCTGCAAAAGTACACCGCAGTTTGCTGTCGGCATCGTTGAATGTTGGTGCAGAACATTATGACGGTGTTAAAGACAGACGCAATTCGGTGTGCTATCGTTTGGAACCCGATTATACGGGCGTTTCGCACTATCCGTTGGGAACTTACGTGGAGGTTTGGTATTGCGATGCCTCGGAGGCTGATGCGGAACGTATCATCAGTTCGTTCAAAGTGGACTCGACGAAGATTGTGGAAACGGAGGAGTTGGAAGAAGATGATTCTCAAATCAGTTGGGGTGATGACTGGGATTGGTAGTGTGAAAATTGAGAATTGAAAATTGAGAATTGTGGATTGTGAATAGTGAAATGTGAATTGTAAATGATGGTTTCTATCTTGAAGAAAATATTGGTTGTTGTTGCAGTAGTTTTGATTTGTGAAAATCTTGGCGCTCAAGAGGTTTTGTTGCCTATAAGGTATTCGCAGGTCTCGCCATCGAAAAGCCAAGACACGATGCTGACTATTCCGTTTTTTGATGACTTTTCGAACAGAGATGCCGCATATCACGATAGTTTGTGGGATATGCGCGGTGCTTTTGTGAATATGGGTTATGCGCCGTTGCCTCCGACGGTGGGTATGGTTACTTTGGATGCTTTTGATGCCGAGGGGAAACTTTATCCGCAGACGAGAGGTGACTCGTATTTTGGCGACACGTTGCTTTCCAAACCTTTGCGATTGGATTCGGTGTTCTATCCGTATAATATGTCTTTGACGGCTGACGATTCCATTTATCTGAGTTTCTATTACCTTCCCGGTGGAGGATTCGGCAATATGTGGGAACGCATTGGTGATGTGCCTGAGTCGAAGGATTCGCTATTGTTGGAGTTTTACTCGCCCGTTACCGATTGTTGGACAACGGTGTGGAGTAGGGAAGGGGAGCCGGTGGATTCGATTATCGCGCATACGGGTAGTGCGTGGCAGTATGTTACGGTGCCTATCACTCATCTGGATTATCTGAAGGCTGGTTTCCGTTTCCGTTTTAGGAACTATTGTAGTTTGGACAATGTCACCAAGACGGGTTTGCTGAGTAATGCCGACCAGTGGAATTTGGATTATATTGTTCTGGATAGGGATAGGAGGTATGGAAACAGGTTTTCGCGGGATGTCGCATTTGTGAATCCTGCCCCTTCGATGTTGAAGCGGTACCAGGCAATGCCGTATAATCAGTTTTCTGCAGCAGATATGAAGGACTCGTTTGCTATAACGATAACCAATTTGTTTTCACAGGAATTGGCAACAAATTACGGCTACGAAGTTTTTGATGAAAATGGCACCTCGCTGTATAGATATGATGGAGGATTTGAAAACACTCCGGCGTTCTTCCCCGATTTTCGATATCAGGAATCGCCGGCTCACTCGTGTCCGCCTGTAGATTATGATTTTCCAGGTTTCACTACGCCACAAACGTTTGACATTGTGCAAGGACTGCGCGAGGGTGTGGGAGGTGATGCCCATGCGTCAAACGATACGGTGGTTTTCCGTCAGGTCTTTGACAATTATTATGCATACGATGACGGTGTGGCTGAAAATGGCTACGGCATCACGTCCACAAGCAACCGGGTGCGGTTGGCAACACGTTTTTCGCTCCGACAAGAGGATACGCTCACGGCGGTGGATATGTATTTCAACAGGACTTTTGGAGAGGAGAACGGCTCGATATTCTTTAAACTGACGATATGGGATGACGCTGGCGGGCATCCGGGCAATGTGATTTACCAGGACGAGACTCGTCGTAAACCTATTTTCAAGGGTTTAAATCAATATGTCCGCTATATGTTGGAAACGCCAGTGGTTTGTAGTGGTGTAATTTATGTCGGGATGGAACAAACTTCGACGGATTACATCAATTTGGGATTTGATAGAAACAATGACGCATCGTCTGAAATATTTTATTTGACAAGTTCGGATTGGCAGACGAGTATTCTGAGTGGTGCGTTGATGTTGCGACCCTATTTCGGAGCGAGGGCGGTGGTCTCGATAGATGCCCCTGCGGTATCGTCGTTTAAGGCTTATTACAACGGAAAAGCTGTATGTGTTGACAATCCGCAAGGTTTGAGGATATCAATTTACAACATGCTGGGTCAGCCCATAAAGCATTTCTCGGAACGACATGGTATGATTCAAAACCTTCCCAAAGGATTGTATTTTGTTAAATCGGACATGTGTGTTCAAAAAGTTATAGTTTATTGATTACTAATTAAAAATACATATAGATGGTCCAAGAACTTGACGAGTCGGAATTGTATGAACATCATCGAATAATTGTTGACAAAGGTCAGGCAATGCTGCGCCTTGACAAGTATCTTCAGATGAGGTTGGAAGGTATATCTCGGAACAAGATACAGGCAGCCGCCAAGGCAGGTTGCATTCTGGTTAACGATAAACCATCGAAATCGAATTATAAGGTTAAACCTTGTGATGTGATCAGTGTCTTGTTGCCCGAACCGCCACATGAGTTTGAGGTGCTTCCGGAGGACGTTCCGTTTGATATTGTTTATGAGGATGAGGATGTGCTTGTGGTGGATAAGCGTCCGGGGCTTGTGGTTCATCCGGGATATGGCAATTTTACGGGTACTTTGCTAAATGGGTTGATGTTCTATTTTCAAGGGAAAACAGGACGTGATGGTTTGCCGATACAGCCCTATCTTGTTCATCGTATTGATAAAGACACGTCAGGATTGCTGCTTGTGGCCAAAAATGAAGAGGCTCAAGTCGTTCTTGCCAAACAATTTTTTGACCATACGATAGAAAGGAAGTACAATGCTTTGGTGTGGGGCGGATTTGATGAAGACAAAGGCACTATTGTGGGAAATCTTGAAAGGTCGCCTCAAGACCGCCGAATTATGCACGTTACGGATGACCCGGAGCGTGGCAAATATGCTGTGACGCATTGGAGTGTTTTGGAACGTTTTACATACGTTACGCTGATTGAATGTGTTCTTGAAACAGGCCGCACGCATCAGATTAGAGCACACATGAAACATATTGGACACCCTTTGTTCAACGATGCTGCGTATGGTGGCGATAACATTCTGAAGGGTACCACATTTTCAAAGTATAAGCAATTTGTTACCAATTGTTTTCAACTATTGCCAAGACAGGCTCTGCATGCAATGGTATTAGGCTTTGAACATCCTGTAACGGGGAAACACTTGCATTTCGAGAGCCCCATTCCCGAAGATATGACTTTGACTTTGGAAAAGTGGAGGAGCTATTCGTCTAATTCGATGAAGTGTGAATAGAGGAATGAATGTGAGATAGTTTCTTAAGGTGGGTTCTATGAATTGATTTCTTGGGATTTCGGAGTGTTTTCGAGCAGATTGCTGCGCAGAACGAAAACTACCTTAATATTCCCACATATCTTCTGAGATGTTCATGATTTCTTCTTCTATTCGTTGAGATTCCAAAAGAGCATCTTCACCTGTCAGATAGTCTCGTATGGCACGATTATAGACGTTGTTTTCTCGCGTGATGAACCAGGTGAACATATTTGAATTGAATGCGTATTCCCAAGTGGGCAGATGAACGAAGTTTTCCCTGCAATAAGCTTCTTTTTTTGCGAACAACTCTTTTACCTGGGTGGAGTTCATGGCTAACCAAAACAAAGGATAGGTGCCGAGATATTCCATTTCTCCGTCTATTTCCTTGTAGCGCTCTTCCAAAGGGGCCAAAGCCAATTTCCGCATCTGCATCCCACTTCTCGCCCGATCCATGTATACAACTTCTTTGATGGAGTATTGGTAAATATCTTCGGAGTTGAATTCGTGAGGAACAAATACTGTTGAATATTCCTCTTCGCCATAATCGTCCAAAACCACCATTTCGACGGTGTCGCTACGTGTGGCTTTTGCTATCACAGCATCATTATCAATGGGTATTTTTAGCTCATCATCCTCGAAGAGTTCTATCTCGTTGGCCATTATCGCATCCCAAATAACGTATGCAAGATTCTTCCTACCGCGTATGCCTTCTTTATCTACAGGAAAGTAAAAGTATTGGTTCTCTTTTTCTCGAACATCGATAGTTATCCAAATCAGTTTCTCCCAGTAGACATCATTTTCTCGAACATATTCCATCCGTTGAGGCTTCTGCCACCAAGTCATCGTCCGCTTATAATAGTCGGATGGCTGAGTCTCCACATACTGAGCCATAACACCGATTGACGATGCCAACATAATGGTGATTAATATAATTGTTCGAGATGCTTTCATAAAAGGGAAAGAGTTAAGAATAAGGGAATGACTTATTCTTAACTCTTTGTCAATTTTTAGTGAATGGTGAAATGAATGCGAACTTTCTTATCACTTATCACAATTAGTATTCCCACATGTCGGATTCAATATCGAAAATGCGATCTTCAATATTCTGTGACTCCAATTGTGCATCTTCACCGGTAAGGTAGTCATGGATCTTACGGTTGTAGACATTGGTTTCACGGGTGATATAGCTTTCGAAATAGCGAGAGATGAAGATTTCGTCATAACTACGCTCCATACGATTGTTGTACATATCGTAAGCATCGTTGCGAGCCAAAACGTTACGGACATTCATGTTGTCCATGGGAATCCAGAAACGGGCAGTAGGACTGCAACTGGTTTCACCTTCAACTTCGCGACAATTTTCATCAACAAGTGCAAGGCCGATGATACGAACTTTCATACGGGTATCCTGCTTGTCAATATACCAATATTCTTTCAGATAAATCTGGTAGTAGTTGTCTGAATTGAAGGCTTCGTTGTAGACAGAGTCGTGACCTTCATTGATAACCTCACCATATTCGTCCTCTTCGTAGCCGACGAGTTGGGTTCTTTCTTTATTGGTTCTCTTATACACCTGCTCCCAATCCATAGGGATTTTGAGCTCGTCGTCTTCGAAAACTTCAAATTCGCCATTTCTTGCAGATTTGTAAACAAGGAAAGCCAAATTGATGCGGTTCTGATTATTGTTGTTGGTGTCTTCGCCCTTGGGGAAGTAGAAGAACTGGTTGAATTTCTCGCGGAAATCAATGGTTCTCCATACGCAAGTTTCCCAAATCACATCGCTTTCGCGCAAGTTAGGATAAGGCAGAGCCCGTTTGGTAGAAGAAATTCTTCTTTGGTAGAAGTTGCTCAAATTGTTTTCATCCTCGGCATCGATGATGTTTTGTGCATTCACTGTCATGCCGCCGAAGGCGAGAATCATAAGGCTGATGCCAAACAATACTTTTTTCATATTGGTATATTTTTTATTATTTCTTACTTAGCAATACGGAAGGATCCGGATACGGTCTTTGTGGTACCATCGGGGAGGCTCACGTTAGCATCAATAGTGATTTTGCAACCGGGCTTGGCTTTTGCCACATAGCTCAGGATTTCAGGATTCCAATTGGGTCCTTTGTTCTCCATATCGTCTGCACCGGGAACTTTAAGAATGGTGACATTCTGTTTGGAAACTGTGGGCAGCTTCATGTGGAAAGCGAAATCGGCGCCATATTTCACACTGATACCTTTCAGGTTTTTAAATTCTCCAATAGGAATGGCTTTGCCGCTCTCATACTTGCCTCCCAAATAAATGGTGGGTGAGGGGATTGTACGGACACGGAACTCGCGGGTTCCCATAAAACGAGTGGCCTTGCCGTCTTTGATAGAGGTGTTCAAGACCATTTTGCCGTTACGGACTTTCGGGGTGATTTTGTAAAAACCAGCACCTTTTTCTTTGTCAGGAACAATGGTTCCCTGGCTGGGGTCGGCCAAAGTGACAACAAGGTCGTGAGCAGCAGTACCAGGAACCGAGACTTTCACGGGGTTCTCGATACCAGAGTAAACAACGTTCATTTCGGTCAACTCGGCCACGACCATGGGCTCGGCCACATAGTAACTCTGTTTGAAATCGTAACTTTCTGTACCGTTATCGTTTTTGACGTAAACAGTACCGGTGACGGTTTTCATACCAGTAGAACCGCATGTGGTGGTGTAGACCACAGCACCAGAATCGTTAGCAGTGAAATGGTTGCCTCCGATAGTGGCTTCAAATTTGGCCTTAGAGTCGTAGGCTCCCACGTTGACGGTCAGTTCGTATTTGCCGCCCTGCATGATGTAGGAGGAAGATGGACGGGTGACAACTGCCACTTTATCGAAGGAGAAGTCGTTGGATTTGACTTGCTTGTAAAGCATGTTCACGGCATCAAACTCAGAATTCATAACTTCTGCTTTCATTCGGACCATGGTTACAAGAGCAGCACCAGCAACTGTTTCGTTGAAGTTGAGCATCTCCCAGGATTTGAGTTTGCCGTCCTGGTCGAATTCTTTACCTTCAACATTCAGACCTAATTGCACATGGGAAGAATCAGATCCAAGAATATTTTTTACTTTCTGTTTGTATTCAATAATCTTATTCTTCAGTTCGACAGCGGCACCTTCAGTGGCCTCTTCACCCTCGGCTTTACCTACAAAGAAAGGAGTACCGGCGTGGTTGTCGTCCAATTTCTGAATCCAGCTAAAACCGCCTAATTCAACAGCACGTTTTACACTGTCGATATTGGTTGTTTTGTCTTCGTTTTTTAAGTTGATCTTGATGGGTTTCAACTTTTTGCCGTTTTCATCAAACTGGGGGATTTCGGCACTGGAAGCGATATGACCGATAAAGGTATAGGTGATGCTATCACAGAAGTGGGCCAAATCTCTCGACAAGGCTTTCACTTGCTGAGCCTTTTCGTATTTGTCAATAACCTTATCATGGTTGTTCTTCAAGGCCAAATCAAAATTCTCGTATGTGTCTTGAAGTTTTATTTCCATGTTTTGGTTTGATTTAGTCATGGCATTACCCACGGATTTAAATCCGTTGACAACTTCTGCTGAGACATTCAGTGCCAACATAGCGGTGTACACAAGGTACATCATCTGGATCATTTTTTGTCGCGGGGTCTCCGGACAGTTCGAAGCACTCATATTCTATCTATTTAATTAGTAATTATAGTGTATTAGTAATTAATAATTAATTAGATTCGAGTCTGCATAGCTGCCAACATATTGCCATAAACATTGTTGAGTTCGGCAACCTTACGGGAAAGTGCGTCAACCTGCTCTTTGTATTTCAGGACACCTTCGGCCGAATCGGCAAAGTTGCTCATCATATTCTGGATGCGCTCCTCGACTTCCTTAGTGGCCTCCAACTGGCTGGTAGAGGTCTGCAACTGCATTTCGTACATTGCGTTGACAGAAGCAAGGCTGCCGGCGAGTTTCTTCATTTCGTCAGCGTAGGAAGCATCGCCACTGGTGAGAGCCTGAGCTGTTTCCTGATAGATGGTGGTCAGAGTGTTGACAGCCTCGGTAGCTTGTTTCAAATTATTGATAGCGTCGGCGGCACCGTCCATGCTGGTGACAAATTTGTCGGTAGAAGCGGCTGCCTGAGCCATACCGTTCATAGCATTTGCGGAATCGGCCAGATTTGACATGCCTTTGCCGAGTCTTTCAATGAGTTCGGGCGTAATATTGGCTTCTTCAAGCATCTTGTCCAATTTTGCAGTCAAGGGGTCGTTGCTGACGGGGAGAGCCTCTTCTTTGGCCAATTCGGGATTGACCAGGCTTTCGGTCTCAGCCATGCCGGCCAATTGGGGATAAACCAAAGTCCAGTCGAACTCGACGTGTGGGGGTTCGAAAGCTGAGAGGAAGAAGATGACAGTTTCAGTACCCATACCGATAATCAGCATGATAGTACCACCAGGCCAGTGGTTGATTTTGAACAAAGCGCCGATGATGACGACTGCTGCACCCCAACCATATAGTTTGGCCATGAAATTTTTATAACCTTTACTGCGTACGAGATTGTCAATGAAGCTCATAGTGTGTAGTTTTTTTATTGTTGCTTATTATAATGATGTATTTTGTCTTTGAAATAGATTATCCGAACAATACTATTTGATGTTGGTAGCTGTCTTGAGGTTGTCGCCCTTCACACGGCCCAAGTAAGGATTGATGCAACGGAATCCAATGTAGGATTTGCATGTATCCTGGAATTCGAACGAACGGGTCTGAACCTGGATGAAATATTTCTGGTCTTTCCAGCTGCCACCGCGGACAACTTTGCGCTTCATTGCCAAAGGATCATCCTCTTTTGCGGTATAGTTGTAGAAGGGAGAAAGAGCGTTGGCAACGATGTAGGTGGACTCGCTGTAAGCGTCTGCGCACCATTCGGCGACATTGCCGGCCATGTCATACAGACCGTAGTCGTTGGGGGCATAGTGGCCGACCATCAGGGTGCGGACACCGCCATCATCGTCGTAAGCGCCTCTCAGAGGCTCGTAGTTGGCCAGGAAGCATCCGTTCGGGTTGCGGACGTAGGGACCGCCCCAGGGATAGCTCTCTGCTGCAATACCGCCACGGGCTGCGAACTCCCATTCGGCCTCGGTGGGCAGACGGAAGTCGTTCATCACCTGATAGTCGATACTTTCAAGATAGTCATTCAGGAAACGGCTGCGCCAAATGCAGAATGCCTTGGCCTGGAGCCAGCTGACACCCACCACGGGATAGTTGTCGTATGCAGTGGAGGTGAAATAGTTCTTGGTGAACTCTTCATTCATAGTATATGTATAGTCGTGAACCCAGCAGAGGGTATCAGGATACACATTGATTCTTTCTTGACGGACAAAGTCTCTGCGGTTGTTCAAACCTCTGGGGCGAGAGGTGTACAGGGTGCCGCGATGCTCCTCTTTGTTCTGAACGCCGGCCTCTTTGCGGGCTGCATCGGCGTAGTCAATCCAATAATAATCATAATTGAGTTTGGAAGCATCGATTTCGCGACGACCGAAATATCTATCTTTCTCAGCAATATAGAGGTCGTTGAGGGCTTCGCGGGTTTCTTGCTCGTCCCAGTTGATCTTGGTCTTTTTGTTCAACAGGGGAGGATCCAGCGGCTCGCCGAATTCGTCTTCCTCAATCTGGAAACCTTCGATACCGGCTTCGCCCAAAGTCTTGCGGACGATAGAGTCCCAAACCCAGTTGACGAACTGGCGGTATTCGTTGTTGGTGATTTCGGTTTCATCCATGAAAAACGAGGCCACCTGCATGGTTCTGGGCTGGGAAGTAACACCATAAGTGTTGTTCTGAACACCGGCACCCATGCTGAAATTGCCTTGGTTGACGAATACCATTCCTTTCAAGTCAATATCCTCGAAATATGCGCGATTCTGGACACCTACCAGTTCACCATTCTCTGAGGACGAGGTGCAACCGTAGAACAGGACTACTGAGGCTGCAAGCAAGAAAAACAACTTCTTCATATTGTAAATTTTTTTTGTTTTCGACTATTATTACTTATATACGTTTTTTGATAAAAAAAGTTTCGTTTTTATGTTTTTTTATGAATTGTTATAACAAATAGATTGTGTTGCCGTAGGAGGTTTCGGGCTTGCGTGGGATGACGACCTTGAAGCAGAATTTGAGGTAAAGTTCCACAGATCCAATACTTCTGCCGCTCTTTATTCCGCCCAAACGGCTGGTGGTGATGTCGTAAGCCACACCCACGCGAAGTTTCTGCCAATGCACACCGGCTAAGAGGCTCACGGCATCCGTCACACGGTAGGTAGCACCGCCCCAGAAGGCGTTTCTGTAATCAATAAGGCAGGACAAATCGGCCTGGAATTTGCTAAAGTCGGCAGTCTTCAACAAGAATGATGGCTTGATGCGGAAGGAAGGTGCCGCGGAGGGCACATATTCATAGCCGCCCATGGCGTAAACCGTGCGGGCGTTTTTGAAGTTGATCTCATCACTGTGTGACCCTAAAAGGTTCTTCACCGATAATCCAAGCCAGTATTTGCCAGGCACTTGGTAGTATGCACCCACCGAAACGTCGAAGAGGAATGCCGAGGCATCTTGACCGGAGAGTAGGGGGTCGCTCGATGACGAAATGGGATTGCCGTGGTCGCCGGTCAAATCCGAATGGCCATGAAGGTTCGACATGTCTATCTTGCTGTTGAAAAGGTTTGCCTCAACACCAGCCGAAAGGTTGCCGGGACCCCAGAACATGCGGAAAGCATAGTCAATGTCAGCCTCCAGATTGTCGTGGTAGCCAATCTTGTCGGAGACAAAGGTGAAACCCAAGCCGCCGTGGAGGAATTTTACGGGCATGTCGAAGGTGAAGAGGATGTCGGTAGGCGTGGATCCAGGGTCTTCGCCAGAAACAGACGGGTCTAGACCTAAACCCATCCATTGGCTTCTGTACATGGCCGAGGCGCAGATGGAGCCAGAACTGCCTGCGTAGCCGGGATTGTACGACATCCTGTTGAACATGTATTGGGTAAACTGGGGCTCCTGTTGGGACATGGCAACGCATGAAAATCCCATCACTATTACCAAAAGTAATAGCTTTTTGCCTTGTCTGATTTTCGTGCGAGCGCTCATTTTTTTATCATGTAACTATATAATAATCCGTTCTATGTATACAAATTCCAAATGCTTTCCGAAGAAAAAAGCAAATAGAGTTTTGACTTGCAAAGATAACAATAATTATTAATATGGAATAGTTTTTTGAAAAAAAAATTTCTTTTTTTTGATTAGGTCCTGTTTTGAGGCATCAAAAATAAGCCTTTTTGCACCTTGCAATTCGTGAATTTGAGACCTCTTCTCGGGGTGTTTTGAAACTTCGTTTGAGATTGTTCGGCATGAAGGCTTTCCGTATCCCATCAAAATCTTTCCGTCGACATGAAATCTATTGAATAAAGGCGACCGCTAAAATCTCAATTCCGCAGGCTGTCTGTGTGATTTTTCTCGTTCGGTGAACATAGTAGGGTCGAAGACTAAACGGGCTCGTAGCGGCCACAAAGCGGGGATTTAACGGGGAAACCCCGATAAGACCCCGTTTAGACCCCGATAAGACCCCGTTAAGAGAACGAGCCTTTAGGGACGACAACCTGCCTTGGTAGCATCATATCTGACCAATTGGATGGATGTGGGGCATTCAATTGTTGCTTCGCATTCGTTCGCTTTATTCGTTTGGCACAATGTAACGCACAGGTATAAAGTTGCTTATAGTTACAAAAACTTAAAAACAAAATATATAAAAATTACTTATAATAGGCTGATTTTTCGGTAGATACAATATGCGAAACGAATGAAACGAACGAAACGAATGAGTTTTTTGAGCCAATATTTGCAGAATACATCTTTTGCTCTATACGACTACCACAATGTATGCTCCGTCAATAATATATGGGATAATGAGAAATGACAGTATTTTGAGTGGGGATGGTGGTGGATTTCGGCTTTCTCTTCAATCCGTTTCAACGGGTTTGTGGATTATTACGCAGCTTTCGGGGAAGTCGTCGTTGAGCATGGATTGTATCCGTACTACTCTGCTGCGAATATCGGTCAAAGCAAGCACTATTTTGATTTCTTTGTTGTTGGGGGCATTGGTGAGGATGACTTTGTCTTGGAATTCTTTAGGAAGGCGGTTTATTACTTTCGTGGCGGCTTTTTTTGTGTATACGGTGCAGAGCTCCAGGTCATAGCGTTTGTCTTTGGTGGGGAGTACGCTATAGTCTATGGTATCGTTTTTGGGAGCTTCCTTTTTCTCGACTTTTTCGTTGCAGGGTTCTTCAACAAAGGCCTCGGTTATACATAATATTGAATCTACTGGGTGCGCTTCCGCGGGTTTGGCGGGTGCTTTGGGTCTGGGGGTGGAGGTTTGTGGGGTGTCTTTCTTGGTAGTGTTGTTTCCTTTGTTGGAGTAGGGGGTAATGCGTTTCTTTTTGTATTTGTCTCTGAAGGCGTAGTACTCTTCATCGGTCATGAATGTGGTGTCTTGTGCCGCCCAAAGGGCGTATCCGGTCTCTTCATCCAAAGTTACGACTCGGACTTTGCGGGACCCTTTGATGCCGAGGCAGTGGACGGCTATCTTGGTCATGTCTAATACTCCTTTCACGGGGCATCGGTCATTTACGCGTACAATTATTTGTCGTCCGTTAAATGTATTGGTTACAAGTAGATATGTTCCAAAGGGGATACTTCGATGGGCCGCTGTGTATTGGTTTTGACGAAAGACGTCGCCCGAGGATGTCTTGCGTCCTACAAAGCGGTCGGAGTAGTAGGTTCCGAGCATTGTTATGCCGGAGGTGTCGTTTTGTGCAGGGGTGTTACTGTTTTGGCCTTGGACGATTTGGGCCAGGGCGAAAAATAGTAGTAATATGTATTTATATCTTTTGATAAGCTATGTTTTTACCAGTTTACGGCATCAGGGTGGAACCACATTCCTTGGAGTCTCAGAACCTGTTCGATGATGTCTCGCACGCATCCGCGTCCTCCAGGATAGAGGGATATGTAGTCGCTGATTTCTTTGATTTCGATGGCTGCATCGGCGGGGCATACAGCTACGCCACAGTGTGACATGATTTCGTAGTCGGGGATGTCGTCCCCCATACAAATGACTTGGTGTTCTTGAAGGTTGTTGGTTTCTAGGAATTTGCGGTATGTTTCCATTTTATTGGCACATCCCGTGTATATTTGTTTCACCCCGAGGGCTTCCATTCTGTTGTTAATGCTGAGCGATGTGGCTCCGGATATGAGGGCGATGGTGTAGCCTTTTTTTACGGCGTATTGGATGGCGTAGCCGTCTTTTACATTGCCGCATCTCACGGCTTCGTTGTCGCCATAGGTCCAGATGCTTCCATCGGTCATGACACCATCGAAGTCGAAAACAAAAGCTTTGATATCGTGTAGTTTTTCTTTGTAGTTGATCATAATGAATCAGTTATCAATGTAGTTAAGGAGGTCTTCATAAACTTTTCGCCAGCCTTCCCAGCCGAAGCCTTCGTAAAGGTTTTGGTTGTGGAAAATGCAGGTGAAGGTGCCTCCGACGTTACGTACTTCGTCCACCAAAGAATGAAATTGGGAGATGGCTTCTTCGGGTGAGAGTTTCATGTGGGTGTGGAAGGTGGTGTCCATGGTGGCAAATGGGTGGAGGTGGAGAGAACTTTCCTGGTCGCTGCTGAGGTCGTAGAATGGCACTTCCGAGCAGGTGCCACAACGGAACCCGGGGAGGTCGGCATATCCCATGGAGTAGTCGTGAAGTATGCCGTAACGTGTGAGCTCCCGGTAAGATGAAGGCAGGTGAAATCGCAAGAAATGAAATCTGTTGCGTACTATCGATCTGTGAAGGATATTGGCAAGCCGTTGTGTTTCAATGTCTATTCTTTTAGTTTCGTCGGTAGAAAAATAGGAGCAATGGATGCCGAGTTTGGCGTAATCTCCGAGGTGTTGGAGCAATTGCCGGAATTCTTCGTTATGGTAGGAGGTGGGTTTGTCGTAGATGTTGTAGTCGCCGAGCAAAGGGAAAAACAGAAGTTCGTGTTTTTTGTGCTTCTGTTTCTGCTCAAGGATGTAGTCGAAAGTGTCGAATGGGTCCGCTTCTTTCCTTCGCAACACACGCATTCTGCGACGAACTTCTTGGGGATCATGTCGATGCAGGCCATCACGGAGTATTCCCATTACCGAGCGTAATATGCCTTTGTGAAGATAGCAGTAGGCTGCGTCAATATCTATAGTTTCGCAAAAACGAAAAGTCCTTGGCGGAAACACCGTCTCGGGATAATACCTCATGATTATGTCACGCACCATCAAAGCCCAACGGTCAACTACGGCAATCTGCAAAAATCCTTCACGATAGGCAATACTTTCAGTGGGCAGGTATCTGCCGTGCATGTCTTCACGGTGGGGGAGGTATTCCTCATAACGTGAAAGCATATAAAAGATGGAGGCGAAAGGGTCAAAGGGCAGGGCGATGTCTTTTCCATAGACGGGGAACAACGCTGGGGTGTCGTTGTATTGGAAACAATGGCAGTTTTGCTCCTCGATAGTGGTTTCGAATAAAAGGTGACAAGGCTTGAAGTAAGGGGTGTTTTCTCCTCCGATGCGTTCTGCGCAATAACACAACCGAGGCCCTTTGTGTTGCTCAAAAGTGTTGGCATCCGTGGTAATTGCGAAGTCGGTATGTAGAAGGTCTCGCATTACCACGTTAAGGGTGTAGCCTAGTCGATTGGTTAGTTTAGAAACATATATCAGCAGCATACGCAAACGGTGCTTTTGAAATTGCAAATATACAACTTTTTTCGGAAGTAAATACTTTTTACAATTAATTATTCGTTTAAAAAAAAGAGAGAGACCTTTTCTTTTGATACTTGAAGTGAGGCTACGCTTCCCAGTTTTAGTGCTCGATTTTCAGTGCCGATATGGCCGAAAGGGGCAAGAAAGCAGACGGGATAGTCGTATTCGGAAACAGCAGAGAGAATGATTTCTTCAGCTGTTTGCCCAAAGGGGACAGTATTGTCGTGCATATCGCTCAAAGCTCCCACGACAAGTCCTTTCAGTTTTGATAGTTTTCCGCAGCGTTTGAGGTTTTGAATCATGCGGTCGATATGGTAGAGGTATTCGTCCAGGTCTTCGATGAAAAGTATTTTGCCCTCAGTGTCAATGTCGCTTGGCGACCCGCAAAGGCTGTAGAGTATGGAAAGGTTGCCTCCGACGATTGGGGCTTCAGCGTTTCCGACCTTGTTCATCCCAGTGCCTTCAAATTTGTAAGAAAGAGGTTCTCCGAAAAGTGCTTTGTAAAGTGTTTCGGTGGCAGGATATCCTGTTTGAAAAGCATCTTCGGGAATATTGATTGGCATAGTGGCATGCAATGTTTCGCAACAGAGGTGGCGATGCAGATGACTATGCAGTACGGTGACATCACTATACCCCACAATCCATTTGGGATATAACGAGAACGTATGGTAGTCAAGTTTGTCAATAATTCGGACAGTTCCATATCCTCCTCGAGCACAAATAATGGCTTTGATATTTGGGTCGTCAAGTTGCTGCTGCAGTACTCGTGCTCGGGTCTCATCATTGCCGGCAAATTGATGGTCTTCGGCAAAAAGTCCTTCGGGTATGACAACTTCCAAGCCCCAGGATTGTAGCAATTTGATTGAGGAGGTTAATTCCTCGGGAGCGATTTTTCGTGCCGTGGCTACGATGGCCACTTTGTCGCCAGATTGTAGATATGCGGGTTTAATCATTGTTGTGTCGAGTTTTCAGGAGGCATGGCTGAGACAAATTCTCCGCGTTCTTTGAAATAATTAATCAATTGATTGTAAAATGGGTGCTGGGACAAGGTGTCAGCATTACCGAGCACGATGAGTTTCATCTTTGCACGAGTCATAGCCACATTCATTCTTCGTAGGTCACGAAGAAAACCAATCGTGCCTTGGTCGTTGTCGCGCACCATGCTGATGACGATTACGTCGCGTTCCTGCCCTTGAAATCCATCCACACTGTTGACGGTGATTTGGTGTCGAAGGGTGCGGAAGAATTTTTGCAGTTTTAACAGTTTCCGAATCAGTCGTACTTGTGCACGATAGGGCGAGATGATGCCGAAGTCTACACGCTCGTTTTGAATGCGTTCGATGCCAATCATTTCAATATAATCGCGCAGGTTATGTATTAGCATTTTGGCCTCTTCCGCATTGGTGCGACTGAGGGTATGGCTTTGCTTTTCGCCGAAATGGCATTGTGAGGTGTCGATCCACATCAAAGGAGTGTCGAGGGGCGATATTTGACGGTCGGCCACTTCGGGTGCGGCCTTCAATTGCCCTTTGTAAAACCAGCGAGACGAGAATCCCATGATGTCTTTGTTCATGCGGTACTGCACGTTAAGCAGCGACACACAGTCGGGCTTGTTTTTGGCCACCCGTTGCATCAATGTTTGTTCCAACCCTCCTTTTGCGGCTGCGGGACTCTTTATCGTCGGTGGCAATTGGTGATGGTCACCGCTGAAAATCACACGGTCGCATTTCAGTATGGCGGCCCAGCAGGCGGGCTCCAAAGCCTGAGCGGCTTCGTCTATGAAGAGGGTGGTGAAGTGGTGATGCTCCAATATGTGGTAGGCACTACCGATGAGGGTACACGACACCACTCGCGCCTGATTGAACAAGTCGGCGTTGATGCGTATCTCTAATTCCGTTGCACGGTCGCGCATTTTGGCCATACGGGCCTGTTTTTCACGCGACTTTCCTTCTCCGCTACGGCCTTCGCGTAAGGCTTTGCGTATGCTCCACAACTCGGCATAGTCGGGATGTGCCGCATAACGCCGCTCATAACTGCAATCCAGCATCTCCGTACTCATTCGCAAGGGGTTGCCTATGCGCAACACATTGACACTTCTTTTGGATAGTTGCTCGCTTATCCAATCTACTGCGGCGTTGCTTGGAGCACAAACCAACACTTGCGTCTCACGTTGTAGCGTTTCGATGATGGCTTCCACCAGCGTGGTGGTCTTGCCTGTGCCTGGGGGACCATGGATGATGGCGGTTTCGCGAGCCTCCACTACTTTTTGAACAGCTTGCTGCTGGCTATAGTTGAGCCAAGGAATCGACACCGTGGGCAACTCTCTGAATCGGGGTTGAAGGGTTCCCACGAGCGTATCCCTCAGCCGTACCCACGATTCGTTGGTGGCTCGGGCTGCCTCGTGCAGACTTTCAAGCATCACTCGGTAGGAGGTTTCGTCGATGGCGGCACGGAGGCCTATGAGTTTGTTCTTGCTGGTAGCGTCAAGGCTCATCAATGCGGCCTTGTTGGGGAGGATGAGTTCGATAAAGTCTTCGCCGAGGGTGCTTACAAAGCATTGAAACTGTAGGTCTTTCGAGCCTTCGTTTTCCAAGGTGAAGAATATGGCGGGTCTTCCGGGTTCGAATCCTTTGGAGAGGTCTTCGTCGGTCGAGTTGTCAAAATGAAGATGGACAATTAGTTGGTCGAGGGCGTTACGGCTGGTGCCGGTCAAGGTGACGGGATAGAGACAGTCTCCATTGGCGGTTCTGCCGCTGATATTGTTGGATGAGAGTACTTGGCTATAGGCGTCTCGCTCGCATTGGAGCTCCAGGCGTACAAGCTCGGTCAGGTGAGAGAAATGTGCGTCTGAGGTCATTCGTTGGCTCCGATGTCTTTGAGGTTCTCCGATATCATCTCTTTGAGCATGTTGATGATTTCCAAATTGTTCATCGACATGCCGCCCAAAGCCTCCTTCACCTCTTCGGTGTCGAAAACGAATTCATCGTTGTCGGTGATGTAGCGGAATACGAAATGTATGTCCTCGTGTTGCGAGAAGAGCATGACAAGGGTCCCCGTGAGGTCGCCCATAGGGGGTCTGTCCCAATGGTTGTGCTCAAACCAAAACTTCAATGTCGTCCCTTTGCCCACTTCGCTTTCGAGGTTCATGCCGCCATTGCAGTTCTCCGTGTTCATCTTGATGAGGGGGAGGCCGAGACCCACCTTGCGGGTGGTGCGAGAGGTGGTGTAGGGATCGGTAACGCGGGCCAAAAACTCGGGCGACATACCCTTGCCGTTGTCCTCGATAGTGAAATGGAACACATTGTCTTTGAGGCTGTCGCGGATGGTGAGGAAAACATCTTTTGAGTTGGCTGCGGTGGAGTTCTCCATCAAGTCGTAAACGTGTAGTGCAAGTTCTTTCATAGTTATTTTGATCGGAAAGCCATGGTGTCAATATATCGGTCGTCTTTGCCTTGTAGTGCAAGGTGAAACTCCTCGAATGTTCTGTGTTGCATGTATATTACGTTGTACACATCGCCGATGTTGTCGACAAAGTGCGCATCGCTGTCGGTGATGAAGCCAAACTTCTTCAAGTAGGCGTTCTTCTTCAGAAATTCCTCCTTGGTGGTGAATTTGTTGATTTCCAATCCGTCGGCCCTGAGGTCGGGGGGAATGAAACCCAATTGGCTCATCAACGAGGTGGAACCTTTGTTTACATGGGCGGGAATGAAGAGACCTCCGATACGGTGCACCTCTTCGTATATGCCATCCACGTCCACATCTATGCCGTTGAGCAGGTGGTATTCCTCCTCGCCCACAATCTCTTCGTTCTCGTCCACAATCAGCTGGTAACCGAAACGGTCTTCATCGTTGGGGATTTTGGGCAGGTGAATGTCCAAAAACTCCTGAAACTCGTCCAGTTGGTCATCGTTCTCGAAAAAAGCTAGGCAGTGGGCCTCTTCCTGGGTGGTGACCTCAACGCCTCCGAGCACAAAGAGACCTCTGTCGCGGCCGATCTTTTGGGTCACCTTGACCTGGCGGGTCGTGTTGTGATCCGAGATGGCAATCATATCCAGTCCTCTTGCCAGGGCACGATCCACGATGTTCGTAGGACTCATCTCGAGGTCGCCGCAAGGGGAGAGGACCGTGTGGATGTGAAGGTCCGCCTTGTATGGGTGCAATGTGGGCATGTTATTTTAGCAAATCATAAATCTTGCCGGCAGTTTCAAAAGTCTGCATGTTGGTGCTGAGGAAAGGAATGCCCTCATCGTTGCTCTGCTCGAGGGTGTCCTCCGAAGCCGACTGACCTTTGACAAGGATGACGCATGCCAGCTCTTTGAGCGAGGCTATAGCCATCACGTTCTTGTGAGTTTGAAGGGTCACCCACACGTTGTTCATTTCTGCATTGCCCATCACATCGCTCAGGAGGTCGGAAACATAGCAACCTTCAATTTCTTTGTTGAGTCCTTGTTCGCCCGAGAGAACTTTCAGGTTCAGGGCTTCGACTAATTCTTTTACAGTCATATTATTTGTTATATTTATTATTTCTCAATTTCAATTTTCAATTCTCAATTCTCAATTCTCAATTCTCAATTACTTGATCCTGTCCTTCCCCCACACCTCGTTCATGCGTTCCTTGCATTCCTCCAGGGTCATCTTTCCTTCGTCGGTAAGGTGGCGCTGGTAGAAGATGCAGTTGCCTATGTTGGCGTTCTCGCACACGATATCGGTGGCGAAAGCGTCGCACGAAGGGGCTCCGCACAAACCGCAATCCACCTGTGGCAGCTCGCATTTGAGTTTTTCGATTTTTTCCATTTTCTCCAACGCCTTCGAGATGTCGGTGTCCAGAATCATCATCGAACGTGCTTGGGCGGGTTGGGCCTGAGCCTGCTCAATCAGATAATCCTTGCAGCTGTCCATCTCGCGGTCGCGGGGCATCTCGCCGTTACGTTCGCGCTCGGCGGCCTTGCGGGCTCGGGCATACATGCGGTCGCCGCAGAGAAAACGGTTGTCGCACGAGAACAGCGCTCCGGCACACGACTGGTCGCAAGCCCTCAGCTCCAGAAACTCCACATCCTCCACCTCGTCGTTCTCCAGCTTGTCCAAAAAATCCATCACATTTTGAATGCCGTCGATGGCGTAGGAGTGCTTGGCCATGCAGATGCGGCGCTCGCCGTTGGTGAGGGTCGAGAGGATGGCATCGGCCGAGAGCCTCGGGGTCCGCAGCGAGGGGAAGATATAGTCCTTGCCCTGCTCCTTGATTTTCTTGAACACCCTGTTGTAGAGCGAATCCATATTGATCACGCCGTCGATAATCGACTTCTCCTCGCCGATGGGGGCCTTCACGGCGGCAATCTTGGCGGCACAGGGGGTGATGTAGAAAAGACCTATCTCCTCCCGCGGAATGCCTTGCTCCTGCAACGTTTTGATGGCGTATATGGCCGAGATGTCGAGAGGCGCCTTGATGGGGATGATGTTGTCCACCAACGAGGGATATTTGATCTGAATCATGCGCACAATGGCGGGGCAGAACGACGAAATGAGGGGCAGATCGTCGTGGTGCTCTCGGGCGTACTTGTGCTTAGCATCGGCATACACCGCCGCCGAAGATTCTACTTCATACACATGCTTGAACCCCAAATCCTTCAAGGCTGCATAGATGCGGCTCACACGCATGTCGGAAGGGAACTGCCCCAAGAACACAGCCGGCACCAACGCCACCGAGTGATTGTATTTGTGAATCATCTCGAAGTCGTCCTCTTTGACGTAAATGGCCTTGGTCGGGCACGTTTCGTGGCATTTGCCGCAGTCGATGCAGCGGTGCTCGTGTATATGGGCCTTCCCGTTGCGGATGCGTATGGCCTCGGTGGGGCATATCTTCATGCATCGGGAGCATCCTATACATTGCTCGTGGTCGATTTCTAATGCGTGGTAAAACATGGTGTTAGTGTTTTATGTTTCGGGTATATGGTGGCTTCTATGGGGATAGGGTTCAGACGAAGTTGACCTCCATCTCCACAGTCGTTCCCACACCCACCTCGGAGGTCACATTCAGTTTGTCCACATTCTTCTGCATGTTGGGCAGGCCCATGCCTGCGCCGAAGCCCATGTCGCGCACCTCGGGTCGGGCGGTGGAATAGCCTTCCTGCATGGCCATGGCTATGTCGGGAATGCCGGGGCCTTTGTCGGCCACAACCATGTGAATCTTGTCGGCCTCGATGTCCACGGTCACCTTGCCGCCGTAGGCGTGGGCGATGGCGTTGACCTCGGCCTCGTAGAGGGCCACGACCACCCGCTTCACAATCTGCGGGTTCACGCCGAGCTGTTTCAGAGTCTTCTTCACGGAGCTGGATGCCGTGCCGGCATTCACAAAATCTCCTTCGATAACGGTATATTCTTGATGCATAGTGTTTTTGTAGGTATTTGTTAATAAAGTGGTTTTATGCCTTGTTGGAACAGGAGGCCGCAAGCCTTGAACATGCCGTAGCTGGTGGCCAGCAGCACCATGTCGTTGTCCTCGGCCAGCTCCACCATGTCCTCGGTGGGCTTCTTGTTGCGCACGAAGAGCACGATGTCGAGGGTGGCCATGTCGCAGGTGCGGATGGTTTGGACGTTGCACAGGCCTGTGATGAGCATGGGGGTCTCCTTCAGCGTCAGCACGTCGCTCATCAGGTCGGAAGCAAACGCGGTGGTGACCTCCTCGTCCATGCGCTCTTCGCCCAGATACACTGTTGCGTTGAGTATTTTTGCTATTTCTCGCAGAGTCATGATAGGTATAGTTTAATTGGTGTGTTACTTATTTTTTGGATATTTTTGAATTTGCAAATATACAAAAAAAATCAAATATATTAGTAGAAAAATCAAAAAAAAATTTTTCTGTGTACTTCCCGGAAACTCCGGAAACTCCGGAAACTCCGGAAACTCCGGAATCTGGAAACTCCGGAAACTCCGGAATCCGGAATATCCAGAAATCCGGAGCGCCCGGCCCGTATGGCTTATTCAGGAGGTCTGTCTTGTTTGCGGAGTAGTGCAAGTTCTTGCTTTAGGCTTTCTACCTGGGCTTTGAGCTGTTCTATTTCGTGCGCTTGCGCCTCAATTATTCGATTTTGTGTGCCACGATGGTCAAGTCGTGCGGCTGTCATGCGCTCTCGTATGCCGCCTTGCTCCACAAATTCATGGTCGCGTTTTTGCAAGAATGATGTCATGGCTTTGTCCAGGTGGGTTCTATAAATTGATTTCTTGGGATTTTGAGTTGGTTTTGGAACAGATTGCTGAGCGGAACGAGGGAGTGTAGCGGGCTACATGACCGAGTGACAAACAGTAAGATGACCAAAAACGGCCAAAATCACAGAAAAGTATATTTTCAAAATATTTCATGTTTACGTTGAATTTATAGAACCCACCATTACTCAATTGCCAAATGTTGCTATTCCTGTGCCGCACTTTTTCTTTTCCAATGACTTGTACAACTCGTGCTGCACTTGGGTGCGGATACTCATCTGAGCCAATTTATTTGGTGATACAGTGGGATACACTCTGTTGGATAAGAATATGTATGTCAGCTTATATTCAGGATCCACCCACACCACCGTGCCTGTGAAACCTGTATGGCCGTAACTTGTCTGGGACACCTCGTCACAAGCGCTACCGCCCGAACCTTTCATCAAAGGCTTGTCAAAGCCCAAGGCCCTACGGCATCCCTTGGAGGCATAATAGCGGGTATTGAATTTTTCTATCGTTTCCGCTTTCAGATAACGCTTTCCATCATACACTCCCCCATCCAACAACATCTGTAAAATCTTCGCCAAATCATCGGCATTGCTGAACAATCCAGCATGTCCAGTCACACCCCCCATCACATGGGCGTTCTCATCATGCACCTCGCCTCTTACCAGACGATGACGATAATGGTCGTCCTGCTCGGTAGGTGCTATGGAAAGACTATCTATACCATTCTCAACGGGATTGAAATGTGTATGGCAAAGTCCCATCGGGTGATAGAAATGTTGCTGAACAAAGATATCCAAGGTCTGACCTGAAACAAATCGCACCATCTCGCCCAAGAGAATAAAGCCCAAATCGCTATAGACATATTTTCCTTTTGTCTGCATGGGAGAATCCACAATCTGCTCCAGCACACTCGCTTGAGGATTGTCCTCATATTGGGCTTTTTTCCAATACAAATCAAAATCTTTCAAACCCGCCACATGACTCAAAGCCTGTCGCACGGTGATTTTTGATTTGTTGCTGTGCTTGAGATACGGCACATAGCGACTCAGCGGGGCATCCAAACTTATCTTCTTCATTTCCTCCAGTTTCATCACCGCCAACGTGGTCGCCATCATCTTGGTCACCGAGGCAAGGTCGTACACAGTGTTCATCGTCACTTTGGCATCTGTGGTATCGTATGTGACATGGCCGTAAGCTTTACGGAACAGCAATTTGCCATCCTTCATAGCCAACACTTGACAACCCGGCATGGCGTGTTTTTCTATACCGTCATATATGATGCTGTCAATCTTGGTTTCGGTGGCCATACGCAAGGCTCTGACAATAATCTCGCACCGTACACTGTCCTCATCATTTGGCACGCGCCAACACTCAGGCTTCATATCGGCACAGCCATGTTTGTATTTTGCCCTCAACACCCTCCTGCACCTCATATCCACCAGTCGGGCGATGTTGCTGTCCGCATCGGCGGCGCTGCATATAGTCTTTATCGCGGCTGGCACATCTGGCGGCAGAAGCAGGATATCGGTCCCTGCCACAAGTGCCTCAAGTTCGGCTTGGCCATTTTTGTAATACTTGGTCACTCCCTTCATGTCCAATCCGTCAGTGATCACCATGCCTTGGAAATTCAATTTCCCACGAAGCACATCGCCCACCAATGCCGATGATAGCGACGAAGGATGGTTTGGCTGTGACTCGTAGGCGTTCACTTGCAAATGGGCGGTCATCACCCCCTCCACACCCTCATCTATCAGTCGGGCAAAGGGATAGAGGTCTATGCTGTCCATATATTCACGGGTATGGTTGATGACGGGCAGTTCGAAATGACTGTCGGCATCGGTGTCTCCATGTCCTGGAAAATGTTTCGCCACAGCCATCACTCCCTGGCTCTGCAAGCCTTTCATGTATTGTATGCCCAATTGCGCGACACGTTCTCTGTCAATGCCAAATGACCGGGTGCCTATCACAGGATTCTTGGGATTGCTGTTGATGTCCACCACAGGGGCAAAATTGACATGTATGCCCATATTGCGACACTCGCGACCTATCTCCTCCCCCATGGCATACACTATCGTGTCCATTTCATGGGGCAGTTTGCCAAATTCGGCATTCTTAGGAAACGAATAGCAGTCTTTCAATCTCATTCCCAAACCCCACTCTGCATCTATACACACCAACAAAGGTATGCAGCTTATCTCTTGGAAACGACGTATCATTGGCAGGGTCTTTTCCGCTGTGCCCACAAAGAAGCACACCCCCCCGACCTCGGTTTCTTGCAACAGTTGCTCAAAGGTGTTCTGAGCCTTGCAATCCATATTCAACGGCACTCGTATCACCATCAGCTGAGCCACACGCTGTTCCAGCGTCATATCCTCCATCATCTTTTCCACCCACTCCGATGCCTTGTCCTTGCACAAGGTTGTATTGTCCTTTTTTTCACCTCCCATCGCTCTTTCTGAGGCAAACATTACAAATACTAAAGCTATTATGACTAATCTTTTCATTTCCTAAAATATATTGTTTATTGAATATCTGCGTAATCTCACTTCAACCACTGCCGCGGATTCAGCGCATCTTTGCCGCACCACACCTGGAAGCAGAACTCCGAGTCGCCTTCTTCGCTTATCGCCACCGTGCCTATGGTTTGTCTTGCCGTAACCTTGCTGCCGCTACTCACATTCACACTTCCTAAGCCTGCATACACGGTCATATATCCGCCATGTTTGACGATGACGCCCTTTGTGCCTGTGGGGGTGGTGAACACTCTTGCCACGGTTCCATTATACACCGCCGACACCTGTGCCCCTGGCGAGCAGACAAGGTCGATACCCAGATTGCGGTTTTGTCCTCCCGAGGATCGGGTATACAACCCATACTCTCGTGCCACCGATTTGTAGTTTACCGGCCACGACATGCGCCCCTTGTTGGCCACAAAATCCATCGAGGCGGCATCTTTATACACCGACTTGCTGCTGCTCGAACCCGATCCTGAATAAGTGCCCGACTCCTTGCCTGTCTTGGGTTGAGGCTTTGTTTCCGTTGAGGAGCCTGCTTTGGCCACCTCCTCGTTGATTATCTGTTGAATCTGTTGTTGCAGTTTGCGTTTCTGTTGTTCTTTCTTGCTTATCTGTTTTTGCAGGTTTTTCTCTTGTTGCTGACTGGTGGTCAGGTTTTTCTGTTCTTTCTGTTGTTCACGTGCCAAGGCATCTTTCTGCTTGCGTTCCTGTGCCAAGAGGGTGTTCTTCTCGTTCTTTTGACGTTGCAGATCCAAGGTCATCTCTTCAAACACCTGCTGCTTGCGTTCAATCATCGTGGCTTGGTGCCTGCGATAGCGGGAATACTCTTTAAAATACTTCATCTTCAGGTAGCTGTAGTTGTACGACTCATTGTCAAGCACCAACCCCGTAGGATTGAGGTTATTCCTCAAGTCATACAGCGAGCGCACCACTTTGGCATATTCCACTTTCATGCTGTCTATCTGCGAACGAACCACCCTGAGCGAATCCTGTGTCTTCACTATCTGCACATCCAGTATACGCATCTGTCCATTGATGTTACCTATCAGTTTGTTGCGTTCAGCGATGCGTTTTTTGAGCAGGTTGATCTGTTTGGTCGAGTTTTTGCTCGATTTCTTCGCTTTGCCCAGCTCGGTGTTGAGGCGGGCAATCTCTTTTTCTATCTTCGCTTTCTCGTTCTCCAATTGTCTCTTGCTCTGCCCCTGCATCGTCATAGGCAGCATCAACGCCGTCACCAACAGTACCACAGCCACAATTCCGCGTGTTTTGCAACATCCGTATTTGCTTATATTCCAATTCATAACCAGTATCTCTATATATAAATATTCAATTTACAAAGATACACACTTTCCACAAAATACAATTGCCTGTTTGTCAATAAATACAAACAGACGATTGTGAATAATGGTAACCTGTGACTTGTGATTAGTGATTAGGTGGCTGCCGCCCAATTCTCAATTCTCAATTCTCAATTCTCAATTCTCAATTCTCAATTCTCAATTCTCAATTCTCAATTCTCAATTCTCAATTCACTTTCGTGGGCGTCTATAAATCAGTCGTTGTTGTGGGTAGGCATAGCTGGAGCCTATTGTGCCACCCAAATAGCGTGTGAGGTATTCTTCCAGCACCTCGGTGTCGGTAACTGGATCCGTGGGGATCACTTTCCCCGTGGGGAAGCTCAGCGCATCACCGCCATTGAGGAGCAGATATTTGCTCGAAGCAATAGTGTAACGCTTGTTGGGTTTGAGTCTTACCCACGAGTTGCCTTTCTGCACACGCACGTCGCTCACTCTGCGCGTACCGCGTACTGCTCGAAACTTGCCGTTGCCATCCAGCTGCACCCAGCTCCTCCCCGACGTGTCGACAATGAAACTCAATCCGCTCACCTGCGGAAAACAGCCTTCGGCCTTAGGCAATGCCCGTACTGCTGTTTCGAGGGCGTCCAAAATCTCCTGGCCGCTCACCTCCACCACGCACAATTCGTTGGCGTAAGGCTGCACGGCGAAGAGGTCGTTATACGTCACCTTGCCGGCGTTGATGTTGGCCCTCAAGCCGCCACCGTTCACCCAACCTATATCGGCTCCCAACACCGTGCGGTAAGCATCGGCCACAAGGTCGCCGAGATTGGTCTCACGCAGGCGACAGATACGCATACCGTCGCTTGTGTTGGCTATCATATCCTGCTGGCACTCTGCCACCTTTCTGTTGCCCAAAGCACGATGTGTCATGCGGATGACGTTGAGGGTGTCCTCCACTTGCCGACTCACACAGTTGTGTGCCAACAATGTGTCCACCGACAAAAGGCGGGTGTACACATCGCCCCCGTCGGCAGGTATCACCAGCATACCTATCTTGGCAAAATGGGTGCCCGTCGAGGTCATCAGCACGTTATTTTTATCCTTGTCTTTAAGAATATTGCGTTCTATCTCGCGGTGGTCGTGGGCGTCTATCACCACATCCACACCGCTCAGTTTTTCCACCAGGCTCACCGATGTGGGTTGCCCGTCCTTGTCGCCCATGTGCGTAAGGAGCACCACCTTGTCCGCATGAGCAGCGTGAGCAGCATTGACCCACACCTGCACATTCTCCGCCAGGTTGTTGGGTGAGAAATTGTAGATGTATTCGCCCTCGGCGTTTTGGAAGTTCACCGGCGACGAGGTGTATATGGTCGACGGGGTGGTCACACCCACGTAAGCCACGGTCTTGTTGCCATAGTGGCTGATCACAAAACCTTTCATCACACTCACCCCCGAGCCGTTGTTGCAAAAGTTGCAACTCAGCATCGGTGCCGCAAGCAGCGAGTCGAGGCGGCGAAGCTGGATCATGCCGTAGTCAAACTCGTGGTTGCCCACACATACCGCGTCATACCCCACGGCATTCATCAGTCGCACTATATATTCGCCTTTCGAGGCGGCTCCCAGGATGCCGCCGAAGGCAAAGTCGCCTCCCGACACCACTCCCACTGTGCACCCCATGCGCTCCAAACTGTCGCGCAAACCCGCTATCACGGGATAGCCGTCCACGGCACAATGCACGTCGTTCTCATACAGCACGACCACATCGCCCCGCTGCTGACCCCTGCTCGCCCCCGCAACAACGAAGACGAAAGCAAACACAATTATGAAACGTCGAAAGTACATAGTGATTTATGATTTTTGATTTCTAAAGGTGGGTTCTATAAATTGATTTCTTGGGATTTCGGAGTGGTTTTCGAGCAGATTGCTGTGCAGAACGAGGAAGCGTAGCGGGCTACGTGACCGAGTGATAAACAGCAAGATGCCGGAAAACGCCCGAAATC
>JAZUIX010000171.1:0-13029 GCA_045642445.1 Bacteroidales bacterium | reverse complement strand
CATATCGGAATCACTTGGGAGGATATAGGAAGCAGAGGGGGAAAACGGCAAAGGGGTGTGGGAGGAGTGGCGAAGGGGTGGGGGATGGGTGAAAAATGTTAGTAACTTTTTTTGGCGGTTTCAATTATTATGCGTATATTTGCAATGGCTATTTAGGGAGGCTTTGTGTCTCCGGCTTTTGCGAAACAATTAATTATTAGTATATTATGAATAAATTATTTTTAAAATTTGCAGTTTGTTTTGCGGCTGTGGCCCTCCTGGCTCTGGCCTCGTGCAAGAAAGAAAACGACCCCGTGGTAACACCTCCGAGCGACACCGTGTCGCAGAATGACGACGGCGATGACCCCGAGGAGCCTTCGATTTTGGGCAAATGGGAAATGGACAAGACCACTCAGTATCAATATTATGGCTCTGACACCATGGTGATTGACCAAACCAATATGTATGGCGAACATTTCTACCTCGAGTTTCGAGAGGATGGCTCGCTGATTACCTCGGACGGCATAAACGAATCGCAAATGTGGTGGGAGCTGGATGGCACGGATTTGGCTTTTATTCAGGTCGTTGGCGCCGCCCCGACTATGTATGTCCTGCTTGAACTTACCCAGGAGAGACTTGTGATTGAAAACGGCGCAGGGTCGAATGTAGAGACCGTGATGGAGTTTGACAGGGTGACAGATTGACACGTGCTTTTTTCCTTGCTACGCATGGGTTTGGATTCCTGTGCTGACAATTTGTCATCAAATCGCTCCGAAAAGGGCGATTGGCACAGAATGTGCAATTAAAGGTGTGTCTGCCGAGAAAGTGCAGGCACGATGAAAACAACAAAAATACAAAACTAAAAATACATAACTATGAACATTCAACCATTAGCAGACCGTGTTCTGATTCAGCCCGCCGAGGCCGAGCAAAAGACCGCTTCCGGCATCATTATCCCCGACACCGCAAAGGAGAAACCCCAAAGAGGCAAGGTCCTCGCCGTGGGCAAGGGCACCAAAGACCATGAGATGACCGTGAAGGTTGGCGACACCGTCCTCTACGGAAAGTATAGTGGCACCGAGATCGACATCGACGGCACCAAGTATATGATTATGAAAGAGAGCGACATCTACGCTATCATTTAATTTAAAAACTAGAGGACCTAGAATGTCTGGCAAATCTAGTCCCACAACAACTTATTAATTAGAAATCAATCATGGCAAAAGAAATTGTTTTCAATAATGACGCTCGCGAACAGCTTCGCAAAGGCGTTGACGCATTGGCTAACGCAGTTAAGGTAACCCTCGGCCCCAAAGGCCGCAACGTGGCCATCGACAAAAAGTTCGGTGCCCCCCACATCACCAAGGACGGTGTTACCGTGGCTAAGGAAATCGAACTCGAAAACGGCATCGAGAACATGGGTGCCCAGATGGTCAAAGAGGTTGCCTCGAAGACCCACGACCAGGCCGGCGACGGTACCACTACCGCTACCGTTTTGGCTCAGGCTATCGTGAACACCGGTTTGAAGAACGTTACCGCTGGTGCCAATCCTATGGATCTGAAACGCGGTATCGACAAGGCCGTGGCCGTCATCGTCGAGGATGTGAAGGCTCAGGCTCAGGAGGTTGGCGGCGACATCGAAAAAATTCGCCAGGTGGCCACCATCAGCGCCAACAACGACAGCCAGATCGGCGACATCATCGCCGAGGCTATGGAGAAGGTTTCCAAGGACGGCGTTATCACCATCGAGGAGGCCAAGGGCATCGAAACCAGCGTGAAAGTGGTCGAGGGTATGCAGTTCGACCGCGGCTACATCAGCCCCTATTTCGTCACCGATACCGACAAGATGGAGTGCACCTACGACAGCCCCCTCATTCTTATCTATGACAAGAAAATCAGCACTTTGCAGACTCTTCTTCCTATTCTCGAACCCGTTGCCAAGTATGGTCGCCCCTTGCTCATCACCGGCGAAGATGTTGAAACCGAGGCTATGGCCACCCTCGTGGTCAACCGTCTGCGTGGCGGCTTGAAGGTTGTTGCCGTCAAGGCTCCCGGCTTTGGCGACCGCCGCAAAGAGATGCTCGAAGACATCGCCATCCTCACCGGCGGTGTGGTCGTGAGCGAAGAGAAGGGCTACAAGCTCGAAGATGCCACCATGGATATGCTCGGCACCTGCGAGAAGATCACCATCGACAAGGACAACACCACCATCGTCAACGGTGCCGGTGATGCCGAGATGATCAAGGCCCGCGTGAACCAGATCAAGGCTCAGATAGAAAAGACCACCAGCGACTACGACCGCGAGAAACTGCAGGAACGTCTTGCCAAATTGGCAGGCGGCGTGGCAGTCATCTATGTGGGTGCAGCCAGCGAAGTGGAGATGAAGGAGAAGAAGGACCGCTTCGACGACGCCTTGCATGCCACCCGTGCAGCTGTCGAAGAGGGCATCATCCCCGGCGGTGGTACCGCTTTCATCCGTGCAGCCGAGAAACTCAATGACATCAAGCCCGCCAACGAGGACGAGAAGCTCGGTGTTGAGATTATCCGCCGTGCCATCGAGGCTCCGCTGCGCATGATTGTCGAGAACGCTGGTTTGGAAGGCTCCGTTATCGTCAACGAGGTCAAGAACGGCAAGGCCGACTACGGCTACAACGCCCGCACCGAGACCTTCGAGAACCTCTTCAAGAGCGGCGTTATCGACCCCGCCAAGGTGGCCCGCGTGGCTCTTCAGAATGCTGCCAGCATCGCCGGTATGCTCCTCACCACCGAGTGTGTGATGTGCGACATCAAGGAGCCCGAACCCCCGATGCCCGCCAACCCCGGCATGGGTGGCATGGGCGGCATGTACTAAGCCGAAAAAATAAATAATACAATACTAATTAGGGCCGTTTCGGCGGCCCTAATTATTCCTTTATAAACAAACAAAATCCTGAATAATGAGTACGAGCGAAAAGCAACAACCCGGATATGTCTATATTTTGACCAACCCCAGTTTTAAAGAAGATTGGGTGAAAATTGGCAAAAGCAGCCGACCTGTAGAGGTTCGTTCTGCTGAACTTGACAATACTGCTGTTCCGCTTCCTTTCGAAATATATGCCACTATTAAAACGATTAAATATCATGATGTTGAGCGTATGATTCATAAAAGTATTGACCGAATTTCTAATCTCCGTATTCGGCAAAACAGAGAGTTTTTCAATATCGCTCCAGCCACCGCTACGGACATGTTGGTGGATATAGCAAAACTGCTTGGAGATGCGGAGGTTTGCAGATACGAGAAAAATGAACCATACCAAATATATCCGATTGCAGAACAGGCTCCTGATAAGGCTTTGGAGGAAACCGAGGAGGCCTCATGTGAGAGAAGAGAAAGATTCCACTTCAGCATGATAGGACTCAAACCAGGGGATATGATTGTTTTTGACCCCAAACCAGATATTGTTGTCAAGATTTCTGATGACACAAGGATTGAATACGACAACCGATTATGGAGATTGTCTCCATTTGTTGCAGCATATCTGCCAAAAGAAATGCAAAACAATAGTGGAGCATATCAAGGTCCGAAATACTTTAGTTACAAGGGCAGAGTTCTTCATGATATTCGTTTGGAAAAAGAGCAACAAGATGTGGCTGAGGTACAAGATGTAGATTGAAAGAAGGTGTTCTCCGTCCGCTCTCGGGGATGTTCTGAAAGTGGGACGTTGTGTCGGGTTGGCTTCGCTGACATTGCTTGCGTTCGGCATAAGCGAAACTTTGGCTTCGTTTATGCTCTCTCTTGAGCAAAGTCTGAATTATAAGCCGCAAAACGAAAAAAAAGCCTATATGAGGCCTCACCGAGTTCTTAGGCACCCGTTCTCGGGATGTTTTGAGAGGTGTGGGGTTTGAAAATTCAACACAACGCGAAAATGTTTGTATGCGACACAATAATATCGCCCACCGTGCGTTATCAATATAAAAAATGCTGAATTATGCCAGAGATTAGTTCGTTTTATGGTATTATTATCACAATGTTTATCTAGGAACATAATCCGCCCCATTTCCATGTATGTTACAATGAGTATCGTGCATTAGTTGATATCCGAACAGGGGAACTCTCAGGCAATCTCCCCCGCAGGGTTATCGCTTTGGTGTATGAATGGCTGGATGAACATCAAGAAGAATTGATGGAAAATTGGCAAAGAATAGAGCGCGGTGAAGAACTTAAGAAAATCAAACCACTCGATTAGTATTATGGAATTGTTATGGATTACGGAGGCTCATTACCTCGACAATTATAGGATGCGGCTGCTGTTTAATAATGGCTGTTGGCGCACGTTTGATTTCGGTAGTCTGTTCGGGACTAACAAATTGTATGACAAAATCAGAAGTCTTTCTGTGTTTCGACAGTTCGCCCTCAACGGCTGGACGGTCAGTTGGCTTGATGGTACGGTTGATGTGTCGCCAGAGTTTCTGTATGAAAATGGCGAGGCCTAATGCTTGCTCTCAGTAGAGAACAAATTGTTTGAGAATAGAAATTCGCAACGTGAAAATTATAGAATGAGACGATTCAAAAACATCCGAAAATTAGTACATGTCTCGTTTGCATTGTGTGCGTGGTTTCTGTTGGTGATGGGGAGACTTTTCCGGTCGGGATATGAGAAGATGTCGGTTATCGTCAACCTTTATATTCAGGGAACGCTGCTTTTGATAGCTGGCTTTCTTCCATTCATAGCTGCGCTCGTCAACATTTGCGAAAGTCCGACGTTTGTCGGGTTCTTGATGGCTGTGGGCCTGCTGTTTTACGCCAGCATCTATATCGTAGGTTATATATGGCTGCTCAGACATTACCATCAGCCATACCGATATGCCTTCGAGCTGTGTGTGACGGACTTGAGAAATCTGTCTGCCCGAATGAAGATATCATACGAGGCGCTGAATCTGGTTATATTCGTGATTTGGTGGTTGGGGTTGCTATCGGCCAATGTGGTTCTGATGATGAAGATGATAGGGATGTAGTGTTTCCAAAGAATCCGTGCGGCGAGATCCGTCTCGAGACTTTGAATGCCGACTATTTTGATGTGGCAAAAGAAAAGATTTGTTTGAGTGAGAGCGATTTTTTCTCTACAAGGGGATCGTATGATGGTGGGGGGCTCTTTTTTTGTTTGAAATATGAAAAAAAGTTAAAATTCTGAAAATCGTTCTTGTGTCAGTTTTTTTTTGTATCTTTGCACATTTGTAGGTAGTATGTTTTGAAGTTTTGTGATCGCTTAGTAGTTGATAGAGATATATTTATAAAAAATGAGCAAACATTCGTGAAGGCGAAAATTGCTGGAATTGGGTGTTTTCTCAACTTAAATTGATAATAATAATATAAGAGGTAAAAATGAAAAAAATTCTTGTCACGGTTATGAGCCTTACTTTGCTTGCTTCTGCTTGTAACAAAAATGAACTTGGTTCTGGTGTGAACTTTGACAATCTTGACACCACGGTCAATCCTACTGAAGATTTCTACCACTATGCATGTGGCGGTTGGTTGAAGAACCACCCCCTCGATGCTGAACACAGCCGCTATGGCGCATTTGACGTCTTGGCTGAAACCAATCAGGAACAGCTGCGCACTATTATCGATTCCCTCGTTTCCAACACTAACGAGGCCGGCAGCTATGGTGACAAGATCGCTACTTTGTACAAGGTGGGTATGGACACCGTCACTATTGAGAAACAGGGTGCCGAACCTATCATGCCTTACCTGAATGAAATTGTTGCTCTCAAAACCAGCGACGATGTCCAGAACGAGATGCGCCGTCTCCACGGTATCGGCATCAATCCGTTCTTCGCTCTCTTCAATGAGGCAGATGCTAATGATGCCAAGATGTGCATCGCTTGGCTTTATCAGACCGGTATCGGTATGGGTGAGCGCGACTACTACATCAAGAACGACGGTCGCGAGCCTCAGCTTCGTGCTGCTTACCTCAAACTGTTGGAGACCCAGTTCGCCAATGCAGGTTACGACAAACTCAGCGGCAAGACTCCTGCCCAGTTGGCCAAGATGGTTATGGACCTCGAAACCCGTTTGGCCAAGGCCCAATACGACAACGAGGAGAACCGCGACCCCTTCAAGACTTTCAACAAGATGACTCTTGATGAGGCCAAGGCCAAGACCCCCGGTATCGACTACAATGCTTATTTCGCTCAGATGGGCCTCAATAAACTCACGAGTTTCAATATGGCTCAGCCCGAATATTTCGAAGAAGTTGCCAAGGTCCTCACCAGCAATAAGGATATTGAGGCCATCAAGGCTTATTTCGCTTGGAACGTCATCAATACTGCTGCAGGCTACCTCAGCGAGAATTTCGTCAACGCCAATTTTGAGTTCTACGGCCGCACACTCAGCGGTGCTGAGCAGTTGCGTCCCCGTTGGAAACGTGTTACCACCACTGTTGACGGAGCTATGGGCGAGGCCCTCGGCCAGCTCTATGTCGAGCGTTTCTTCCCCCCCGAGGCAAAACACCGTATGGTCGAGATGGTCAACAACCTGAAAGAGGCTTTCGCCCTCCGCATCAACGATGCTTCTTGGATGAGCGATGCCACCAAGAAACTTGCCATCGAGAAACTTTCCACAATTTTGGTCAAGGTTGGCTATCCTGAAAAATGGCGCGATTATAGCGGTCTTGAGATTAAGAACGACAGCTATTTCGCCAATGTCATCCGTTCTAACGAGTTCGACATCGCCTACATGGTCTCGAAAATCGACAAGCCCGTCGATCGTGACGAATGGGGTATGACTCCTCAAACCGTGAACGCTTATTACAATCCTACCACTAATGAAATCTGCTTCCCTGCAGGTATCCTTCAGAAACCCTTCTTCGATATGAATGCTGACGATGCTTTCAACTATGGTGCTATCGGCGTTGTTATCGGACATGAGATGACTCACGGTTTTGACGACCAGGGCCGTCATTACGACAAGGAAGGCAACTTGAACGACTGGTGGAACGAGCAGGATGCAGAGAATTTCAAGAAGAATTCGCAGGTTCTTGTCGACTGGTTTAATAAGGTTAAGGTTAGCGACGATCCTCTTACATACGCCAATGGCTCCCTCACCTTGGGTGAGAATATCGCCGACAACGGTGGTCTCCATATCAGTTTCCGCGCTATGCAAACCGCTCTTGAAAAGAAACAGGTCAATGCAAAAGAAATGGACGGCTTCACTCCCGCACAGCGTTTCTTCTTGGCTTATGCCGGTGTTTGGGCTTCCAACATCCGCGAAGAGGCCAAACTGATGCTCACGGCTGCAGATGTTCACTCGCTTGCCGAGAACCGCGTAAATGCTACACTTCCCCACATCACCGAATTTATTGAGGCTTTCGGCATCCAGGCGGGCAGCAAGATGTATCTGGAACCCGACCAGCGTGCGGTTATTTGGTAGTCGATGATGAAAAAATGTCAATTCACACTATTATTAATTAATATATTGAATCAATAATAAAAAGATATGAATAAATTTTCGAAAAAAGTACTGCTCTTAGGTTGTTTGGCGGTACTGTCAATTGGAAATGTTTTTGCTCAGATCCCAGACAGCCTATATTCTCGTGACACCACGATCAATTATAACGCTAATCGTAATAGAAGGGCACTTCAAGATGGTGACAAAAAGCCGTTCTTGAAAACGCCCAGACTTGGTGTTGACCTCGATACGTTACAATTTATAGTTGCATCACCTTTCGACAACTGGTTTATCCATCTTCAGGCGGGTGTTCAAACCTATATCGGCAACGAACTTGTTTCATCCGCACGTTGGAACAAATTGAACTACAATATCGGTTTGGAGATTGGTAAATGGCTCATTCCTGACGTGTCTGTATCGCTCCTCCTCCAACATTTCGATTATAATTCACAGACGAAATATATGCTCAACCCATATATTCTCCCTGCGCAATTTGGTGGAACCGACATCAACGATAATGGGTACTATCCATTCCATGCTTATGGTTTCGGAATTGGCGGACTTGTGACACTTGATTGGATGAACTTCTTGAATGGTTATGAACGCGGAAGTGCCAAGAAATTCCATGTCACTACCCCTATCGGACTTGGTTTGATGATGAATACCGGCAAAGTGCTTAATCCGCGAAAGAAAGCTGATGCTGTCAATTTTGAGTTCTATTTTACAGGCGGTTTCGACTTGTGTTACTATGTGACTCCCCACTTTATTCTCTCTGCCAATCCCCGCCTCACGATTATTCGCCCCTCGTTCGACTATTCTCCTTACGACAATACTGTGTCAAAAGTCGACTATATGCCGCAATTCTTCCTCGGTGCCCATTGGGAGCTCTTCGACGAGATTTATCAAACAGGTGATGAAAAGGGTTATGTCCAGCAGGTCAACCATCGTTTCGTACCTGCCCACAATGTCCAGATTACCGAATCTGTCGAACACCTCGAGGAGTTGCTTAATGAACTTGAAGACCTCCGTGCCAGCGACGAGGCGAAAGCCCGCGAAGTGGCAGCTCTCGAACATCAGATCGATTCCATCAACAATTTAGTGTCGCAAACTGGCAACACCAATCTTGAAGATCTGCTTCGTAAACTCGACGAACTTCGTGCAGGTGATGGCGCCAATGCTCGTGAAATTGCTGCTCTCCAACGACAGATTGATTCTATCAACAATCTGCTGCCCCGAAATAACGGCGATATCCTGAACGACATTTTCCAGTTGGCTCAGGCCGACCCCAGCGTTTCTGCCGTGGTCTATTTCCCGTTAGACAAATACTATCTTGAAGTCAATGCCAAATCCACTCTCAAACGTTTTGCTACTCGCGCCAACCTTATGTCGTCCGACAATGTCTATTACATCATCGGTGCTGCTGACTCTTTGACAGGTTCCAAACCCCACAACTGGGTGCTGAGTCAGAATCGTTGCAAGAGTGTGTATAACGAACTCACCGAGGTCTATGGTATGAATGCCGACCAATTCGAAACCATTCCTCTGGGTGGTATCACCATTTACGATCCTAAAGAG
Source organism: Bacteroidales bacterium (assembly GCA_045642445.1). Taxonomy (GTDB): domain Bacteria; phylum Bacteroidota; class Bacteroidia; order Bacteroidales; family P3; genus Colimorpha. The sequence goes on along the minus strand of JAZUIX010000171.1, from coordinate 4,049 downwards.
TTGAACCGTGTTGCCATCGTCATCCTCAAGAATGAGGCCTCTTCCGAACTCGTAAAACGTCTTCAAGAAAACATTCACAAGAATTAAGTAAAATATTAATAGTAAAATAACATTATATGATAAGCAATAATTTCACTCCCCGTCACAATGGAGTTTCCAATGCAGCTGATGAAGCCAAGATGCTGAAAGAAATTGGTGTGAGCTCCATGGAAGAACTTATTGACAAAGCTGTTCCTGCTGCCATTCGTCTCAAAGAACCCATGCCCATAGCTGATGGTATCAATGAATACGAATTCCTCTCCCGTTGCAAGGCTCTTGCCAACAAGAACAAGGTTTACAAGACCTATATCGGTATGGGCTATTACAACACCATTACCCCTGCCGTCATTCAGCGTAATGTGTTTGAAAACGCAGGTTGGTATACCGCTTATACCCCTTATCAAACCGAAATCAGCCAGGGTCGTCTCGAAGCCTTGATGACCTATCAGACAATGGTGGCTGACATGACGCACATGCCTATGGCTAATGCTTCGTTGCTTGATGAGGCTACTGCTGGTGGTGAGTGTATGCTTATGTTCTTCGCCAGCCGCAGCCGTCAGGCTCAGAAAGATGGTGTCCACACTATCTTTGTCGACGAAGGTATCCTGCCTCAAACGCTTGACGTGATGCGCACCAATGCCGCTCCTCGCAATATTGCTATTGAGACCGGCAAGGTGGCTGATTTTGATTTCGATGCAGCCAAATATTTTGCCGTCATCGTGCAAAATCCCAACCAGTATGGTGAAGTGGCCGACTATACCGAATTTATCGCAAAGTGCCATGAGAAGGGCATTTTTGTGGGTATGGCTACCGATTTGATGGCTCTTGCATTGGTCAAGACTCCTGGCGAGATGGGTGCCGATTGTGCTTTCGGCAGCACTCAGCGTTTTGGTCTTCCTATGGGATTTGGCGGTCCTCACGCCGGTTTCTTCGCCATCACCGAAACCTTCAAACGTGCCTTCCCCGGCCGTATTATCGGTTGGAGCATCGACGCCAAGGGCAATCCCGCTCTCCGTATGGCTCTGGGTATGCGCGAACAGCATATCAAACGCGACAAAGCCACTTCCAACATCTGCACAGCTTCTGCTCTGCAAGCCATCATGAGCGGTTTCTATGCCGCTTGGCACGGTCCCGAAGGCATCCGTAATATTGCTGGCAATATCCACAGCATCGCTACCGTTTTGGCCAAAGAACTCGAAAAATATGGCTACAAACAGCATAACCGCGTTTTCTTCGACACTCTCGCTTTGCAATGCCCCGTCAAGACCGACGTGGTGAAGAAAATCGCTCTCGAACACAATATCAATTTCCGTTACATCTGCGACGAGTGCATCGGCATCAGCATCGATGAAACCACCAGCCGCGACGATGTTAACGAGATCATCACAGTTCTTGCCACAGCCGCTGGCAAAACTCCCGAGCTGCTCCAATGCAAAGGCACTTGCTGCACAAGCATCTGCTCGATTCCCGAAAACATGCTTCGCACCACAAAATATTTGACCCATAGCGTCTTCAATAAGTATCATAGCGAGACCGAGATGATGCGTTATATGAAGAAACTCGAAGTCAAAGACCTCAGCCTCAACCGTGCTATGATTCCGCTGGGCAGTTGCACCATGAAGCTGAATGCTGCTGCCGAGATGATGCCTCTCAGTTGGGCCGAATTTGGTGCTATCCATCCCTTCGCACCTGCCGATCAAACTGAAGGCTATACCGAGATGATCAACGAGATGGAAGACCTCTTGGCCATCGTTACCGGTTTCGCCGGTGTGAGCCTGCAACCCAATAGTGGTGCTGCTGGCGAATATAGCGGTCTTACCGTCATCCGCAACTATCATATCGATTGTGGCAACGGTCATCGCAACGTCTGCCTCATCCCTGCCAGCGCCCACGGCACCAATCCTGCAAGTGCAGCCAAAGCCGGTATGACTGTCGTAGTTGTCAAGTGCAACGAACGTGGCGATGTCGATATCGAAGACCTCAAAGTAAAGGTTGCCGAGCACAAAGACAATCTTGCCTGCATCATGATCACCTATCCTTCCACGCATGGTGCTTTTGAAGAGGGTATTCTTGAAATCATCGACATTATCCATGGAGCTGGCGGCCTTGTCTATATGGACGGAGCCAACATGAATGCCCAGATTGGTCTTACCAGTCCTGGCCACATGGGCGCCGATGTCTGCCACCTCAACTTGCACAAATCCTTCGCAGGTCCTCACGGTGGTGGCGGCTCGGGCGTAGGTCCTATTGCCGTTAGCGCCAAACTGCTCGATTTCCTGCCCAAACATAGTCAGGTCGAAGTCGGAGGCAAGAAAGGTAATGCAATGTCCGGCGCTCCTTACGGCAACGCTTTGCTGTTCCCCATCAGCTATGGCTATCTCCTCATGCTTGGTGGTAATGGCCTTACCGAAGCCACCAAACACGCCATCCTGAATGCCAACTATCTCCGTTCGCGTTTGCAGAAATACTACAAGATTCTTTACACCAACAAGAATGGCATGTGCGGACACGAAATGATTGTTGATTTCTCCGAATTCAGTCTTAAGGTCGGCGTGGGTGACATCGCACGTCGTCTCGACGACTTTGGCTTCCATGCCCCCACCGTGGCATTCCCCGTCCACAACACCCTCATGGTCGAGCCCACCGAGAGCGAGCCTCTGAGCGAGTTGGATCGTTTGTGCGATGCTTTGATTGCCATCCGTCAGGAAATCGACGACATCATGACTGGCAAATACGACGAGCACAACAATCCTATCGCCAACGCACCTCACACCATGCAGGTTGTGTGTGCCGACGAATGGAATTATCCCTACAGCCGTAAAGTTGCTGCCTTCCCCATGGAGCATGGCGACAAATATTGGCCTACCATCAGCAAGATTGACGATGCCTACGGCGATCGCAATCTCCAACCCGTATGGCCGGCTGAAGAATAAAACATCATTATTCCGATACAATAAAGGGGAGCACACTTTTGTGCTCCCCTTTATTTTTCACATCAACGCGAATTACCGATAATATCCGTAAATGACCATAAATATTTTTTTCAACGAAAATATCCATGAATAGAAAAGTGCCGAAGGCACTATCCCACCGACATGTCGGTGCTATAACCCCACACTCGTAGTGTGGGGTAGGAGATGCATAAATGTATCTGCGTGCAGACAGCACGCTCTAAAATGTGGCAGACGATATAGAGCGTCCCCTCGGGACGCATCCCACGCTCCACCACATACCCCACACATCGGACTTCCGTCCTGATGTGTGGGGTTAAAGCACCTGTCGGTGAGAAGAAAGTTCTACGTTTTGCTTCACTCTGTTCGCAATCCCTTCGGGACCACTATCGAAGTCCACAGGACTTCTTCATCGTCGGGACATGCCGCATCACTCTGATATCCCCCAAAAAGATTTCGTTTTTCGTTTGCGTGACGTGGGCCATTCGTTTCATGTCCGTATGTCGTTCTTAACTCCGACCTCTCAACTCTCAATTTTCCCCCACCCCTGGTGGGAGAATATTGGGAGGATATTGGGAGAATATTGGGAGGATAATGGGAGTGGTAGCGACAGAGATATTGGGAAGTCGTGACAGATGGCCTCTACAAAAGTGGACAATTGACCCTTGATATCCTCACTTTCGGTCACCAAATTGGCCACAAAGTGCCTTCCAAATGGGGTCGGTGATGAAAATCCGCGACGTTGATATGTGCGCCAAGTGCGGGGAAAAGTATCAAAAATAGGGGGGGTAATGCATGATTTTGAGGCCTAAAAGAGCTGTAATTTGATATATTTTGTCGCACTTTCAGAGGTTGCATCCGGGGTGTTGAGTGTTTTGCGATGTTGTATTTTGTTGATTCTTTGCTTTTTAGATGAATTGCAGATTCGTCTTTATGACAATATGACAATATGACAATTGTTTTTTGAGGGGTACAATTTCTCTTATTTATTATATATATTTATATATTAATTAGTTATATAATATAAGAAGGGGGTTTTGTCATCCATTTTTTTAACTG
>JAZUIX010000170.1:0-23026 GCA_045642445.1 Bacteroidales bacterium | reverse complement strand
CATATAGGTGATTGTTTGAAAAAGTTGCCTGACGGCAAGAAATAAAGCCCTCTATCGAGGGGAAATAGTCGGCCCCTTCGGGGGAAATAGGGTTAGGGAAATATTTTGCCGACACGTTCACCTCGTTGCGGATAATCATTTTTTAATTTATCCCGATTTTTTTCAAATTAAAATAATTATTTATCAGCCGATTGAAACATGAAAAGGAAAACAAAAATGTCCGCAAATAACCATGAATGCCCATAAATTTTTTTCGAAAATTCTCGGGCATTGTGCTTCGCATCCCTTCGGGACTCCCATTCGGTCGCGACCACACTTCGATAGTTCTCGGATATTCTCGTTTATAAAAATATTCATGGGCATAACGGATATTGGCGGACATTGACGTTGGAAACCTTGTAGGGAAGATTTTCGTGAATTTTCATCTTGTATGTGAGACAAACGCAAACAAAAAAAATTTGCAGATTAAAAGAAAAGTAGTATCTTTGCAACCGCAAAGTGGATAGATTTGTAATGATTGCAACCACTGAAAAATAATGCTAAACACATGATTTTCATCCAACAATCACTCTTCTCTCCTATCTTTGCTTTTTTATGTTCAACATCAAAAAAGTAAAAGTATGAGTTATTATTTCACCTCTGAATCGGTTTCCGAAGGGCATCCTGACAAGGTTGCCGACCAAATTTCTGACGCACTGCTTGACGAATTTCTTCGCCGCGACCCCAACAGCCATGTGGCTTGCGAGACGCTGGTGACAACAGGGTTGGCCATAGTGAGCGGCGAGATTACCTGCAACGGATATGTCGAGATACAGGAAACGGTGCGCGATGTGATCAAAAACATCGGCTACACCAAAGGCGAGTACATGTTCGAGTCGAACTCGTGCGGCATCCTCTCCACCATCCACGGCCAAAGCGGCGACATCAACCAGGGTGTCAGCCGTGCCGACGAGGAGCAGCAAGGCGCTGGCGACCAGGGCATGATGTTTGGATACGCCTGCAACGAGACTCCCGAACTGATGCCCCTGCCTATCACATTGGCGCACATCTTCCTCATCGAACTGAGCAAGATCCGCAAAGAGGGGCAGGTGATGACCTATCTGCGTCCCGATGCCAAGAGCCAGATCACCATTGAATACAGCGACGACCACAAGCCCCTACGGGTGGACACAATCGTGATTTCGACCCAGCACGACGATTTCGACGAAGAAGGCGCCATGCTGAAACGGATCAACGACGATGTGCGCAATATTCTTATTCCGCGCGTGCTGACACGCCTCAGCGACAGCAACCGAGCCCTTTTCGCCCAAGGCGACTACAAACTTTTTGTTAATCCCACGGGTAAGTTCGTTATCGGAGGGCCTCACGGCGACACAGGCCTCACGGGTCGCAAGATTATCGTTGACACATACGGTGGTCGCGGAGCACACGGTGGCGGAGCTTTTTCGGGCAAGGATGCCTCCAAAGTGGACCGCTCGGCAGCATACGCCACACGCCATATTGCCAAGAACATGGTGGCAGCGGGTGTGTGCGACGAGGTGCTTGTGCAGGTGGCATACGCCATCGGAGTGGCCGAACCTGTGGGACTTTATGTCAACACCTACGGTTCCAGCCATGTGGATATGAGCGACGGCGACATTGCCCGCAAAATCGGCCAGATTTTCGACATGCGCCCCTACGCCATCATCCAGCGTTTCGGGTTGAAGAATCCAATCTTCCGCCCCACCGCAGCTTACGGCCATATCGGTCGCGACCCCTACAGCGCCGAGGTCACGATGTTCGATGCCAACGGCAAGGAATACAAGAAGATGGTGGATTTCTTCGCTTGGGAGAAACTGGATTATGTGGATAAAATCAAAGAGACATTCGACTTAAATCATGAGTGATCTGCAAAACGACAATAATCCCAAAGTGCATTGGGCGATGGCATTGGTGCCTTTCGGGGTGCTGATAGCCTTATTGGTGTTTGTGATACGCAATTTCGGCTCCGACGCCCTTGAAGGAGGCAGCCAGACGGCTCTGCTGTTTGCCTCGGGGGTAGTGGTGGCCATCGCCATGCTTGGCTACAAAACCCCTTGGGCAACCTTGGAGGGGGCTATTGTCGAGAATATCAAGTCAATATCCTCCGCCATCATCATACTCTTCCTCATCGGAGCCATCTCGGGCAGCTGGATGGTGAGCGGTGTGGTGCCAACCCTTATATATTATGGTTTGAAAGTGATAACGCCCGGCATATTTTTGTTCGTTACCTGCCTGATATGTGCCTTGGTGTCACTCATGACGGGTAGTTCTTGGACAACCATTGCCACCATCGGCATCGCCTTGATAGGCATAGGTATGGCTTTGGGTTATTCGGTGGGGTGGACAGCAGGTGCGATAATCTCGGGCGCCTATTTCGGCGACAAGATTTCGCCCCTCTCCGACACCACTGTGCTTGCCTCTTCGGTGGGCGAAGTGCCGCTTTTCACCCACATCCGCTACATGCTTATCACCACCATTCCCTCATTCTCTATCGCCCTGATTGTTTTCCTCATAGCAAGCCTCACCCACCCCAACGACATGGCGGTTCAAACCCTGGCCATATCTGAAGGTCTGCAAAACAGTTTCAACATCAGCCTCTGGCTGCTCTTGGTGCCGCTGTTCACCATGGTGCTCATACTGCTACGCCTCCCCGCCGCAATCACCTTGTTTTTGTCAGCCCTCGTGGCAGGCATCGTGGCGCTCTTCGCCCAACCCGACATCGTGACCTCCATAGGCAACGGCAACATTTTTGGCGGTTTGATGCGGAGCATCTATGGAAGCACCTCGATAGACACAGGGGTTGAGAGCCTCAACGACCTTGTGTCCACCCGAGGCATGGGCGGCGTACTGAACACTGTGTTCCTCATCTTTTGTGCCGCCACCTTTGGCGGATTGATGACAGGCAGCGGAATGATGCAAAGCCTCACCAATGCCCTTAGCCGACTTATCACCGGACGTCGTTCGTTGGTGAGCAGCACCGTGGCTACGGGCGTGATGGCCAATATGGTGACGGGCGACCAATACCTCAGCATCGTCCTCACGGGAGGACTTTTCAAAAAGCTCTACAAAGACAAAGGTTTTGAAAACCGCCTCTTGAGCCGATCCACCGAAGATGCCGCCACCGTGACCTCTGTGTTGATACCCTGGAACTCATGCGGCATGACCCAGTCGTTAGTGCTCAAGGTGCCGACATTGGAATATTTGCCCTACTGCTTTTTCAACCTCCTCTCGCCGCTGATGTCCATCGCCGTGGCCTTCCTCGGCTACAAAATCTTCCGCAAAAACGACACCGCCCCGAGCGAATAGGCATCACATATCTTCCATACTCAGTCCCTTGTAGGATACCTCATATCCTTTAAACTCGTGCGTGGCATTCAGAAACACCTCCGCTCTCTGTTTCAGCACAGCCATACTGACCTCCTCCTTCTGACGCTTAATCTCAAAGAACGTGACACAGTCTTTGAGTTCGTCTTCGGCTATCATGTCTATCTCATTCTCCCTTTTTCTATCCCACCAACGACCCAAGCGAGTAAACTCCCCTGACTCCATGGCAACACGGTGGAAATACCGCTCCAACATCAATCCACTAAACATATTGTAATCCCGCCGGACAATCTCCTGCAATTTGCCATAATTCTCTATTTCGATGATATAATTGTATTTAAACACAAATCGGAACCAAAAAGAGTAAAACACATCATCCAATTCATAGCGCACATTCTTCGTGGCACTCTTTTCAAACAATGGCTGCCGCTTCCCTATCAATTCATACTCCTTTTCCAAATTCGTCAAATACCCCCCTACTTCGCGACCAATGACATCCTCAATCTCACTGCGGGTATTCTTGCCACGGGCAATACACGACAAGATAGAAAAATACGTCCCATAATCCTTACCAAACTCCTCTATCAAATTATTCTTCCCTTCATTCAAAAAAGTCGAATTCTCACTCACGATATGCCGAATCATGCTGTCCTTGTCCAAAGCCTCCGCATCCACCAACTGATTCACATATTTAGCCACACCGCCCGTAAAAGTAAACATCGCCAATAAATCTTCTTGGCTGTATCCAGGCTTGGCATCCGCCATAATCTGTTTCAACACCGAAGGTTTGAAAGGCTTCACCCTCAACTCGCCCGTATTTCTGCCATACAAGGGCTCCTTCTTATCCTTAAAAATATTCTGCATCAGCGAGTAAATACTGCCGCACACAACGAGATTCATCCTCGACGTCTTCTCGTATCTGTCCCAAATGTCCTGCATCTCGCTGAATACAGCCTTGTTCACCCTGAAGAAATCTTGAAACTCGTCAATCACCAACGTGAAGCTCCGCTTCTCCGACAACTGCATCAAATACTGGAAAACATCACTGAAACTGCGACTGTGGCCCAATGTAGGGATGCCCAATTTCTCACTCACTTCTTCCAAAAACACCTCGCAAAGCTCTGCTTCCGCCTTCCTTGCCACAAAGAAATAGACAAAAGGCTCATCCTTATAAGCCTCTCGTATCAATGTCGTCTTGCCTATGCGTCTGCGGCCCGTAACCACCGTAAAACGAGCAGTTTTCTCTGCTGTTTTCCGCGTCTCCCGTAGGAAATCAATTTCTTGTTCTCTGTCGTAGAATCTCATATCCTATATTTTACACTTCCGAAACAGCCATTTCCGAAACAGCCATTTCGGATGCAAAAATACGATTTTTATTTCACATAGCCGATTTTTTTCTAATTATTTCATCTCTTATCCCCCTGATGTCCATCGCCGTGGCCTTCCTCGGCTACAAAATCTTCCGCAAAACAGAGATTGAAAATTGAAAATTGGGAATTACTGACGGAGTGCCTCCGTTGTGCGCTCGTCTGTTGGTGCGTGTAGGGTGACGACTCGGTGACGATTGTGTCACTCCTGGGTCACTCCTATAAGCGACGCTGGAGCGACGCTACAGCGACCCTACAACGACGCTACATCGAACAACCGACATCTTCACCACGGAGGCACCACCTTGTCTCTTGCCACCCTATCACAGTTTCGACCAACTGCCACGAAGGGTTTGCTTCAAGTCGAGGGCGGAGAGAATTTTCAAATATTCTTTGCGAGGGATGGGTCGGGCACCGAGCGAAGCGAGGTGCCCGGTTTCTTGTTGGGCATCAATAAGCTGAAAATCATGACTGCGGCAAAACTCCACCAAACGCACAAATGCCACTTTTGAGGCATCGGTCATGGTGTGAAACATCGATTCGCCACAAAAGATGTTGCCTACAGAGACGCCATAAAGGCCTCCCACAAGTTCGCCTTGATAGAAGGTTTCAAAACTGTGGGCGATGCCCAAGGTATGGAGTCGGACGTATGCCTCGACCATCTCGTCTGTTATCCAGGTGCCCTCCTGCCCTTCGCGCCCTACGGAGGCACAATGCAGCATCACCTCGCGGAAACAGGTGTCCACCCGAACCTCGAATTTTTTTGAATTGACCACCCTACGGAGGCTTTTGCTGTAGCGGAATTCATCGGGAAACAACACCATACGGGGGTCGAGCGACCACCAAAGAATGGGACTTTCGTCATCTTCAAACCACGGGAAGATTCCCGAACAATAAGCGTTGAGCAATCGCTCGGGCGACAAATCGCCACCGATGGCTATCAAACCGTCGGGTTCGGCTTCCTCGGGGTCGGGAAATCCGCAATATTCGGGGTCGAGGCGGTAGATCATGTCGTTGTTACAATATTTTCTGCAACAAGGCCTGGCAGCCAATGGTGATGTCCTCCCACGCCTGGTCGAAGTTGCGGGTGTACCACGGGTCGGCCACATCACGGTTGTGGTGCGAGGTGTCGGAGGGGTCAGTGTGGTCGAGAAGCAGCGATATTTTTCCTTCGGGGTCGTCAGGTATGATGCGACGGATGCCACGAAGATTCTCCTCGTCCATCAGCACCAGCATGTCGAAATTCTTATAGTCGGCACGTGTGACCTGTCGTGCGGCATGGCGGGCACCCATGATGCCGTGCGCCTGTAAGGTGCGTTGTGCCATCGGATAGATGGGGTTGCCAATCTCCTCGGTGCTGGTGGCGGCAGAGTCGATTTTGACGCGGTTGGCCACACCTGCCTTCATGACAAGGTCGCGCATAACGAACTCGGCGGTAACGCTGCGGCAGATGTTGCCGTGACAAATAAAGAGTATTTTTTTCATCGAATGACAAATAATCTGCAAAAATACGAAAAATATCAGTATTTTTGCATTTTGAAACGAAAAAAACTATTTTATGAAACGTATACTCCTCATTGCTTTGGTATTGCTGACTTTCAGCCTCTCGGCACAAGTAAAGATTGTCAACATCGGTGTGATTCCTACCCCGCAGAAAGTAGAACTCGACAGCGGCTTTTGCCATTTTGGCGAACAAAAATGCATGCTCCTCGACTGCACCAACCGCGAACCTTCCGCCCGACAGATTGCCAAAATGGAGAAAAAAGAGAGGGTGGTGATACTGGAGCACCGCGTGGACAGCATCGAAGGCACCCTCCACCAAGGGCAGTCGTATCGTCTGGTGCTCAAACCCTGGCTGATATACCTCTATTATACCGGCAAAGAGGGGTACAACTACGCCTACCGGACGCTCTCCCAACTGAGGGATTTCTATGGCGATGGGAAAATACCCTGCATGACCATCACCGATTGGCCCGCCTACGAGTATCGCGGATGGCTCGACGACATCAGCCGAGGCCCCATACCCAACGACGATTTCAAAACCGACACCCGCTATTTCTGCTACGATTTCAAGATGAATTTTGGCAGCTACTACACCGAACACACCCTCTACAATCCCCAATACCCCGACATCTCGGCCACAAGCGGCTTGAAGCCCTACATCATCCAATGGATGAACAAATGGGACAGCTGCTACATGATGGCGAACCTCCAGTGCTTCGCCCATTTTGAAAAGACCCTGCGCATTCCTTTTTATCAAGAGATGATGGACGGTAACGCCAACCTCGACCCCTCCAACGAAAAGAGCTACGACTTCCTCCGCAATCAAATCAGCAACTGCCTCAGCGCTTACCCACACACCAAATTCCTCAACATCAACTGCGATGAAACCGAAGGCCTCGGCATCGGTCGCGCTCGCAAATATGTCGACGAAGTGGGTGCCGACGAAGCCTACTGCCGCCATATCAACCGCGTGTACGACATCATTCAGGAGGAATACCAACACCAGCACGACTCCAACGCGATGCTTGATGTGCTGATGTGGGGCGACATCGTGGCCAAGAACCCAGACATGCTCTACCATCTGCCGCAAAAGATGCAGTACATCATCTGGAGCTATGTGGCAAAAGAAAGCTATGCCGACATGATTGCCCCCTTCAAAGAGATTCACCAACGGCAAGGCAATGAGTTTTGGGTGGCACCGGGGGTGAGTCATTGGAGCAGCACGCCACAGGTGAAGAACTATATGCAGAACATCGCCTTTTTGGCTCGTGACGGCTATCTCGCCGGTGCCAAAGGCCTCATGAACACCGCCTGGGACGATAGTGGCGAGAGCCTCTTCGGCGACTGCTGGCACGCCATGGCTTGGGCCTCCGAAATGGCTTGGCACCCCATCACCGCCACCGACCCCAAAGAAGCCCTACAGGAGCTGGCCGAACGCGAACGCATCTTCAATGCCAACTACGACCACTACTATACCGTGAACCGCCCCTCCGACGGCGATACTCTCCAACCGAAAGAGGACATCAAAATCACCGATATGATATATGCCGTAGGCCTCCTCAACGAAAACAAATGGGTGGGTGACTGGTTCAATACCGCCGCCCTCATGCAGCCGCTACTGGAGTTCTACCCCTACAACGTGAGCCGCGAAATGCTGCAACGCTGCGACAAAGTGGAACACATAGTCAAACAGGTGATGGAAAAAATCGACAGCGCCGTGGTGCCGCACTTCTATTATGCCTGCCACCGCATACTCTGCGTGGCTGAAAAGAGCCGCCTCCGCGTGATGTACTATCAGCACGACCCCGCCGCCAAAATCGTCGCACAACAGTATTTCCAACACCTCCACAACTTGAAACGCGAATACCTCCGCCTTTGGGACGAGGAAAGCACCGACTACAGCCGCGACATCATCTGCCAACGCTACGACGACCTCGGTCGCGAGGTGCTCGAAGCCGAGCAGCATGTCTTTGCCGAAGGCCGCTCGCTCAAGGCCGTCCGACCCACCGACAAAGCCGACATACAGGAAATCAGCCTCAGCACACTCTTCGACGACAAAGACATCTTCTACACCCTGGATGGCCGCAAACCTTCAAAGGGTGCCACCAAATACAGCGGCCCGTTCACCATCGACCGCAGCTGCCTGGTCAAAGCCGTCACCTTCGATCCTTGGGGCGAACCCTTCTACTCCGAGCAATACCTCCTTTGTCACAAAGCCTTGGGCAACATCACACGCCTCAACACCAACTACAGCGACTACAATGTCACTTATAGCGCCGGCGGCGACGGAGCCTTGGCCGACGGTATCCTCGGTTCGGACAACAACTACGCCGACGGCCATTGGCAGGGTTACTGGGGGCAGGACATCGACGTGGAGATGAATTTCGGCTCGGTAAAAAGCGTGAACAGCATCACCATGCGCTTTCTGCAAAACTCCATCAACTGGATTTTGGCACCCGAAACCATCGAACTCTACACCTCCAAAGACGGGCAAAACTGGACATTGCTGCGTACCGAAAAATTCAATCCCGACTATCGAATCACCGGCAACATCATCTTCACCGACCCCATCAACAACCTCAATGCCAACACCCAATATCTCCGCGTTGTGGTCAAAAATCCCGGCATACTCCCCGACTGGCACCCCTCAAAAGGCAACGCCAGCTACCTCTTCTGCGATGAAATCGTGGTAGAATAGACATAAAGAGCGGGTAAAATCTTTTGCCCGCTCTATATTTTTGCCAGTTCTAATAAAATCAATACTCAAAACTGCTGCCACCCAAAAACTCACGCATAATGCTCGTGGGCGGAATGTTCTTGGGCGCGATGGGGTCGATAAGCTCAATGAAGTTGAGCAGACGGCGGGCTTCGGCATACTCCTCGCAATTTTCGGGAATCTTCTTCAGCTGCGGCTCGGCATACAGTTTCAGCACGCCCAACTCATACAGCAACGCCGAGTTGAACATCACGTCGGCCTGTTCCTGGAAGGGGAAGATATTCTTTTCCTCGCCGGTGCGTACTTCGGCCCAACGGTGCAGCGTATTGAAGGCGTCCCAGCCACGGAAATTGTTGTCGCGCACAATGCGGCGGAGCATACGGTTCTCACTACTGCGGATGCTGTTGATATCGTCGATGGCGATCTGCGTCAGAGCCGACACATACACCTTGAATTTAAGCGAATTGTCGATTTGTGCTGTCAACTTGGGATTGAGGGCGTGGATACCCTCGATCACCAGTATACTGTTGGGACCCAACTGCACCGACTTGCCGTCGTAATAGGGGTCGCCCTTTATGAAATCGAAAGTGGGGATCTCCACCTTCTCGCCGTTGAAGAGACGCTGCAAATGCTCGTTGAGCAAGGGAATGTCGAGAGCGTCGATGCTCTCAAAATCGTATTCGCCGTTGGGCAGCTTCGGGGTGCGGGCACGGCACACGAAATAGTCGTCGAGCGAAATCTGCTGCACATCGAATCCCAGCACACTGAGCTGCACACTCAACCGACGGCACGAGGTGGTCTTGCCCGAAGATGAAGGACCCGCCAGCAACACCATGCGCACCTGGTCGCGACGCTGGTAAATCATATCGGCAATCTCCACATACTTCTTCTCGTGCAACGCCTCAGACACATGGATGAGGTGGTTGGCACCCTTGTCGCGCACAAGCGCGTTCAGGTCGGCGATAGTGGGCACATGCAGGAGGTCCACCCAATGATGGTGTTCCTTGAAAATGCTGAACAACTTGGGAGTATCGGGCAGCACGGGCAGACGGTCGAGGTGCATCGGGTCGGGCATCTGCAGCAGATAGCCCTCATCGCCATAGGTGCGGAAATCCCAGGCGCGGAGACAACCCGTGGAAGGAATCAATTTCGCCGCCAACTTGTGCACCGTACCGTCCAAAAAGTGCATATCGATATACAGCTGGTTGAGCGACTTGAGCAACTTATAGGTCTCGGGGATGTCGGCCTCTTCCACCAGAGCCAACGCATCGCTCAGGAGCATCGTGCGAGTTTCGAAAGGCAGGTCGGCATGCTGCAGCTCAATCATGCGCTCGCGCACCGCCGTGGCCACCGCAAAACGGTCGGTTTCGATCTCTTCGCCCAAATCAATCGTGCAATAGAAACCGCCCTGCAGCGAATGCTTCACCGACAGGCGGGCCTTGGGGTAATTGTCACGCACCGCCTTGAACAGCATGAATATCAGCGACGACTGGTACATGCGCCAACCCTGGGTGTGCTCAACGTTAAAAAAGCGGACCGTACGGGCATTGAAGAGGCGATACTGCAAATTCTCCACCACATTGTTCACCAGCGCGCCCAGCACAGGCTTCTCCATCGGCATACGCCCCAACTCGGTATAATATTCCTGCGCCAGCTCGGCCAGGGTGATGCCTTGGCGCACCAAACGCCGTTCGTGAGTATTTTCGATAACTATTTCAATAGTATTCATAAGCTAAAACAAATTGATATTAAACACTATACCGACTGAAGCACACATACCTGAGGCGGCATTTTACAATGCAAAGATACATTTTTTTTTGAAATTATAGGTGGCACATAAAGATAAAAAGAAAAATTATAACCTCGAAAAAATCAATACCTGAGGCAAGTAATTGGAACAACAAAGACCCCGTCGGGGCGACGATAGGCAAAATTGCCCACAGCCGTCAGCACCATCATGAATGCAGGGGCCTTCATTCTGTCGGTATCGATTATCTTGGACAAAGCGAGCAGGTTTTTCGCACCTTTTTCAATATTGTCAGCACCTCCCAATTTGATTTCAATCAATCCGTACGTGCCATTGCGACGATGCAGCACGGCATCGCACTCCAACCCCTTGGCATCACGAAAATGATAGAGTTGTCCGTCTAAAGCATCGGCATAAACGCGCAAATCCCTTACCGCCATTGTTTCAAACAGGAGGCCGAAAGTGGAAAAGTCGTTGATTAAATCTTTGGGACCCAAACCTAACGCCGCCGTGGCGATACTAGGGTCCGCAAAGTAGCGGGTAGGCATACTTTGAATGGCCGTCTTGCTTCTCAAATTCGGATTCCAAGCCAGCATGTCTTCCACAACAAAAAGATTTGCCAGCACATCCACATAGCTGGATATTGTTTCGTACGTTATTGATTGGTTTTCGGATATTTTAATATCCTCACTCATTTTGTTCAAACTTATGGGCGATCCTTGGTTTCGGGCATAGGAACGGAGGATTGCACGTGTTCGCTCGCTACTGCGACGCACTTTGTCGACCCTATGGATGTCGACTTGGTAGATGGCATCAAAATAATCCACAGCTTGAGCCAGAGCCACATCACCCTTGAGCAGTGTGGCCTGGGGCCATCCTCCACGGCAAACCAGGTATGCCATACGGTCGATGTCGGTATCGCATTCTACAGGGTCGAACAGCTTGTTTTCAAAAATATCGCCAAGACTGACTTGGCCGGTAGATTCGCCCGACTCCCACAAACTCATGGTTCGCATCCGTAGCCTTGCGAAACGTCCCGTACCACTATGGTGGATTTCGGAAAAATCAGGAGGCACACTGCTGCCAGTCAGCACAAATTGTCCTACAATCTGGCGTTGGTCGACCTCGCTGCGCACCATGTCCCAAAGACGAGGCATCAACTGCCATTCGTCAAGCAGACGGGGTGTTTTCCCTGAAAGAAGTTTTTGCGGCATCAATTGAAACATTTCTTGTGCCTCTGAAAATGTGACACTATTGCCCAAATCCAGTACACTTTTTGCCTTTTGTTTGGCCGTGGTGGTTTTTCCGCACCATTTTGGGCCTTCTATCAAAACGGCTCCTTTCCCTTGCAACTTTCTATCCAACAATATGTCTGCTATTCTTTCCTTATACATTTTGATTGGGTTTTACAATCTATTTTCAATCGACAAAATTACACATTTTTTTCTAATCATTCAAAATATTCCGCAACTTTTACCATTTTTACTCCGCAACTTTCACCATTTTCATTCCGCAACTTTTACCAATTTTGTTCCGCAACTTTTGCTTTTTGGGGACACTTTTCGGTACCGATGTGGCCTTTTTTCGAGTCGTGAAAAACGGATTTTTCATAATGCACGTATTTTCTTTATTTAAGCATTCAATTTTTTTTCGTATCTTTGCAGTTTCAAAAATTAATAGAAAACAAACATAAAAAACATCAATACATGAAAAGACTGCTCATTGCCCTGCTTGCCTTGCTGCCCGTTGTGGCTTCCGCACAGGCCGACCAAAAACTCATCGACAAAGCCCAGAAGGGCGATGTTGCCTCCATGATACGCTTAGGCGAATGCTACGAATGGGGCGCCGGAGTGCCCGTCGACTCGTCGCTGGCCCTGCAATGGTTCCAGAAAGCTGCCGCCCTCAACAGCGGCGAGGCCTGGATGCACACCACACGCTACTATCTGCACGGCACGCTGCTGCCCAAGGACACCGCCCGCTACCTCGCCATTCGCCAGGAATGGGCCGCCAAAGGGGTGCCCGACGCCATTGCGGCATTGGGTTCGGCCTACTACTACGGCACGGGCGTAAAGGCCGACACCACCAAGGCTGTCGAATTGTTCAAAGAGGCCGCCAAAAAAGGGTCGGCTTGGGGATATGAAAGTCTGGGGCATCTGCTCATTTACGGCGCAGGCTTGCCCAAAGACGAAAAGACAGCCGTGGCATATTTGGAGAAAGCCTACAAACTGGGCGAAATAGCCGCCGCCGAGAGTTTGGGCAGGTATTATGCCTCCAAAGGCGACTTCAAGAAGGCTTGGAAATGGGTCAACCTGGGCATGGCTTGGAGCGAACCCGACGCCTACACGCTGGCTGCCCAAATGTACGCCAACGGCAGCGGTGTGGACATGGATGAGCGCAAGGCTCAGCAGATGATGGAGCACCTCATCGGACGCCACCACAATATGCGTTACACACAGAGCATCGCCGGATGGATGTTCATGGCCCCCGACGATGCCTCGTTGCGCGACAGCGCCAAGGCCATGCGGATATGGCTGGAGGGCGACCGATTGGGATTCTCCTCGTGCCAAGTGGCCCTCGCCCGCCAATACTACGCCAACGACAACGCCGAAATGGCTTATCAATATGCCCGCAAAGCAGCCAATAAAGAGGAGAACGACGGCTACAACGGCGAAGGATGCCTGCTCTGTTCGCAGATGGCCTACTTCGGCCAAGGAACGCCTCAGGACGCCTCGAAAGCCATCGAATGGCTCCATCGTGGTGCCGACAAATTCCACGACTCGGATTGCGCCGTCTCTCTGGCAAGCTTTTACGAAGATGAAGCATACAAAGATATACCTTTGGCCGTGAAATACTACCGCTTGGCCGACGAATGGGGCAACGCCAATGCCATGATCAATCTTGGCAAACTCTATGCCAACAACGGCAACATGGAACTCGCTCAGGAGTGTTTCCAGCAGACGGTTGACAAGGGCAACAAAGAAGGCTACTACTGGCAGGCCGTGCTCTACGACATGCAGGGCAACAGCAATGAGGCCATGAAGAGCCTTCAGTTGGGCGACAAGAACGGCGACGCCTCTTCGTCCGAAATGTTGGGCATGATATACGAAAACGGCATCTACGACGTGAAAATCGACCCCAAAAAGGCCGCCCAATACTACCAACGCGCCAACACTTCAAAAGCCCTCTACCGCTTGGGTGTGCTCTACACCGACGGCAACCTCTCCAAGCCGATGAAGGACGGCTCGGTCGACCCCAAGGCGGTGGCAAAAGGCATGGAATACATCAACCAATCGGCCGAACAAGGCTACCTCGAAGCCATCTACGCCCTCGGCTACTGCTATGAGACGGGCACTAATGTGGACAGCGTCGACCACTACAAGGCGGTAAGTTATTTCAAGACTTTGGCCGACAACGACGTGGCCGCAGGCCAGTTCAAGATGGGTCTCTACTACGAATTGGGCGACGGCGGCATCGAAGCCGACTCGGTCAAAGCCATCGAATATTATCAGAAGGCAGCCGACCAAGGCTATGCCTCGGCCATCTGCTATCTGGGCGACTTCTACCGCATTGGCCGCTACCTGCCCCACAACCCCGAGAAGGCCTTTGAGCTCTACCAGCAGGCCGCCGCTCAGGGCGACGATATGGGCACCTACTATCTTGGTCGCTCCTACCTCGAAGGCTGTGGCACAGCCATCGACTCTGCCGCGGCTATCCCCTACCTCAAAAGTGCCGCCGAGATGGGTGTGGGCAACGCCTCCTACCGTCTGGCCACCTTCTATGAGGACGGCATAGGATCGCTGCAGCAAAATTCCGACTCGGCACTCTACTATTATTTCGAAGGCCACCGCAACGGCAGCGCCGATGCCAGCAACTTCATCGGCCAGCAGCTCGTGCGCGAAGAGGCTTACGACAACGCCTTTGAATACCTCTACACCGGAGCCTCACGCGGCAATGCCGAATCGTGTGTCACCCTCGCCCTGCTCATGCAGCGCGGCTTGGGTGTCGAACAAAACCCCGAAACAGCCTATTTCCTGCTGAATAGGGCCACCCGCATTGAAGACAACGCAAGAGCCTACTGCGAGCTCGGCATTGCCACCCTGCAGGGCAACGGCTGCGTGGAGGACGAGGCCCTCGGCAAATCCTACCTCGACACCGCCGCACAGTTGGGCAGCGTGCTGGCCATGTACGACCTCGGCCTCTGCTACCTCAACGGCTTCGGATGCCCCATCGACACCACCACAGCCATCAGCTGGCTCGAGAAAGCGGCCGACAACGAGAGTATCAAGGCCATCAACACCTTGGGCGATGTGTACGAAGAACAGGGCGAATTCCGCAACGCGGTGCTCTATTACGAAAAAGCCGTGGCAGCAGGCAGCCTCGAAGGCTACTGCAACCTCGGTTACTGCTATCAGGAAGGCCAGGGCGTGGTGCTCAACAGTCAGAAGGCCTACGACCTCTATATGGTGGCCGCCGACCACGGCTACGTCCGCGGATACATGATGGTGGCCAACTGCTACATCAACGGCATCTATGTTGACGAAAGTGTGGCCGAAGCCCTCAAGTGGTTCACCAAAGCCGCCGAAGCAGGCCATCCCCAAGCCATGTACTATGTAGGCGCCATTCTTGAGAAAGGCGACGACGGTGTCGCTCCCGACCCCAAGAAGGCCAAAGAGTGGTACAAGAAAGCCGCTGCTGAAGGCTATGCTCCCGCAGAAGCCGCTTTGGGCAGAATGTAGCACCAGAGTACTCATATCGCAAATAAGGTCGGCTCAAATAACGAAAGCCGCACCTTTTTGTGGACACCCTTCATATATTCAAAAACAGACATATAAGCATTTAGAAACATAACGAAGTATGCTCAAAACACTCCATATAGAGAATTACGCGCTGATTCGCGAAACGGACATCGTTTTTGATGGCGGGTTTGTCGTCATCACAGGCGAGACGGGTGCGGGCAAATCAATTTTGCTCGGCGCGTTGGGGCTGCTTCTGGGTCAGCGGGCCGACACGCAGGTGTTGGCCGACAAGGCGAAGAAGTGCGTGGTGGAAGCCTCGTTCGACATCGCCGGCCTTGGATTGCAGCCGCTCTTTGAGGAGTTTGATGCCGATTACGACGATGTGCTGATTCTGCGCCGCGAAATTCTGCCTTCGGCCAAGAGCCGCGCCTTTGTGAACGACAGCCCTGCCACCCTGCCGCTGCTCAAAGCGTTGGGAGAAAAGATTATCGATATTCACTCGCAGTATCAGACGCTCACCCTTACCGAGAGCTCTTTCCAAACACAGTTGCTCGACTCGTTTGCCGACGAGGTGCTGCTGCCGAAATATCAGGAACTCTTCCGCCGCTATGCCGCCCTGAAACGCGATTTGGAGCAATTGACGGCACAAGATGCGCAAAACAGCAAAGAGGCCGACTACAACCGTTTTCTCTTCGACGAACTTGCGGCAGCACGCCTGCAAACCGACGAACAGGAGGCTTTGGAAGAGGAACTGCGCCTGCTGGAGCATACCGAGACGATAAAAGAGGCGCTCTGCACCATGCAGACGCTGTGTGACGGCACAGACGACGAGGGAGGCGCTATTGCCCGCCTCACGGCTTCGCGCGCACAACTGGCACGAGTGTCGGCATGCCACCCCGATATAGAGCATCTGCACGAGCGGCTGGATTCGAGCATTATCGAGTTGCAGGACATATTGTCGGAAGTCGAATCGCTCAACGACAAGATGAACTTCTCGCCCGAGCGACAAGCCGAGGTGTCTGAACGACTCGATTTGATATACCGCCTACAGAAAAAACACGGGGTCGGCACCATCGAAGCCCTGCTGGAAATACAGCAACGTCTCGACCAACAACTGCAAGATGCCGACAGCCTCGACGACCGCATCCGCGAGGTGATGGAGCAGGTAGACGAGGCCTTTGCCAAGATGCAGAAGGCTGCCGAAAAACTTACCGCAAGTCGCCGCAAAGCCGCCAAAGTTTTGGAGCAACAGTTGCTGCCTACCTTGGCACAGCTGGGCATGGCTTCGGCCCGCATCGAAGTGGATCTGCAGCCGGCTAACGATTACGGAATGCTGGGGCACGACAGTGTTCGACTACTCTTCAATGCCAACAAAGGTGGCATCATGCGTCCTTTGGCCGAGGTGGCTTCGGGAGGCGAGTTGTCAAGACTCATGCTTGCCGTGAAATCGGCCGTGACTCAGCGCGATTTGCTTCCTACGATTATCTTCGACGAGATTGACAGCGGTGTTTCGGGTGACATATCTGTGGCCGTGGGTGCCATCATGCGCAAAATGGCCGAGCACATGCAGGTGATCGCCATCTCGCATCTGCCACAAATAGCCGCCAAAGCCAACCAACATCTGAAGGTGGCCAAGACCAACGAGGATACCGAAGAAGGAATCCAACGCACCGTGTCGCGCATACGCCAGCTGACCATTGACGAACGTGTGACCGAGATTGCCGTGATGCTCTCCTCCAATCCCCCCACCGAAGCAGCTTTGCAAACGGCACGTGAATTGATGGATTGTTGACCGATAAAAGATTGATTATGACAAAGAAACATATACTGACAGCATTATTCGCATTATTGGCCTTGTGTGCCTCAGCACAGAGCCCTCAATTGGGTATGCCGCTCAAGTTGCCAGCAGCCCCCTCGGGCACTTTTGCCGAGATACGCACCAACCACTACCATGGCGGCCTTGATTTGCGCATCGGAGGCGATGACGGCATCGGGACACCCGTTTATGCTCCCGCCGATGGTTATGTGAGCCGTGTGCGCATATCCGCCTACGACGGAGGCAAGATGTTGTATATCAACCATGCGGGATATATCACTACGGTTTATCTTCACCTCGACGGCTATCATGGTGCCATTGCCGATTATGTGCAGCAGGTGCAAAATGCCGAACAATGCTACACCTTCGACACCGTGGTGGAGCCAGGGCTCCTGCCTGTAAAAAAAGGCGACCTGATTGCCTACGCAGGCAACAGCGGCATGAGCGGCGGCCCCCACCTTCACTACGAGGTGCGCAACACTTTGAATCAAAACACTCTCAACCCCCTCAACTACGGCATCACTCTCTCCGACACTCTCAAACCCAACATCCGAGGCATCCGCATTTTGCCCTTCAACGGTTTCACTCGCATCGAGGGGTCGAAACACCCCTATCAGTTGGCCGACAAAGACACGCTCACCATTCGTGGACGTTTCTACCTCGGAGTATACGCCACCGATGTTTCGGAAGGTTCTACCGAGCGCAACGGCTACGATAAGATCGACATCTGGGTGGACGGCGTGCCGTTCTTCCAATATCAGATGACCGAAATCCCCTCCAGCGACTCTCGCGCCATTAACGCACAGCTGGATTACGAACATTATCTCGCCACTCGACAGGGCTACATCATCACCCGCCGACTCGTGGGCGACCCCATACGTCCTGCCCGCACCTTCGGAGACGGAAGCATAGGCTTCATCGAAAGCGACACCACCCTGCACCGCATCACCGTGGCTGTTTCCGATTTCAACGGCAACCAGGCGGTACGCCGATTCTTTGTGCGCAACAGCCTCGAAACCCTCGTGCCCATGCACGAAGTGCCCGAGCACCCCTCCATGCGGCAACACTCCGACAGCATTTTCTACTCCCAGCCATTCTCCATCTATCGCGGCGAATATCAAATCGAGATGCCCAAAGGTATGCTCTACTACGACGACCTGCTGATACATGGCGACCGCAAGGATCGCCGCCACATCTCCCCCATCGTGATGGTGAAACCATGGAAAAGCCCCTACCCGCCCAATCACACCTTCCAGCTTCGCGTGCCTATCCCCATTGGCTATGAGCCCACACAGCTGGTCGTATGCTCTCTGCGCAACGAAAAACTCAACGCCTGCACCACCCGCATCGTGGAACGCCGCACCGAAGGCAAATACGGCAGCTGGCTGGAGGCCGACGCAAGGGTCTTCGGCGAATTCGTAGTGGCTTTGGATAGTGTGGCACCCAATGTAAGCCCCTCCAATTTCAAAGATGGCAAGACATTTAAAGGCAACGTGATACGATTAAAAATCAGCGACAACCTCTCCGGCATCAAAGAATACCGCTGCTTCTTGAACGGCGAATGGGTGCTGGCCGAATTTGATGGCAAATACGCCCAACTCTCCATTGCTCTGGCTCGCCAATACAACGATCTGCTGCGCGAAGGCACCAACACCCTTCGGGTATTCGTCACCGACTGCTGTGGCAACGAAAAGGACGTAACATACACATTTAGTAGATGATGACATCAAATGATAAAAAAGTGATGTCAAAACGATAAAAAACGCCCCGAAAGCATCTGCCAACAAGCATTTTGAAAAAGAATTTTGAGAAACAACGGAATAAATAATATACTGAAAAATAAACAATTAAAAACTTTATTTGGAATAAATTTGGTCAGTTTGTAAAAAAGTAGTACTTTTGCACTCCGTTTTGCGGGCAAAGAATGCCCCGAAAGATGCAATAAATAACACATAAATAAATAAAAAAATGTACGCAATCGTAGAAATCGCAGGCAAGCAATTCAAGGTCGCTCAAGATCAGAAGATCTTCGTCAACCGTCTTCAGAACGAAGAAGGCAGCGAGGTTTCTTTTGACACCGTGATGCTTAAAGACAATGATGGCAATGTGCAGGTCGGACAGCCCTACATCGCCGGTGCTAACGTAAAGGCCACCGTCCTGAAACACCTCAAGGGTGACAAGGTTTTGGTCTTCAAGAAAATCCGTCGCAAGGGTTATCAGAAGATGAACGGTCATCGCGACTATCTGACCCAGATCAAGATCGATAGCATCAATTAATTCAAGTGTAAAACCTTTTAAAACATTATATTATGGCTCACAAAAAAGGTGTTGGTAGTTCCAGTAACGGTCGTGAATCCGAAAGCAAACGTTTAGGCGTTAAGATTTTTGGCGGTCAGCATTGCATCGCCGGTAACATCATCGTCCGTCAGCGTGGTACCGTCCACAACCCCGGCCAGAACGTTGGCATGGGCAAGGACCATACGCTGTATGCCCTCTGCGACGGCACCGTCCAGTTCAAGAGAGGTCGTGAAGATCGTTCGTTTGTCTCGGTTCTTCCTGAGGCTGCTGAATAAAGATTTTTAATGACAACAAAAAAAGGCGCGCCTTGAGGTGCGCCTTTTCTTCGTGAAAGAAAGACGACCTTCGGTCACGAAAACGAAAACGAAAACGAAGAACGAATAACGGCTGCCGCCCAATTCTCAATTCTCAATTCTCAATTCAATAAGGGCTGCCGCCCTAATTCTCAATTCTCAATTCTCAATTCTCAATTTTCAATGTCCAAACCCTACATCATCGCCGGTCCTTGCAGCGTGGAAAGCCGCGAACAGATGCTCACCGTCATGGCTGCTCTCAAAGCCATGCCGCAAGTGTCGATGATTCGTTGCGGCGTATGGAAACCCCGCACACAGCCAGGAGGCTTTGAAGGATTGGGCGAAAAAGCCCTGCAGCTGCTCGCCGAAATCCGCGACAAAGACACCCCCCTGTGTTGCGAAGTGGCCCGACCCGAGCATGTGGAACTGGCTCTGAAATACGGCATCGATGCCGTGTGGATAGGGGCTCGCACCACCGCCAACCCATTCATGGTTCAGGAACTCACCGAATCGCTCCGTGGCACCAACATACCCGTATTGGTCAAAAATGCCCCCAGCCCCGACGTGCGCCTCTGGATGGGAGCCATCGAACGTTGCCGCAAAGTGGGACTTACCGACATCAAAGCCGTCCATCGCGGCTTCGACCTGTATCGCAACGCCAACATGCGCAACAACCCCCTGTGGGAGATACCCATCGAACTGCGTCGTGCCATGCCCGAAGTGCCCATCCTCACCGACCCCAGCCACATCGCCGGTCGTCGCGACCCCATCGCCATGCTCTCACAAACTGCCTTAGACCTCGGCTTCGACGGCCTCATGATCGAGGTCCACCCCAACCCCGAAAAAGCACTCACCGACGCCCAGCAGCAAATCACCCCCGACCAACTGCACACCCTGTTGTCACAACTCATCATCCGCCAAACCGACACCGACACCGCCGACGAAAAACTGCGCCTGCTGCGCGAACAAATCGACAACATCGACCACCAAATACTCTCCCTCTTTGCCGCCCGCAACGACGTCTCACGCCAAATTGCACACATCAAAGCCGAGGGCAACCTGGCCGTTTTCCAACCCAAACGCTGGGACGCAGTGCTACAGCAACGCATTGAAACAGCGCGACAAATGGGACTCGACGAGACCTTCATACGCGAAATCTTCGAAAAAATACATGCCGAAAGTGTGCGTATTCAAGAAGAAATCATACAATAAATATCGAAATACCGCGTTATACAGATATGAAAATAAAATATCTCAAATTCAAGAACTGGTTGCTGATGAGCGTCATGGGCCTCTTCGGCCTCACCGCTTGCCACAGCAGCAAAGAAGCTGCACAAAACCAAGTGAAAAATGACGAACCCGCCCCCGAGGTCAAACCCCGTGGCGAAATGGCACTCATGTACGGTGTTCCCACCATGAACTTCGTCGTCAAAGGCAAGGTGGTCAACACCGAAGGCAAACCCGTCAAAGGCATGCAGGTGGTGCTGGTCAATCAGAATGTCGACATCACACCCGACTTCCTGCAAGAGGACAACCCCTACGTGCAGGAATACCTCCGCAAAGCCTCCGACACCACCGACGCCCAAGGCGCCTTCCAGTGCAACGTCTCCGACGTGCCCGTCGAAGTACAGCGCGTCATGGTTCGCGACATCGACGGCGACAAAAACGGCAGCTACGAAGACCAGATGTTCGAAGTCAAATTCACCCAGGACGACCAAACCGTCGAAGGACAAGGCTGGAACCGAGGCACCCGCACCAAAGAACTCGACATCACCGTCAATAAAAAATAACCTTGGACCTCAAGCAGGAAATCTGGCGCCAATACCGCCACAACAATGCCAAGCTGCACCCCCTACGCACCCTCTTCTGGGAGTGCACACTGCGTTGCAACATGCACTGCCGACACTGCGGTAGCGACTGCAAAGTCAGCACCGAAACGCCCGACATGCCCGCAGCCGACTTCTTCAAAGCCATCGACGACATCACACCCCACGTCGACCCCCACCAAGTCTTCGTCATCTTCACCGGCGGCGAAGCCCTCCTGCGGCAAGACATCGACGCCTGCGGCCTCGAACTCTATCGACGCGGATTCCCCTGGGGCATGGTCACCAACGGCTACCTCCTCACCCCCGAGCGCCTCGACAGCCTCCTCAGCAACGGCATGCACTCCATCACCATCAGCCTCGACGGACTTGAAGACGAACACAACTGGATGCGGCAGACCCCGCACAGTTTCGAACGTGCCTGCCAAGCCATCCGCCTCCTCAGCCAGACGCCCGACCTGCTGTGGGACATCGTCACCTGCGTCAATCCGCGCAACTACGACCAGCTCGACCAATTCTACCGCCACATCCTCACCCTCGGAGTAAAACGGTGGCGCATCTTCGCCATCTTCCCCATGGGCCGAGCAGCCAACGACCCCGAACTGCGCCTCAACGACCAGCAATTCACCGGAGTGCTCGACTTCGTCGAACGAGTGCGCAAAGAAGGGCTCATCGAAACAAGCTACGCCTGCGAAGGCTACCTGGGTCACTACGAACGCCGCGTGCGCGACCAGTACTACTATTGCCGAGCCGGCATCGAAGTGGCCTCCATACTCTGCGACGGATCCATCTCCGGCTGCACCAGCATCCGCAGCAACATGCACCAAGGCAACATCTACCGCGACAACCTGTGGGACGTGTGGGAAAACCGCTTCCAGCCCTACCGCGACCGCCGCTGGACACGCCAAGGGCAATGTGCCCACTGCAAAGTGTGGCGCTACTGCGAAGGCAACGGCCTCCACCTCTACAACGACCAAGGCCAACTCCTCTCCTGCAGCTACAAACGAATTGAGAATTGAGAATTGAGAATTGGCTGCCGCCCAACTCATAAATCATAATTCTTAGTAACATTTAAAAAATAACATGGGACAATTTTATCATACAAATGGGGCAGTAGATGGAAAAGTGCCGGAGGCACTATCCCACCGACTTGTCGGTGCTTTAACCCCACACTCGCAGTGTGGGGTATACGATGCCAAGTGTATCTGCGTCCCGAGGGGACGCTCCAAAATATGGCAGACAATATAGAGCGTCCCATCGGGACGCGTCCCTCTCTCCACTACATACCCCACACTGCGAGTGTGGGGTTAAAGCACCTGACGGTGTGTATGTCCCGCTGGGACATGCCGCATCACCATGCTATAAGTGACGGTTAAAAAACA
>JAZUIX010000169.1:0-18016 GCA_045642445.1 Bacteroidales bacterium | reverse complement strand
TGCTGAGCGGAACGAGGGAGTGTAGCGGGCTACATGACCGAGTGACAAACAGCAAGATGACCAAAAACGGCCAAAATCACAGAAAAGTATATTTTCAAAATATTTCATGTTTACGTTGAATTTATAGAACCCACCTTAATTGTGAAACTTAGAGTATCACAGTAACCTCCTTCCTTGATGCTCCCATCGTTATGGTATCCTTATGGTATCGTTATCGTATCGTTATGGTATCGTTATGGTATCCTGGATACCATAACGATACCATAACGATACCATAACGATAAAAGAACCTTGGGAGAATAGTAAGGATTTGTGATAGCAATTTTGTCCTATGCTGTTCTTTGAATATTACTTGATGCAATAAAAAGCCATTTTTGACGTTAAATAAATATTATAATGAATTTCTAGAACCTAAATAAAACTCTTGAAAAATATGAAACGCTATTTACTTTTGATATTGGCGGTGATGGTTTCGGCGGTGGGGCTGGGACAAAACTCCAAAAAGATTAACCCAAAACCAAAGGATATGAATTGGAC
Organism: Bacteroidales bacterium; assembly: GCA_045642445.1. Lineage (GTDB taxonomy): Bacteria > Bacteroidota > Bacteroidia > Bacteroidales > P3 > Colimorpha. The sequence goes on along the minus strand of JAZUIX010000169.1, from coordinate 17,479 downwards.
TCAGGAATGGAAGTCTGTCGATGATTTGATGGCGAAAAATTCGTTTCGCTCGGCTTACGACGCTTCGCAGAAGTTGTTTGATTATGCGCGGGAGCAGAAAGATTCGCGCAATACGTTGGTGGGCGCATACAAGTTGGCTATGATTGGCGATTTGTTTCAAGAGGCCTCTGCCGACTCGGCCTTGAAGCGTTACCAGGAGGTGCTGCCCTTGCTGGATCAGGTGGATCAAGCTGTCTGCCATGCTTCCTTGGCACAGTTTTATAATGATTATAAGTCGCAAAATCGTTGGAGGTTGCAACAGAACAAGGATACCGACGAGAAGGATTTGGATTATAAGCTATGGCCCGTCGGTCGTTTTGATGCGGCTATCGCCGAGCATGTGGCTGCGTCGCTCAAAGAGCCCCGACTGCTGCAAAATATCGATATTCACGAAGTGTCGATGTTCTGCCAATCCAATGTGCGTTACCGCAGCAAGGTGGACAGCACGATGTGCACCACTCCGACGCTCTACGACCTTTTGGTCAGGATGGCCATAGAAGAACTTGTCGACTATGGTGAGAAACAAAGTCTGCTGAAGGATCAGATGGCTTTCCACGCCAACGATAAGGACGACTTTATGAAGGTCTATCTGGATTGGCGGATGACGGAGCTGCTGAATGAGATGCCCAATCATCCGAAGCTGACGGCTGCCGACTATGAGCGTTATATTGACCGCTACGAGGGGTCGGAGTGTGCATATTTGGCTAAGTTTTATTATGAGGCGGGCAGATTGTGTGAGCGAGCTGGCGACTATGTGAAGGCCAAGGAGTATTACGAAAGGGGTATCGCCCGATTCCCGAAAAGTGAGGGAGGCACGGATTGCAGCAACAGTTTGGCCGAGATGCTTCGCCCTCGGGTGAGTGTGGAGATGGAGTCGCAGCAGATGACCCAGCGCGATATGTTGGCTGTGGCCACCATCCGCAACGCCGATACGATATACTGCCGTATTGTGGATGGAAAGACGAAACTTGTTGACAGGAATAGTCAAAAGGAGTTTGTGGCTGCCTTGGCCAAAATGAAGGTGCTGAAGGCTTGGAGCCAGGCGGTGCCGCACAGGGATGATTATCAGAAGCAGGAAACCTACCTCTACCTGCCTCCTATGAATGGGGGTGAGTATAGGTTGCTTGTTTCGACTACGGCCGACTTTGTCAGCAATGGCGTGGGTGTGTACGAGTTTGATTGCTGTGATGCCCGTTTTTATTCGGCAATTCCAGGATCAGAGCTCGGCCAAGCGGGTTATTTGCTTGATATGCAGACAGGCAAACCCATAGTGGGACAAAAAGTTGAGATAACAAAATACGACTACCGTAAGCAAAATGATGTTGTTGTGTTAGGTTCGGCTATAACCGATGAGCAGGGGTACTATCATTTTGCCAAATCGGAGGGTGGCATAGTCCGCACTACTTATCAGGGAGTAACGATAATGGAGTATGCGGGATGGTCGCCAGGCCAATCCGAGCCTGAGGTGGAATATGATTGTGAGATTTTTGTGGACAGACCTGTTTATAGGCCTGGCGAAACGGTTTCGTATGCTGTGGTGTGCTACCGTACCGACCATAGACACAAAGGAAATGTGGCGGCACAAACGGAGATTCGAATGGAGTTGCGTGACAATGAATACATGCTGATAGAGAGCGATACCCTGACTACGGATGCGTATGGTAGGTGTCATGGCACTTTTGTGATTCCGCAGGATGCCGTTCCGGGCAATTTCACGTTGGTATCCGCTGTTGAAAAAATAACACGCTTCGCACATTTCAAGGTGGAGGCCTATAAACAGCCGAAATTCCTCGTCACCCTCGAAGGCGACAAGGCTGTGCACCGTTTCGGACAGAATGTGAAGGTGGAGGGTAAGGCCGCCTCGTACAGCGAGGTGCCTGTAAGTGGGGCCAAGGTGGTGTATAGTGTGGAACGGGGAGAAATGTTCCGTCCGTGGCGTTGGTGGTATATGCCATATTCCGAAACAGTAACCGTGGCATCGGGCGAGACGATGAGTGATGCTCAAGGCCGTTTTGCCATCGAATTTGTGCCCGAGCCAGACAGCACGGTGGAATTGACGAACAAACCATGTTTTGAATACATGGTTTCGGTGGATGTAAGCGATGTGAACGGCGAGACCCATTCGCAGCAATACACTCTTAGAGTGGGTTACGAGCATGGAGGAATAGTGGTGCAGAGTGGTACGATGACGGAACTGGAAGAGGTGCCGTTTAAATATACGAACCTCGACGGCGATGATTTGGCGGGCGAGGTATCGGTGACGGTGGAGAAACTGGTGTCTCCAGCCACTCCGCATCTGGGACATCCGATGCAGAGCAAGTCGGTCCTGCAACCTTTGACGCGGCAGGAGTTTGAAAAACGTTTTCCGTTGATAGCTTACGATTTGTCGGAATTGGAGCCGGAAGAGTGGGTTGTGGAGCGCAAAGTTTATTCCACTTTAGTACAAGCCAAAGCGGAAGGGGGCAACAAAGTGGTAATGCCTCGATTGGGATCGGGGGTGTATCGGCTGACCTTCACCACTACCGACAGCACCACAGGCGAGAAGGTGGAGGCGGTGAGCCATATCTCATTGAACGGGCTGAAGGACGCCCATGTGCAGAGCCCGAACTTGCTGAGTGTGGTGGGCGAGAAAGACGGGAACTTGCAGTACGAATTAGGCAGCACTATGTTGGTCGGAATAGGCACGCGATATGAAGATGTGACGGTGACATACGTTGTCTCGGCAGGGGAACGGGTTATTTCGCGGCAGCAGATGCGGCTGTCGAAGGAACAGAAAGTGGTGAAGATACCTGTAGGTGAGGAGTGTTTGGGAGGCATCTCGGTGAATGTGATGGCGGTAAAGGATGGCATTGGGGTGTCGAAACACCTTCATGCGGAAGTACCCTACAGCCATAAACAATTAGAGGTGCGTTTTGAGTCGTTCCGCGACCGATTGGAACCTGGCGAAAAAGAGACATGGCGCCTTGCAGTGCGGAATAAGCAGACAGGTACCCCCGCCACAGCGGCGTTGATGCTCACCATGTACGATGCTGCCCTCGACAACTACGGCACCTTGAATTGGCGTTTCGCTCCTTGGGTGAGGAATGATGTTGAGCATTACTTCTCTAATAGTCAAGTTCAAAATGCTTATTTGCAAGATTTTCAAAAAGAAATAACCCGAAAGAACTACACGGGTCCGTATCCGTTTGAATGGGTGTTGACGACAGGGATGACAGGAAATATTATAGCGACGGTGGGAGGTGTTGGTTATGCGGCTTCTGCGAGGGGCGAAGATGGCATGGTGACTAATGCCGCTAAGCGTATGGGGGCGGTGATGCCGAAAGCTGTGGTAGAAGAGAAGGCTGTGGTGACAGACCTTGCAATAGTCGATAATGATGTTATGATTGCAGAAGAGAGCGCGTTAGTACTACCAGAGGTGAAAGAGGAACGGCAGAACGTGTTGCCACAGTTGCGCACCAATCTCAACACCTTGGCATTTTTTGCCCCGATGTTGGAGACGAAAGAGGATGGTACGGTGGAGTACACCTTCACGGTGCCGGAACTGCTCACCAAGTGGAATGTGCTGGGTGTGGCATATACGCAGGACCTGAAAGTGGGCCAGCTGAGGAACGGCCTCGTCACACGGAAGGAGCTGATGGTGCAACCCAATGTGCCGCGATTCCTCCGACAAGGCGATACGCTGGATTTCCTGGTCAAAGTGTCGAACATGTCTGAGAAAGAGCAGCTGGTGAAGGTGACTTTTGAACTGACCGATGCCGCCACGGGCAAAGCGGTGGGTGCATATACACCCCAGCAATTGCAGATGGAGGCACAAAGCACCGCTGCTGTGAGTTTCCGCATAGCGGTGCCGCAGGAGGTGTTTATGGCCACCTACAAGATAGTTGCCCAAAGCGAAACTTGTAGTGACGGCGAACAGGGACCCCTGCCAGTACTGACGAACAGAGAACTGGTGACTGTGTCGCAGTCGATGTATATGAACGGGGCAGGGGAGAAGCGCTATTCGCTGGGTCCCATCACCCAGACGCTCGGCACCTCCGCCACCCACGAGCCGCATCTGTTAAAGGTAGAGTTCACCCCCAATCCTGTGTGGTATGCCGTGCAAGCCATGCCCTACATGCAGGATAAAGAAAACCCCTCGAACAGTTATCTGGCCAATACTATTTATGTCAACACCTTGGCGGCAAAACTGGTGCACGACAATCCCGAGATACAATCTGTTTTTGCAGCATGGGAGAAAGATTCGAACAACGCACTGGTGTCGCAATTGGAGAAAAACGCCGATGTGAAGCAGATAGTGCTTTCGGAAACGCCGTGGCTGAGAGACGGAAACAACGAGGCTGAACGTATGCACCGCATGGCCAACTATTTCGATGCCGAAGGATTGAAACAATCGTTGCAGGAAAAAGGCAAGAAATTGTTTGAAGAACAACGTCGAGACGGAGGCTGGAGTTGGATGCCTGGCGACAAGGTGGCCAACGTGTGGACCACTCAGTATGTGCTCGAAACTTTCGGACGCATGGAGCACTTCACGGGCGAGAAGGTTTGGAACAAGGAATTGGGCAAGGCTCTCAGGTATGTGGATGCTGATTATTATGACTACTATGTGCGCTTGAAAAAATACACCACCCTTTTTGATCCAGTGAATTTGGACTACCTCTATATGCGCAGCTTCTACCCCAAGGTGAATTTTGCGAAGAATCACAAGGTCGCCTACGACTTTTTCTACAGCAACGCGCTGAAACATTACACCTCCTATCAGGGATTGTACAGCCGTGCGATGCTGGCCCTGGTGTTCCAACGCCACGGCGACACAAAACAGGCGCGCGACATAGTGCGGACCCTCAAAGAGTGCGCCTTGTATAGCGACGAGATGGGGATGTATTGGCGCGACAATGTGTCGAGCTATTGGTGGTACCAGCGACCTATTGAGACACAGGCGTTGCTGATAGAGGCTTTTGCCGAGGTTACGCCCGACGACAAGGAAAGCATAGGGAAGATGCAGCAATGGCTGCTCAAACAAAAACAGACCACCAGTTGGACCTCAGATATTGCCACCGTGGATGCCATCACAGCCTTGCTGGTAGGCACTACTCATGCACGTTTGGACACCGCTCAGGCAGAAATAATGGTGGCAGGACAGCGAGTGGAAGAGGCTTCAATGGCAGGCACGGGATATGTGGTGAAGAGTTGGACGGGCGAAGAACTGACAGGGCTCACGCAGGAGATTGTCCAGGGCAAGGACGAGATAGTCATCAAGAAGGTGACTGACGGTATTGCTTGGGGTGCGGCGTACTACCAGTATTTCGAAGATATGGACAAAGTGCCTGCTTCGGAGATGGGGGTGAAATTGCAGAAACAATATTATATTGTAAACAACGACGGTACTCTCACAACAGTGGAGAATAAGACGCTGAAGGTGGGTGACCGAGTGAAGGTGCGCATACTGGTGGATTGTGACCGTAATTTGGAATACCTGCAATTGAAAGACGGCAGGGCCTCGAGTATGGAGCCGGTGAACACCGCTTCGGGGTGGAGTTGGAACGATGGGTTGAGCTATTATGTGGCTGTGTATGATGCTTCGACGAGTTTCTTCATCAACAGATTGGAAAAGGGCAAGTATGTAGTGGAGTACGACCTGTATGTCACCAATTCGGGCACCTTCACCACGGCTCCGGCAGTGATGCAATGCCTGTATGCACCGGAGTTCAGAGCCACCACGGCGGGAGGAAGGTTGAGAATTGAGTAGGATCTGCTCCCTTTTGTTAAATTTTTAATACAATTCCACACAATATTATTTTTTCTTTTGCGTTATATTTAATCAGAAAAAGTGTAAATATATCAAAATTAGAAACTAAAAATATTTGAACATGAAAACAACTTCTATTTTTTGTTCTTTGGCAGCAGCGGCTTTGTTGTTTGCCTCGTGTAATTCGAGAGAATTAGACCAGGTTCAGAAAGAACGCGACTCTTTGCAGGCTGTGGTCAGTTCGCAGGACGAAGAAATGAGCAGCCTTTTTGAGACTTTGAACCAAATCGAAGAGAATCTCTCGCAGGTCTCGGCCAAGTACAGCCAAGTGCAGGATCTGAAGAAAAGCTCGCTGGAAGGCAACAGCAATATCAAGAGCCAGATTACCTCGCAGGTGGCTGGTATCGAAGAGATGCTTCAGGCCAACAAAGAAAAACTGGCCCAGTTGAACGCCAAACTCGGCACCTTGGGCAAGAAAAATGCCGAACTGCAAGAGTTCGTCACCAAACTGGAGGAACGTGTGGCTTCGCAGGAGGCCCAGATCAGCAGCCTCACCGCCGAACTTGAAACCAGCAAGGTCACCATCGCCAACCTGAACAAGAATGTGACCGACCTGACCCAGAATGTCAGCGACCTCACCTCTTCGAACCGTCAGAAAGACGAGACTATCGCCCATCAGACAGCTGAAGCCAACAAGGCTTACTTCCTCGTGGGCAGCTTGTCCGAGTTGAAAGAAAAGGGCATTGTGAACATGACTGGCGGATTCATCGGCCTTGGCAAGAAACAGTCGATCAATGCAGAGATGACCACCGAGTACTTCACCACTATCGACCGCACCAAGACCAACATCGTCCCCATCCATCAGAAGAAACCGCAGGTTGTTTCCAAGCACCCCGCCAACAGCTATGAGATTGTTATGGACGACACCGACAAGAGTGTGGCTGCATACCTCCGCATCACCGATCCCGCCCAATTCTGGAAATATACCAAATATTTGGTTATTACTACAAGATAGTAGGACTTTCATATCGTTAGAATACTCGGTATTTTGCTGATATTCTAAGAGTGTTTTGAAGTCCGAAGCACTTAAAAAAGAACCCACAAGAGAATTTTGTGGGTTTCTTTTTTTCTGTATGTCAAAAAAAAATAGTATCTTTGTATGCTTAAAATATGCACTGTTAAATAATATAATATTAATAATCAATTAAATAAATTATTTATTATGCAACCAAAAGGTAATAAGTACGGTACTCACCGTGTTATCGAGCCCAAGGGCGTTCTGCCTCAACCCGCAAACAAGTTGGACAACAACATGGATGTTTTGTACGACAATGAAATCCTCATCGACGTGCAGACTTTGAACATCGACTCCGCTTCTTTCACCGATATCCACAACTATGCCAAACAGCAGGCAGGTGAAGGTGCTTCTCAGGAAAAAATCATGGAAGAGGTCAAGAAGGAAATGTTCCTCAATGTTGAGCTCCAAGGTAAGCATCGTAACCGTCGTACCGGTTCTGGCGGTATGCTCCTCGGTAAAGTTGAGAAGATTGGTGACGCTTTGAAGGGCAAAATCGACCTCAAAGAGGGCGACCGTATCGCTACCCTCGTCAGCCTCTCTCTGACTCCTCTCCGCATCGATGAGATCCTCGCTATCCGTCCCGAAGTTGACCAGGTCGACATCAAGGGTAAGGCTATCCTCTTCGAGAGCGGTATCTATGCCAAGATTCCTACCGATATGCCCGAGAAACTCGCCCTCTCCGCTTTGGACGTGGCTGGTGCTCCCGCACAGACAGCAAAACTCTGCCAGTATGGCCAGACCGTTGTTATCCTCGGCGCTGGTGGCAAGAGCGGTATGCTCTGCTGCTATGAGGCCAAAAAGCGCGTCGGTGTCACCGGTAAGGTTATCGGTATCGCCAACAGCCCCAAATCCACCCAGCGTATCAAGGACCTCGGTTTCTGCGACATCGTTGAAAGCGCTGCCGGCATGACCCCTGTCCAGGTGTACGAACTCGTTGAGCGCCTCACCAACGGCAAGATGGCCGACGTCACCATCAACTGCGTCAATGTTCCCGACCAGGAAATGACCGCTGTGCTCTGCACCAAGGACGACGGTATCGTCTATTTCTTCTCCATGGCCACCAGTTTCACCAAGGCTTCTCTCGGTGCCGAAGGTATCGGAAGCGATGTGAACATGATCATGGGCAATGGTTACACCAAAGGCCACGCCGAGTTCACTCTGCAGGAACTCCGCGAGAGCCCCAAGCTGCGCAAAATTTTCGAAGAATTATATGCTTAATTCTCACACAATCGGATGGGGGAGTGATTCCCCATCCGGTTCAATTTGATATAAAAATAATAAAACAACATAACATGAAAGTTAATCGCAGAAAAGAACTGTTCCCGCAAGTTACTGACGAGCAGTGGAACGACTGGACTTGGCAGGTTGCTCATCGTATCGAGACTTACGAAGAGCTGAGCAAGTATTTCACCTTCACCGACGAAGAGGCTGATGGCATTAAGAAGGCTTTGGCAAAATTCCGCATGGCCATCACTCCTTATTATCTGAGTTTGATTGACCCCAACGACCCTTACGACCCCATTCGTCGTCAGGCAATCCCCTCCGGTCCTGAGTGCAACATCGCTCCCGCCGACCTCAACGACCCTCTGCACGAGGATGAAGACTCTCCTGCTCCTGGTTTGACTCACCGTTATCCGGATCGTGTGCTCTTCCTCATCACCGACATGTGCTCCATGTACTGCCGCCACTGCACCCGTCGCCGTTTCGCAGGTCAGAAGGATGATGAGTCCCCCAACGACCGCATCGAGAAGTGCCTCGAATACATCGAGAAGACCGAGTGTGTCCGCGACGTTCTCCTCTCTGGTGGTGACGCCCTCATGGTCAGCGACCAAAAGTTGGAATACATCATCTCTCGCTTGCGCAAAATCAAACATGTTGAAATCGTCCGCTTGGGTAGCCGTACCCCTGTTGTGTGCCCCCAGCGTATCACCGACGACCTCTGCAACATGTTGAAGAAATACCATCCCATTTGGCTCAACACCCATTTCAATCACCCCAATGAGATGACTCCTGAGGCCGAAGCCGCCCTTGCAAAACTGGCCAATGCAGGTATTCCTTTGGGTAACCAAACCGTGTTGCTGCGCGGTGTCAACGACTGCGTCCATGTGATGAAGAAACTCATGCACGAACTGGTGCGTAATCGCGTGCGTCCGTACTATATTTACCAGTGCGACCTCTCCATGGGTCTTGAGCATTTCCGTACCCCTGTCAGCAAGGGTATCGAGATTATCGAAGCTCTCCGCGGCCATACCTCTGGCTACGCTGTTCCCACTTTCGTGGTCGACGCTCCTGGCGGTGGCGGCAAGACTCCCGTGATGCCCAACTACGTCATTTCTCAGAGCCCCAACAAGGTCATCCTCCGCAACTTCGAAGGTGTTATCACCACCTACACCGAACCGCGCGAATATCACGAGGATTGTCATTGCGAGGCCTGTGAGGCTAAACGCCGTATCGACGAGGGTGTGGCTTCGCTGCTTGAGACCGACCGCATGGCTCTCGAACCCAGTCACCTCATGCGCCACGAACGCAACAAGAAGAACAAATAAGTTTTGAAAAAGGCTTGTGCCTTCATATTGATTCTTGTAACCTTTTCGGTTGTGCGTGCCCAAGTGGCGGGTCTTTCTACCCTTGCGGTGCTTGATATGCCTTTCTCGGCACGCACAGCCGGATTTGGTTTTGATTTCGTTTCCGTAGTTGACGACGATTTGAATGTCGCCCTCAATAATCCCTCACTCATTTCTGGGAATCTTAACAACCAGATGAGTGTGGGCTTTGTGAATGTCTTCTCGGGAGCGAATTTTGGCTCAGTGGCTTATAGTCATGATTTCAAAAAGCTCGGTGCCTTTGCCTTCGGGCTTCAATTTGGCAATTATGGCCGTTTTGATGGCTATGATGAGAATGAACAACCTACAGGTTCATTCTCGGCAGCCGATTATGTCTTCACTATAGGATGGGGGCGAGCTATCGACGACAATGTGACCATCGGAGCCAACATGAAGCCCATCCTCTCACACTATGAGTCGTATACGGCCCTTGCTTTGGGCTTCGATTTGGCGGCTTCCTATTTTTCTGACAATGGCCGTTTCGCCATCACCGCTATGGGTCGCAATATTGGAGCACAACTCTTCACCTTTGATGGCACCTCGGAGAAGTTGCCTTTTGAATTGTCTCTTTCGGGCTCATATAAGTTTCAAGATGCGCCATTCCGTTTCTTTTTCGCGCTCAACGAACTACAGACTTGGAACCTTCGTTATGAAGACCCCTTGAACCCTTCAACAACCACGGATCCCTTTACGGGCGAAGTGTCGGAAAAATATTCGGCCTTCGGCAAAGTGGCTGATAATCTCGGGCGACATGTCAATTTCGGTCTCGAAGTCAATATCAAGAGTTCTGTATTCCTCCGCATGGGTTACAGTTATCGCCAGATGGTGGAAATGAAAGCCGCCGATGTTTTCAATCTCTCGGGCTTTTCTTTCGGTATAGGCATCCGTGCCAAAGGTTTCGAGTTCTGCTATTCGCGCAACAACTACCATCTCACCCAGGCGCCCAACTTTATTTCTATAAGTACCAATCTCGATAGATTCATAAAGTAATGCCACGCATTATTATCAGCAATCAGTCAAATCCCTATCTCAATATTGCTGTTGAGAATTATCTTTTGTCCAAACCTTCGGATGGCGACATCACGATGTATCTTTGGCAGAACCGCCGCACGGTGGTCATAGGTCAAAATCAGAACCCTTACGCCGAATGTAATGTGTCGCTCCTCGAGGAGGATGACGGCTTTGTTATGCGTCGTCGCACGGGAGGAGGGGCCGTGTATCACGATTTGGGAAACTTGAATTTCTCGTTCATTGTCCCCTACGAGATATACGACCAATCACGTCAGTTTGCGGTACTCCAAAAAGCGGTGGCACAATATGGTTTGCCCACCGAGGTGAGCGGTCGTAACGATGTGCTCTGCCAGGGACGCAAGTTTTCTGGTAACGCTTTCTCCAAAGGCAAATTCCAGCGCCTTCATCATGGTACAATTCTAATCCGCACCGATGTCGAACAACTCCAGCGCTACCTCAAGGTCAAACCCGCCAAGTTGCAGAAACATGGTGTGGCTTCGGTTCAGAGCAGGGTGGTGAATCTCTCTGAGTTGCGCGACGATATTACCGCTCAAAACATCATTCCGCACCTTATCAGCGCTTTTGAAGCGGAATATGGTGGCCCTTTGCAGACATTGGATTTCGACGCCATTTCCCAAAAATCCGAGGTGCAGCAATTGTATGCAGAATTTGCCAGCCCTGAATGGAAGTATGGTCATTGGCGTACTTTCCAGGCGCAACACACGGCTCAATTTGAATGGGGCGACGTGGAGGTGGCAGTCACTGTTGATGAGTCTTCTGCGACAATCACAGCAGTGGATATTGCCACCGACGGATTAAACCTCGACATCATCGAAACGGCTCGAAAACTATTGACAGGTGCATCAACACATCAGTCGCCCGCAATTCCCGGCAATCTGCCCCCTCAGGACCAGCAGGTGCTCGCCGACATCTTCAACCTGCTATATTAAACATGAAAGTTAAAAGCGGTTCCCGCCATACTCGTAAATTAATTCATAAATCATAAATTCATGGAACTTATAGATAAAATTAACGAAGCTGCAAATTATATCAAGAACATTTTGGCAGGGCAGGAGATGCCCACGATAGCCATCATCCTTGGCAGTGGTCTTGGGCTCTTGGCCGACCGTATCGCCAATCAAACCGTTATACCTTATAGTGAGATACCCAATTTCAAGCGTTCCACGGCACAAGGGCACAAGGGCAACCTTATTGTGGGCACCCTCGGAGGCCGCAGGGTGATGGCCATGCAGGGCCGTTTCCATTACTATGAGGGCTACACCATGCAGGAGGTCACCCTGCCCGTGCGTGTCATGGCCAAACTTGGCGTGAAGACCCTCTTTGTCAGCAACGCTGCGGGAGCTATGAACCCCAAGTTCCGCGTGGGGGATATGATGATTATTACCGACCATATCAGTTTTATGCCCAATCCGTTGATTGGTCCCAATCTTGAAGAGTTTGGTGAGCGTTTTCCCGATATGACCACTGTGTATAGCCGTCGTTTGCGCAAGGTGGCTCTGCAAGAGGCCGCTAACATGGGCCTCACCTTGCAGCAAGGTGTCTATGTGGCCGAGACAGGTCCCACCTACGAAACTCCCGCCGAATATCGCATGTATGCCGCCATGGGGGGTGACGTTGTGGGTATGTCAACTGTTCCCGAGGTCATTGTGGCACGTCATTGCGGCATGGAAATCTTTGGCATGAGCATCGTTACCAATCAATCTGCCGACCTTGGCGAAGACTGCTTGAATAGTGGTGCCGATGTGGTTCGCGAGGCCAACAAAGCGGCTGAGAAAATGTCGGGTTTGATTGAGCGTATGCTTTTGGCGGAATGATTAAGGCTGCATTTTTTGACATAGATGGTACCCTGCTGAGCTTTCAAACCCATAAAGTGTCGCAAGGCACAATACGGGCTTTCGACAAACTCCATGCCATGGGTATCCGCACGTTCATAGCTTCGGGGCGGCCCCAGGTGCTTATTCCCGAGATGCCCCTGCAATTCGATGGCTATGTCACCATGAACGGGGGGTATTGTTTTGTGGGCGACAAGGTGTTGCTTAAAAATCCCATACCTCAAGAGGAGACCGATCGTTGGCTCCAATATGCCAAGGATAAGGATTTGTGCACCATGATATTCACCGAGCACCACATGTTCGTCAACACCCTCACCAATCCTGTTGGTTTGGCTATCCGCGACCAGCTCGAGTTTGAGATGCCACCACTGTTGGACATCGACCAGATGTTTGGCCGAGAGACCTACCAGATTATCGCAGTGATGACAGCCGACCAAGATGCCCAGGTGTTGGAGATGCTGCCCCATTGTCGCCTACCTCGGTGGCACCCTCAGTTTAGCGATTTGATAAATAGTCAAAACAGCAAGGCGGTGGGTATTGAGAGTTTGCTGCACCATTTTGGATTGAAGCGGGAGGAGTGTATAGGTTTTGGTGATGGGGGCAACGATATTGAGATGCTCGAATACTGCGGTATCGGTGTGGCTATGGGTAATGCCTCCGACGAGGTGAAATCCCATGTCGATTATGTCACAACATCGGTTGATGAAGAAGGTATCGAACAGGCGGTGAACCATCTTTTATGATACTCTCACCCGGGGTGTAGCCCTGTCTATAGAACTATATATGGTTGCTATCTGTCAGTGTCATGGGTGGCTCTTCAGACGTGTATTTAGCGGAAGCACCACCCCGGTTGTAGCCATTCGAGTTTTCACTTCCACGCAGGAAGAAGGGTGTCCTGTTTCCCGTATTTATGTAAATCATCTATTTTTTTTATGACGTAATCCAAAAAAAGTTGTATTTTTGCAAACTGAAACTTTAAAATATTCGGATAAATTAAAGTAGTGGTTTATGATATTAAGGTTTTTTAAACTTGAAGATGCTCAAAATGAGAGTGTTTTCTTTTTTTGGGGCTCGTCAAACTGGAAAGACGACATTGCTCAAACAACTGTTTCCTCATGTTCGCTACTATGACTTGCTGAAAAGTGACGAAGAATAACCGAGAATATCCGTGAACTAGCGAAGCGTGGTCGCGACCGAATGGGAGTCCCGAAGGGATGCGAAGCACAATGCCAAAAAATTATTTTTACGAAAGTTGGCGGTCATTTGTGGCCATTCACGTTAGGCGAAGCATTCTTTTCAAACGAGAATATCCGAAAATATCCGCGAATTCCGAAAATCATTTTTACGAAAGTTGGCGGTCATTTGTGGTCATTCACGTTAGGCGAAGCATCCTTTTCTAACGAGAATAACCGAGAATATCCGCGAACTAGCGAAGCGTGGTCGCGACCGAATGGGAGTCCCGAAGGGATGCGAAGCACAATGCCCCAAAATTATTTTTACGAAAGTTGGCGGTCATTTATGGATATTCACGTTAGGCGAAGCATTCTTCTCAAACGAGAATATCCGAAAATATCCGCGAATTCCGAAAAATATTTTTACGAAAGTTGGCGGTTATTCACGGATATTCACGTTAGGCGAAGCATTCTTTTCAAACGAGAATATCCGAAAATATCCGCGAATTCCGAAAAATATTTTTACGAAAGTTGGCGGTCATTCACGGATATTCACGTTGGGCGAAGCATTCCATGTGCTTGACCTCAGCCGTTGTAGGTCATCTTTGATCCGGTGCGTTCTGCTGCTTCTCGGGCCGCTTGGCCATCCACGTATGTTGTGCCTCCGACGGTCCATCCTTTGACCTTGTCGGGTTCGAAAATGCTTGACTTGCCCGATTTTTTGTTTTTCGAGCCTCCTACGATGTTTAATGACCCCAGGAGGATGCCGACTGCCAGGACGGCTCCGAGGATGATGCAGATGTATTTGAACGCCAATGCCGCAATGGCTATTACTGCCAGGATGCCGAACACCAGTGCCAGCAGACCTAAGGCCACACCGCCGATGCGGGCAAGGCCCTTGACCTTCTTCACGCTGAACAGGTACAGGGCGCCAAAGCCGAAGATCACCGTCAGTAAGGCAAAGATCAGCGCCTTGCCCCAACTCTTGGCTTCGTTTGCAGCGGCTTTATGTTGGGGCGTGTCGTGCAGCAGGGTGACGGCACAACCCACGAGTCGCTTGGCTTGCTTGTCGCCTGCTGTGATTTTGTATTCGCCCTCTAAGGGATTCTCGGCAAAATAGGTCTTCATGTCCTCAAGGGATTTCTCCACAGCTTTGTCCGAGTTGAAGTCGGCCACCATGGCGCGGAAACCGCCGGGGTAATACTCTATCTTGCCCCCTTTGAAGATGGGACAGGCCAAAAATGCCAGCGAATCGGACTCGGTAAGGCAGTTTTTCTTGGTGTCCAAGGGCTTGATTTCAAAATGATAAGTCTTGGCCTCAACCGCGAGGGAAGCCAGCAACAGTGATGCGACAAAGAGAATACTTTTTAATTTCATACTTGAATAATATTAATAGTTTTCAATAAATTGGTTTTCAAATAACGTCGATAATGTATAGGGGGGTGTTTTACAACTTCAGCTCTATGCCGGCTTTTTTGGCGTATACCTCCCACATCCAGGGCTCGATGTTTACGTACACCACCTCGTCGCCTCCCTTTGGGCAAAAAGCGTAACTCAATGTCACGTTGCCGCAAACCATGTTGCGGATCACCTTGTGCCAATATTTGAGGAAGGGGAAGACGTGGTTTTGTCGCACTTGTTCCTCGTTGTCGGTGAGGTAATCTTTAATTTCTGGCCACGCTTCGGCCTCGTATTCGTATGTATACACCCACAGATGTTGGTTTTCCTTATGCTCAAAACGGCACTCTTTCCACACCTCGCCTTGAGCGGTGGCATGAGGCAGCGAGTCGTTCATCTGACGGGCGATGGTGGCTATCGTGTCGCGGCAATCCTTGCCTTCCAGGTTGGCCACGAACATGTGGAGCTCGTGGTTGCTGAAACTGTAGGCGCCTCCCACCGTGCCCTCGACATATTTCCCCGTGGCGGGTTTGGGCATAAAAATGTTGAAACGTAGCGAGTAATCGGCGGGCAGCAAGTCGCGCAAATCCCACTTGTCGGTGTCGTGAAACAGACGGGCGAGCACCACCTCGCACGAGTCGATGGGGGTGTCGAAATCGGGCTCGGCCCTCAGCATAAGCTGGATATAGAGGTATTCGGGGTTGTGCGAAAAACTTGTGATGGTAAAACGCCCTATAGAGTCGTGATAAGGTAGGCTGTTTTGGATGGCCTTGGCAAGACTGTCGATAGGGGTGCGCACCGTTGTCTGGGCGTGGGTCGCGAAGGCGAAAAGAAGGGCGATGATGGGGACTATTTTTTTCATTTCTTCAGTTTGTTTATCTTTTTCATAATTTCGGCGGCCTGTTCATAATCCTCGTTTTCCTCACATTGCCGCAGGAGTTCTTCAAGCTCTTGGAGCGACTGTTTCTGCCGCTCTTCGGGGGCTTTGTTGTTGGGCAGGTTGTCCGAGAGGGCGCCGGGCTCCATATAGGTCTCTTCAAACACCGAGCGACGCATCTTCACGGGGGCTTGTTGCAACAAAGCCAGCACAATGGCGTCGCTTGTGCGGCTGTCGATCAGCTTGTCCGAAAAACCGTCGCTCATCTTGAGGTTGGAGTAGAATATGCCCTCCTCGAAGCGTTCGATGTATACCTCTTTGAGGGTGAGCATAAATTCCTCCATAATGTTGCACAGCAGATTGTGCGTCAACGGACGACGGGCCTTGCGTTGCTCCACGGCCATGATGATGGCTTGGGCCTCGCTCTCGCCAATGAGTATGGGCACCTGCTTGTGCTCGGTCGGGGCTTCCAGCACCAAGATGTAGGAGCTCTGCTCCGACATCGTTTGGGTAAGCTGATGAGGATATACGTCTATGTATTCCAAGGTGAGGGGTTATTTGAGGTATTCAACAAGTTTCTTCACTGCCAGGCCTCGGTGGCTGATCTGGTTCTTCACCTCCAGGGGCATCTCGGCAAAACTCACCGCGAAGCGGTCGGGCATAAAGATGGGGTCGTAGCCGAAACCCTCTTGGCCGTAGCGTTCGGTGAGGATGTTCCCGTCCACACGTCCTTCGAAATAGCTCACCTTGGGGGCCTCTGTCTCTCCGCGGCCTTCGATGAGGCATATCACCGTGCGGAAATCGGCCTTGCGGTTGGTGGAGCCTTGCAGGGCGTCGAGCAGTTTGTTTATATTGTCGTCAAACGAACAATGTTCGCCGGCATAGCGTGCGCTGTATACCCCTGGGGCACCGTCCAGAGCCTCCACTTCGAGGCCCGTATCGTCGGCAAAGCAGTCGGTGTGGGTGCGTTCCCAAACCCACTGGGCCTTCTGCAACGCATTGCCCTGCAGCGTGTCTGCCGTCTCGGGGATGTCGCCAGCCAGGCCCATCTCTTCAAGACTTTTTATCTCGACCACCCCTTCCAGAAGCGTCGAAACTTCGTGCAGCTTGTGTTTGTTATTCGTGGCAAAAATAAGAGTTCGCATCAGTTTAAAAATATTATTCACCCAAATAACGCGACTTTTAAAAAAATATTGTGTGGGATGGTGACTTGTGATTGTATAAAAATTGAGAATTGAAAATTGAGAATTGAGAATTATTAGGGCGGCAGCCCTTGATTAGTTAAGAGTTAAGAATTAAGAGTTAAAAACTGCATTCCGGTATGAAACAAATTACCTGTGTTACGAAACAAAAACCATAAACGAAAACGAAGGCGGCAGCAGCCCTTGATTAGTTAAGAGTTAAGAATTAAGAGTTAAGAACTGCATTCCGGTATGAAACGAATTACCTGTGTTACGAAACGTAAACCATAAACGAAAACGAAGGCGGCGGCAGCCCTTGATTAGTTAAGAGTTAAGAATTAAGAGTTAAGAACTGCATTCCGGTATGAAACGAATTACCCCGAGGGGACGCTCTAAAATCACATTTCAATTTTCATGCCGAGCGATTTAACAAATATGTTAAAACATATTAAAATATAGCCGCAGATATGGCTCGGATATGGTTCGGATATTCTTCGCTTATGGTTCGCTTATGGTTCGCT
>JAZUIX010000168.1:0-17803 GCA_045642445.1 Bacteroidales bacterium | reverse complement strand
TTCTGCGATTTCGGGCGTTTTCCGGCATCTTGCTGTTTATCACTCGGTCACGTAGCCCGCTACGCTTCCTCGTTCTGCACAGCAATCTGCTCGAAAACCACTCCGAAATCCCAAGAAATCAATTTATAGAACCCACCTTTATAAAACCACTTGTTTTCATGCCTACCGTTTTTACAAATATATTAGAACAAACGCGTTGACGGAATTAATCCCATTAGGGATTTGATATGGTGGCCAGGTACGTAGTGCCTGGTATTTACAAGGTTGCATCATCCGCATGCCGTCAGGTATGCGACAGCACCATAACTCTGATAATCGCATACCTGATGGCGTGCGGGCACTCTATCCACTCGTAAACCAGCTATAGGAATGGCTGGCTACCATATTTGACCCCTAACGGGGTCTAAACAGCTTAATCTCAATTCACTTTTGTGTGGGAAGGTGGCAAGCTGAGGGCGAGGAGACAGTAGGCTATGGCGACGAATTGTACGCCCATTTGGCGGTCGAGGGTGGACTCAAAGAAGATGGAGGCCATGAGGACGAAGGTGAGGAGGCAGAGGCTGATGCGGAGGTGGTCGGTGTCGGGTTTGCGGGTCTTGACCAAGGCCAGCACGGCGGGGAGGAGCAGCATGAGCATCATGATGACGAGTCCGATGACGCCTGTTTCCAACAGGGTTTCGATGTACTGGTTGTGGGCGTCGTAGTGGTTGGCGAGTCCTTTGGCGAAGTTGTTTTTTTCGTATGTCTGCATCAAGGCGTCCATGTAGTCGCCCGAGCCGTGGCCGAGGAGCCAGTGGCCTTCGGCGGTTTGGAGGCCGTAGGGGATGAGCACAAAACGGTCTTCACCCAAGCGTCCTGCCGCCATCTCGGAAAATATGGAGGTGAAACGGATGAAGAGGTCGGGTTTGACGAGGTAAGCGCCAGCGGTGAGTGCTACGATTATGAGGGCCGTGAGGAGCGAGAGTTTCCACCGATGGCGGAAAAAGGTCTGATGGACAAGGATGAGGATGCCGAGGAGGGCGGTGATGACTATGCCCGATCGGGAGGCGCTGATGAGCAGGTAGGCGAGGAGTGCCGCAGTGGCGGCAAGGATGCTGATACGCCAGCGGCGGGAGGCTTGGCTCCAAAGTCGCAGACATTCGCAGTAGATGAACGCGAAGGCGGTGGTGATGTAGAGTGCCAGGTAGTTGTGGTGCAGGCCGAGGGGGTCGAGCTGCCAGTCTTTGAGTTGTGCGAAGGGTGTGCCTTCAAGATATTTGACCACATCGACGACGAGACATGCGGCAAAACGGATCAGGAGTGCGGCGATGAGTGTGTAGAATACGGCATTGATGCGTTGGCGGGTGAGGTGGCTGGTGTCGGCCATGAGGCACAGGAGGGGCAGCAGGAGGAAGGGCAGTTTGGTGGACACGCTGCTCCAACCTTCGTGGTGGTTGGTGCTGTAGAGGGCAGAAAAGACATAGAGAAGCCAGAAGAGCATCATCGTCAACAGACAGACGATTTGCGATTTGCTGAGGCTGGGGTTGCCCCATTGGCGGCGGGCTATCATTCGGGCGATGGTGAGGATGGCGAGGAGTATGATGGCAATGATGCCTACCCGCCAGTGGGCCACGATGGCAACAGGAATGAAAAGGAGGGCGGCATAGGCGGCCTTGTCAAGTTTTGTCTGCATTTATTTGTCTTGAAGGAATTGGTACATGATTTCTATGGGGTGTACGGCATGGATGCCTGTGCCGTCGAGGATTTGCTGACGGCAGCTGGTGCCAGGGGCCGATACGAGTGTCGGGGTCTCGGAGGTGTTGGCGACGGCCTTGCGGAGTGTGGGGAAGAGGAGCATCTCGCCGATGGCCAGGGAGGTCTTGTAGTGCTCTTTTTCGTAGCCGAAGGAACCTGCCATGCCGCAGCAACTGCTGGGGATGACGTGAAGTTGGCACCCACGGAGTAGGCGGAGCATGGCGGCGGTCTTTTCGATGCCTACGAGGGCTTTTTGGTGACAATGGCCGTGGAGCCAAATTTCGACGGCATCGCTGCGGAAGGCCTCGGCGGTGATGTTGCCTCGCGCCACTTCGCGCATGATGAACTCGTCGTAGAGGAGACAGTTGGCAGCCAGTTGTTGAGCCCGATTCTTCATGCGGGTGGGAACCAGGTCGGGGTATTCGTCGCGGAAGGAGAGAATGCAACTGGGCTCGATGCCTACCAAGGGGGTGTCGTCGCTAATTTTGTCGGCCAAGAGGCGCACGTTCTTCTTAGCGAAGCGTGCGGCGAGGTGAAGGCAGCCTTTGGAAATGGCGGCACGGCCACTCTCGACATGTTTGGGGATGACAACCTCGTAGCCGAGGACGGTCAGTAATTTGGCAAAGGTCTCGCCCAGTTCGGCCTCTTGGAGGTTGGTGAACTCATCGGCGAAGAGGTATACTCGTTTTGCGGATTTCTTGGAGCGGCGGGTGCTCTTTCGGACCAGCTGACGCATGGTGCGCTTGGAGAGGGCAGGGATGCTGCGCTCGGGAGCAAAAGAGACCATGCGTTTGATGATGGAGGAAGACCAAGGGCTTTGGGCGAAATAGTTGTAGATGGGTCGCACGAGATGTCCCAAACGCTCCACCATGGCCATGCGGGCCACCATCCAGCTGCGGAAGGGGGTGCCGTGTTTGTCGTAGAGACGTTGCAGCACTTGGGCTCGGATGCGGGTCATATCGACATTTGAGGGACATTCGCCTTTGCAGCCCTTGCAGGCGAGGCAGCTGTAGAGCATCTCTTCGAGGGCCGCACGGTCGTTGCCGCCATCGGGGAGGCCGCGGGTGAGCACCTCGCGGAGCACATTGGCTCGGGCACGAGTGCTGAGAAGCTCGTCGCGTGAAACCTTGAAGGTGGGACAGAGGGTGCCGCCGATGGTGTTGCTCTTGCGGCAGTCGCCAGCACCGTTGCATTGCTCGATGCTGCACATAAGGTCGGCATCGTTGCAGCGGTATTGCTGGTTGACGTCGTAGCGCAGGAACTGGTCCATGGGTGGGGCGTCGACAATCTTGTTCATATTGAAGACACCGTCGGGATCCCAGCATTGCTTGACTTGGCGCATCATCTGATAAACCTCTTCTCCATAGAGGAGGGGGATAAACTCGCCACGCAGACGGCCATCGCCGTGTTCGCCACTGAGGCTGCCGTGATGTTTTTTGACCAACAAGGCGGTTTCTTCGGCCACCTTGCGGAAGAGTTGGCGGTCGTGGGCCTTCTTGACATCGAGGATGGGGCGGAGGTGCAGTTCTCCGGTACTGATATGGCCGTAATAGACACATTTGAGACCGAGGCGGGTCATCATCTGCTGGAAATCGTCGAGGTATTGGGGCAGGCGTTCAGGTGTCACGGCAGTGTCTTCGATGACACCGATGGGCTTGTTGTCGCCTTTGACGCCGGTGAGGACACCAAGGCCCGCTTTGCGCAAGGCCCATACGCGGCTGATGTCGCCACCATAAACGCGGCTGCAATGGTAGGCGAGGCCTTGGCTGAGGAGTTCCTGTTCAAGAGCATCGGCATCGCGATCCATATTGTCGCCATAAAACTCGGCGATGATGAGTGCTGCGGGTTCGCCTTGGATAAAAAAACGGTTGCGGTCCTGGGTGTGGTTGTTGCGGCAAAGCTCGAGGATTTGACCGTCCATCAGCTCCACGGCCACGGGGTTGTGGCGCAGAGCGACGAGGTTGGCCTGGTAGCTCTTAGGAAGACTGTCGCAGTGGGCGCAGAGCACCATCTGCTGCTGTGGGGGGAGCGGGTCGAGAGATATTTTGATGGCGGTGATGAAGCACAGGGTGCCCTCGCTGCCGCAGATTAGTTTGCAGAGATCTATGTTGTCGCCTTCGATGGCTTCGTCAATAGCGTAGCCGCAGCTGCGGCGGCGCAGACTTTTGTCGGGGAAAGAACTGTCGATGAGTTGGCGAGTGGCGGGGTTGTCGTGCCACTGCTCGAGTTGGGCATATATTTTATTCAACAACGGGTTGTCGTTGCGGAGAGAGGTGTCGAAATGGGAACCGTCGCTGAGAACCCCTTGGAGGGCGAGGACGTGGTGACGGGTGCTGCCGTAGATAAGGGAATGGGTGCCGCAGGAATTGTTGCCCACCATGCCTCCTATGCAGCAGCGGTTGCTGGTGGATGTCTCAGGACTGAAAAAGAGTCTTAAAGGTTTGAGAAAGATGTTCAGTTCGTCGCGCACCACACCTGGCTCAACCCACGCCCAACGCTGTGCTTTGTCGACTTTGAGGATGTGGTTGAAGTGTCGGCTGATGTCTACCACGATACCGTTGCCTACGACTTGGCCGGCGATGCTGGTGCCACCGGCACGAGGAATGAGGTGAGTGTGGAGGCGCCGTGCCTCGGCTATGAGTTCGACAATTTCTTGTTCGTTTTTGGGATAAGCCACGCCGAGAGGCAACTCGCGATAGGCGGAAGCATCGGTGGCGTAGGCAATGCGATGAAGGTTGTCGGTAAAAATTTGCATGAGGTTGTGGGTTGAAGAGTTTTAGATATTATGCTTGTGTGTATTCCACAATCTTCTCAAGGATTTTTTCGGCGGCGTGGGCGTCTCCGAAAAGTTCGGGGAAACGGACGGTTTGCGAGGAAAGGCGGTTGTAGGCATCGAGGATGCGGTTGTAGTCGGCATCGGCGATGATGCCAGCGCCAGCGTCAACAATCTCGACCCATTCGGTTTCGGGTCGGAGAATGATGGTGGGACGGGCGAAGAAGAAAGCCTCTTTTTGCACACCGCCACTATCGGTCATTACCATTTTGGCATTTTGCTCCAAAAGGTTGATTTCAAAGAAAGATGCAGGTGGGATGATGCGCAGATTGCCACTCTGGGGTTGGTATTGGAGGGAGTTGAGTTTGGCTTTGGTGCGAGGATGGAGAGGGAGGATGACGGGGATATTGTTTTGGGTGGCGATATCGTTCAATGCCTGAAGAATGGCAGTGAGACGTGAGGGGTCGTCGGTGTTGTTGTCGCGGTGGACGGTGGCAAGGATAAACTGGTTGGGTTGAACGTCGAGTTGCTGAAGGATGGTGCACCGTTGCTGCGCCAAGGAGGCGTAATAGATGCTGTTGTCGTACATCACGTCACCGCAATTGCATACGAGGCGGTGGCGATTGTTGGCAAATGTAGCGGGACTTTCGAAAAAGCCTTCACGACGAAGGTTGTCGACAGCGGTTTGGGTAGGGGCGAAGCAGATGCTCGAAAGTTGGTCGCAGACAATACGGTTGAGTTCCTCGGGCATAGTCATATTGAAGGACCGGAGCCCCGCTTCGATATGGAACACAGGGACGTGCAATTTGGATGCAGCGACGGCACCAGCAAGAGTGGAATTGGTGTCGCCGTAGAGGATGATGCCGTCGAAGGTGTCGCTGAGAAGGATTTCCTCGATGCCCGCAATCATCTTGGCTGTCTGAACGCCATGGGCACCAGAACCTACGCCGAGATTGTAGTCGGGTTGAGGAATGCCGAGTTCGTCAAAGAAAATCTGCGACATGTTGGCATCGTAGTGCTGACCGGTGTGGAGTATTTTCTCTTCGATGGTGCCGGAGAAATGATTGCGTATGGCACGACTGATGGCTGCCGCTTTGATAATCTGAGGACGGGCCCCTATGATGGTGAGAAGTTTCATTTAGAATTAAAAATATAGAATTAAAAATAAAGAGTGAGGCAACTTACTTTTCATTTTTATCCTTCATTGTTTCGAGAAGGAATTGCTCGGAGAGAGTGGTGTAGTTGAGGTGGGCGAGGGCATAGTCGCGGCCTTTGGCACCCATGGCCTCGCGCTCGGATTTGTCCATATCGGCAAGTTGGGCAATAGCGTCACGCACCTGTGCCACATTCTCGGCTTCGACCTGTATGCCGCACCCCACACGCTCCATGAGGCTGCCAGGCTCGTCGACAGAATTAACGATGGGGTGGCCGGAGAGCATATAGTCGGTCATCTTGTTGAACGAAGTGCCGTATTGGTGCAGAATGCTGTGTACGCCGCCTGCGTAGCAGATGTCGAAATTGGAGAGCAGTTGGGGGATGCAGTTTTTTGGAATGGGGGGGAGAAAGTGAACATTGGTGAGGCCTTTGCTTTGTGCGGAAGCAATCAATTCCTGTTTTTGAGGGCCGTCGCCTACGAGCACGAAAGCAATATCATTGCGTGTTTTCAGTTCCTCGGCAGCATCAATAAGCACGTGCATGGCGGTGGATTGGGTGTGGCCTCCAGCGAAACCGACGATGGTCTTATGGGTAAGTTGTTGGAAGAATTGGAGGTGCTGTTCGGGAAGATTGCACATATTTGTATCGTCCCATTCCTCCTGTAGGAAACCATTGGGGATGCAGCAGAAACGCTCGGTAGAGAGCCCGTGGCGCTGCATGTGGGGGTAGGCTTTGTCGAGCATGGAAACAACCATGTCGCAATGGCGGTAGGCATAGTTTTCACCTCGCTGCAGGAGCCATATAAATGGGTGGTACTGGCTGTAACCACCGATAATCATGGGGGAGAGGGGCCACAAGTCGTGTACTTCGTACACCAGTTTGGCATGCGCCTTGCGAGCAATATGGCGGCAGGGATAGAGGTCGAAAGTATAGACGGAGGAGGCAATGACAATGTCGGGGTTGAAACCGATGAGCTCTTTGCGATGTTTGTAGACTTGGAGCACAAATTGGAACATCGACAATACCCGTTTGGCACCATTGCCATCGTAGTGGACAGAGGGGAGCCAGAGATATTCGATACCTTCAAGAGTCTCTCTTCCTGCAGTGGGTTGCACCTTGCGAAGATGGGAGAAATCGGCACCCACAATTGTCACATGATGCCCCATACGCACCCATTCACGACCCATGTAGAAGGAGCGGTATTCCATGCCATATTTTGGTGCGCCGGCATAGTGGCTTATCATCAAGATGTTCATAGTTGAATTGTGATTAGTGAATTGTGATTGGTGATTAGTGAATAGTGACAGGGAGAACTGTGGTCGCCTAATCACTAGTCACTAATCACTAGTCCTTATATGGCATTGATGAGTGATTCTACCACGGTGCGGACCTCTTCGCGAGTGAGGTAGGGGTGCATGGGTAGAGACAGAACGCTTTGCGAGAGCATCATGGCATTGTCGGTTTCGACGAAGCGGTGGATGTCTTTGAAAGCAGTTTGACGGCTCATCGGGGTGGGGTAGTACACCATAGTGGGGATTCCTTTGGCTTTTAACTTTGCTTGCAAAGCTTCGCGGTTGAAGGTGCCGTTGCCCGAAGGAACGCTGAGGCGGATAGTGTATTGCGCCCAGCTGCTGGTGAAGTTGTTGGGTATGAAGGGGGTGTCGATTTGAATCTCTTTCTTGGAGAATCGGGTCATGCCGTGGATGAGTTGGTCGTAGTATTCGGCAGACTTGTTCACATTGGCCAATTCGTAGTCTTTAAAGGCTTCGAATTTTACCCGCAAGATGGCTGCCTGGAGGGTGTCGAGGCGAGAGTTGAGACCGATGCGGACATTGTCGTATTTGTAGCTGCCTTTGCCGTGGACGCGGTACGACTCGATGAGTGCCGCCCATTCGTCGTTGTTGGTGAAAACGGCACCTCCGTCGCCATAGCACCCTAATGGTTTGGCAGGGAAGAAAGAGGTAGTGGCGATGTCGCCGAAACTACAGGCACGTTGGGAGAAGAAACCATTGCCATCGGCTTTGGGCATGCGGATGCTGCCTCCGAAACCTTGGGCGCCATCTTCGATGATGACCAAGCCTTCGCGTTTGGCTATTTGGCGGAGGTTTGGAAAATCGGCAGGTTGGCCGAAAAGGTCGACAGCGATGATGGCTTTGGGTCGCATTGTCATGTCGTCGCGAACCGCATGGATGGCTTCTTCCAAACTTTTGCAGTCGATATTGAAAGTATAGGGGTCGACATCAACAAAAACTGGGGTGGCACCTTCGAGCGACACAACTTCGGCACTGGCAAAGAAGGTGAAATCGGGCACAAAAACAGCATCGCCTTTGCCAATGTTCAGCGCCTTGAGGGCAAGGGTCAGAGCATCGGTACCATTGGCACAAGTGAGGCAGTGTTTTACGCCCACATATTCGGCCAGTTCCTTCTCCAATTCTTTCACAGGACTGCCCATGATGAATGCTCCAGAGGTTGCCACATCGGTCATGGCTTGGTCAATGTCGGTTTTCAATACTTGGTATTGCTGTTTTAAGTCGCGAAATTCCATGTTGATAATTGATGATTGGTTTTGTGTGATATGCTATCGCAATTTTCCTTCCAAATTTTGATATAATTCGAAGAGGTTTGTTTCTTGGGTGGCCCAGTTGTATTTTTCTTTGACGGCTCTGCGGCCGTTCTCGCCTTTTTGACGTGCGATGTCGGGATTATTGACAAAATAGTTGATGGCTTCGGAGATGGCGTTGATGTCATGAGGGTTGATGCAGATGCCGCAGTCGTAGCTTTCGATGATTTCTTTCCAAAGTTCGAAATCGGTAGCGATGACGGGTATGCCGGCCATCATATACTCAAACATCTTCAGCACGCCTAAAGAGCCCTTGTGGTAGCCTACATTGGGAGAATAATCCAACAGCACCAACCCTACGTCGGCTTTGGAGTAAAGGCTTTGAACTTTCTCGGGAGAGAGCACTCCTTGATAATCTACCCTGCTCCACATATTGCTTGATTTCAACTTGTTGAAGTAAGAATCAATAAAACAACGTCCGGCCAAAAGATAGCGTGCGTTGGTATAGCGTAAACTCTCAATAATGTTCTCGTGCATGTAACGCTCGTCGACACCTCCGGCAAAGCAGGCATAGTGAGGCTCCTGGCCAAAGATATGTTGCTCGGTTTCGTGGTAGTCGGGGTAGTTGGTCACCATGATGGTGTTAGGATTGATTTTTTTCAACCGCTCCAAAATAGTGGGGGTGACGGTTACCAGAGCGTCGTATTTTGCGAGAAGTCGTTTCTCTATCAAGGCGTAAACATGAGAGATGGTATTGCGGCTCCATTTTGGCAGGTATTCTTTGGTGAGGAGCTGCATGGGCACATCCTCGTGCGAATCGAAGATAACCGTTTTGCCCTTCCGTTTCAGTTTCAATCCGAGCCGCATCAGTTCGGGGTCGTGAAAATGATAGATGGAGGCATCGGCTTCAATGGCCTTTTGATATACCCTGTTGAGGTATAAGGGTCGCTTCAGACGCCCTGCTGGCAAACTGACGCCCAAGACATGGATACCATCTTTTACGGCATCTTCCACATTCGGTGCTATCAGATACACCTCGTGTTGTTTTGCCAACGAAAGACATTCTTTGTAAAAGATGCGGACATCGTTGGCGGGGTGCAAACTGGTAACGTGGCAGACTTTCATTGTGATGAGGATGCGTGGTGTTAAAACTTCATGTCGTCCCAGCCGAAGGGATGGGGTGCCAAAGGCAGTTTGGCCAAAGGATGATAGTCGCCTTTCAATCCGATGGGGGAGGAGTGACGGATGTCGCTGACGATCTGTATGCAGTTGCGTGCTTCGCTGATGCGGAATCCGCGTCCGGCCAAAATTTCTTGGTAGCTCTTGGTGTGAAGTTCGGTGAACCCTTGGCTGAATTCAAACTCATCGCCGTCAATCATGATTGTACGGTAGGTCTTTTTCTCGCCTTGCACGGCATTGGGGGGCAGACAGGCGGCATTGATGCTCAAGAAATAGCGCACGCGGGCCTGTTTCAGTTCGAGAAAACCTGCCACTCTGTCGTGCGACATCACATGCACGATGTTCTTCTGCACGGGGCCGAAAATCCATTGGAGCATATCGTAGAAATGTACTCCGATGTTGGTGGCCACACCGCCGCTCTTGTGCACATCGCCCTTCCACGACGAATAGTACCATTTGCCACGCGAGGTGATATAGGTGAGGTCGACATCGTATACTTTGTCCTTGGGACCTTCGTCAATCTTCTTTTTCAAAGCAACGATGCTGTCGTGGAGGCGGAGTTGAAGAATGGTGTAGGCTTGGTGGCCGGTTTCTTTCTCCAATTCAACCAGGTTGTCGATATTGTAGGGGTTCAGCACCAAAGGTTTTTCGCAAATCACGTTGCATCCCAGTCGTAAGCCATAGCGGATAAAAGCGTCGTGGGTGTAGTTGGGGGTGCAGATAGAGAGCCATTGCAGCGGATTGTCGGAGCGCTGTTGCTTGGAGCAGAAACGGTCGAATTGCTCTTGCTCGGTGAAGAACGAACAGTCGGGGAAAGAGCTGTCCAAACGACCCACGCTGTCGAAACGGTCGTATGCTGCGATGAGGTTGTTGCCGGTGTCGGCAATGGCTTTGAGGTGTCGGGGGGCGATATATCCGGCTGCGCCGATTAATGCAAAATTTGCCATAGTTTAGGATGTTGAATATTATAGACGTCCGTCCACCAATTCACGTGGCATGATGGCTTTGACGTCAAAGATGACATGGTTCTTTTCAAGCAGTTGGTCAAAATCAATCTCCATTTCGCGGAATTGACGATGAGCAACGGCAACGATGGCGGCACTATATTTGTCTTTCGGAAGTTCGTTCACGATATCGATGCCGTATTCGTGTTTCACTCTTTCGGGTGAGGCCCACGGGTCGAAAACGGTGATGTCTGCATTGTATTCCTGTAAGGCTCTATAGATGTCGATAACGCGGGTGTTGCGCACATCGGGGCAGTTTTCTTTAAAGGTGAAGCCCATGATGATGATTTTGGAGCCGAGCACCTGTATGCCTTTCTTCAGCATCAGTTTGATGGTTTGGTCGGCAACGTAGGCTCCCATGCCGTCGTTCATACGGCGTCCCGCCAAGATGATTTCGGGGTTGTAACCCAAGCGTTGTGCGCATTGTGCCAGATAGTAGGGGTCCACCGAGATGCAATGTCCGCCCACAAGGCCTGGATTCATCTTGATAAAATTCCATTTCGTGCCTGCGGCTTCCAACACATCGTAGGTGTCGATGCCCATCAGGGTGAAAATCTTTGACAACTCGTTGACAAAAGCAATGTTGATGTCGCGTTGGCTGTTCTCGATAACCTTGGCGGCTTCGGCCACTTTGATGCAGGAGGCTTTGTGGGTGCCGTTGAGGAGCACGGTGTTGTATACCTGGTCGATCAACTCGGCCACTTCGGGAGTGGAACCCGAGGTAATCTTCAAAATCTTCTCCACGGTATGCACCTTGTCGCCAGGGTTGATACGCTCGGGGCTGTATCCGGCAAAGAAATCGACATTGTATTTCAACCCCGACACATTCTCCACCACGGGCAGACATTCGTCCTCGGTGACGCCGGGGTAGACGGTCGATTCGTACACCACGATGTCACCTTTGCCAATCACTTTTCCCACCACCTCGCTGGCTCCGTAGAGGGGGGTGAGGTCGGGATTGTTGTTGCGGTCGACAGGGGTGGGCACGGCAACAACATAGAAGTTGCACTCACGGATGTCGTCCAAATTGGCGGTGCATTTGAAGCCGTGTTTGTTGATGGCTTCTTGCAGCAAATCGTCTGCCACTTCAAGGGTGGCGTCATGGCCTTGCATTAAAGCTTCGACACGGGCCTTGTTCATGTCGTAGCCGATGGTTTTAAACTTTGTGGAGAACAATCTTGCCAAAGGCAGGCCTACATAACCCAATCCAATGACAGCAATTTTAACGTCCTTCGTTTCCATAATTAATTTTTATATAATAAATAACGTGTGTGCGTATGTGGTTACAATAACAAATTTCAATTTTGCAAATATACAAAAAAAATGCGAGAAATAAAAAAATAGTCGTATTTTTGCAAAAAAATAACAAACAATAGAAACTTGAAAGAGGTCTGATGCGGTGCAATGTTGCTCCAATTCCCACTCTTCGAATATCAAATAAAACTATGTACTATCTAATTGCCACACTTGCTCTCATAGCCGTAGAAATGCTTTATTTCTTCGTCGCAAAGAAGTTTAATATCGTTGACCGTCCCAACGAACGTAGTTCGCATTCCAAACCCGTTCTTTTGGGGGCGGGAGTCATCTTTTTTGCCTCGTTGCTGTTTTATTTTTTGACGCACCAGATGCGTTTCCCCATGTTCATGGCGGGTGCTGCGTTGCTGGCTGTGGTGAGCTATGTCGACGATTTGCGCAATATCCCCAGTTGGCTCCGTTTGTTGGCTCAAGTGGGTGCCGTTGTGCTGATGGTTTCTGCCGAGGTGTACCAACTTGCCGCTTGGCAGACGATACTGTTGATGATTTTCTTTGTCGGGGTGCTCAATGTGTACAACTTCATGGACGGCATCAACGGCATGTTGGCGGCCTATTCGCTTGTGGTGATAGGCACTTTCGGCTATTTGGACATCTTTGTGGCTCACTTTGTCGATATCGAGTTTATTGCCACCGTGATGCTTGCCATATTGATTTTTGGCTTCTTCAATTTCCGCAACAAAGCTCGTTGCTTCTCGGGCGATGTGGGAAGCATCGTGATGGGGTTTATTGTGCTTTTCCTCCTCATTCGTTTGGATGTGTCCATCCCCGATGATGGCGAAAATCTGAGCTACCTCTGCTTCTTCATCGTCTTTTTGGCCGATGGATTGCTCACCATAGCCAAACGCTTCCTCACGGGTCGCAATATCTTGGAGGCTCATCGCGAGCATCTCTACGAGACGATGGTCAACAACCTTCACATTCCTCATCTGCGTGTTTCCGCACTTTATGCCCTCTTGCAGTTGGCCATCAATGTGGGGTATATGTTTGTGGCCGATAAAAACCTTTACACACTCGTGGTAGCGTGTGTTTTGGTTGCCTGCTACGGCTTGTTCTTCTATTATTGCAACGTCAAGAAGGGCATCAAATTCTAAAAGACGGCACTATCTATAACGTATCTTTAAGCAGGATGCAAAGCCGCTAATCCTTCGCTTATATAGCGAGGTTGCATCGAACCTACATCGAACCTACATCGAACCTACATTGAGGCTACATTGAGGCAACATCGAAGCGATAGCGATATAAAGAATCGGGACGAATGAAGGCTCAATCCTTTTTATCCAGCTCGCAGTAGATGCTGTTGTTGCTCTTGAATTCGGGCACGATGGATTTCATCTTGCCTACAAGTTTCATACCGTCTAATGTGGGCATCAAATCCCATAATTCGGCATAAGCCTGGTCGATGGCGTCCAAAGCATATCTGCGCACTTCGGCACGCATAATCTTTGGGTGGTAGGTGGGTATGTTGTTCTCCTTGGTGGCCAAGAGCTCTTCGTAGAGTTTTTCGCCGGGACGGAGGCCGATTTCTTTGATTTCGATGTTTTTTAAGCCTGATAGTTGGATCATCTTGCGGGCAAGGTCGTAGATTTTGACCGGTTTGCCCATATCGAAAACGAATATGTCGCCACCTTCGCCCATGGCTCCGGCTTCCAACACCAGGTTGCAGGCCTCGGGTATGGTCATGAAGTAGCGGATGATGTCTTTGTGCGTCACGGTGAGGGGACCGCCGGAGGCAAGCTGTTTTTTGAACAGGGGTATCACGCTGCCGTTGGAACCCAGCACGTTGCCGAAACGGGTGGTGACGAAGTGGGTCTGGTCGGTGCTGCGGCTTTGGATGTATATCTCGGCCATACGTTTGGTGGCTCCCATCACATTGGTGGGGTTCACGGCTTTGTCGGTCGAAATCATGACGAATTTCTGTGCGCCGTATTTGATTGCGAGGTCGGCCACATTCTTGGTGCCGAACACGTTGACGAAGATGGCTTCGTAGGGGTTTTCCTCCATGAAGGGGACGTGCTTGTAGGCGGCGGCGTGGTAGACAATCTGTGGCTTGTGGAGGGCGAAAACTTCCTCCATGCGTTGTTTGTCTTTGACGTTGGCTATTACAAACTCCATGCGGTCGACATACTGTTTGTATGGCTCGTTGCTCTTCAGTTCGAATTGCAGGTCGTACATGGGCGACTCGGCTTGGTCGAGCATGATGATTTTGCTGGGTTTGTATTGGATGAGCTGGCGGCAAATCTCGCTGCCGATGGAACCTGCGGCACCTGTCACCATGACCACTTTGTCAACAACTTCGCGCACGATGTTGACGTTGTCCAGCTTGATGCTTTCGCGCTCCAGGAGGTCTTCGATCTTGATGTCCTGAATTTGGTTGGAGGTGAAGCTGTCGTTGATCCAATTTTTGATATGCGGCACGCATTTGACGGTCAAACCCAAATCCAAACCTCGGGTGGTGATGGCTTGTTTGTGGCTCAAACGCACCGAGGGAATGGCTATGATGAGCACCTCGACTTCGTTCTTTTTGACGAATTTAGGGTTGAGGGCGTCGTTGAATTTCATCACATGGATGCCGTTGAGGGCGGTGTCGAATTTCTTCTTGTCGTCGTCGATGAAGGCAACAACATTGTAGTCTTTTGTCTGGTCCTGCATCAAGGCGTTGTAGGCAATAACTCCTGCGGCACCAGCACCATAGATGATGGCGTTGCAAGTGGGGCGGCGTTTGCGGACATAGTCGTTGTAGATTCGCTGCAACCCCAGTCGCACGATAATCATGAACAGCACCTGCAAGGCGAAGGTGGTGATTATTTCGCTATAGGGGGCCGTATAACTACCGTTAACCATGTGGTAGTTGTTGTTCAAAAGGTTGAAGACGATTAAAATAACTACGACAATACCATTTGAAATCAAAATTTTGTAAATGTCGTACATGCCCGCATGGCGAATGATTCCGCGGTGTGTGCCGATACCGATGTAGCAAACTGTGGATAGCAGGGCAAATGCCACGAATTGTGCAACCAGTTGGGACCACATGATGACACCTGTGCCATGAAGGCGGAAGAGGTTTGAGATGGCGAAAGCCACCAGCAGGGTAAAGATGTCGATTGCCATTATAGCCCAACGCGATACCGTTGCGTGGCGATACTTTTTGGCAAACCAAAAAAAGAAATTTTTCATCATAATTTTAGCGCGCGTTTTTATATGATTGAAATTGCAAAGTTACAATCTTTTTTTGAATAAACCAAAGAAAATATATAAAAATCTATTTTCGAAAGGAAAAGGAATATCGTTAAATTGCCGATACTCCTCTTTTTGTATATTTCGTTCGGATGGTTGAATTTTGTTAAAACCACATACTGTTTTTCTTAGAGAATGACGGTCAAACATCAAAATCCAAACTTTCTACACCTTTAAAAACCACCCCTTGCATTCCCAGTTTCTTGGCGGCTTCCACGTTGTCAGGATTGTCGTCAACAAAAGTGCAATCTTCGGCTTTCAAACCAAAACGATCCAGCAGCAGTTTGAAAATTCTTGGGTCGGGTTTGATCAGTTTCACATCGCCCGACACCACATAGTTGTCAATTTGCTGCAACACTTCGAATCGCTCTCTGGCTTGAGGGAATGTCTCCATCGACCAGTTGGTGAGGCCGTAGATGGCATATTTCCCGCTTGCTTTGAGCCGCTGTATCAGCTCTCGCATACCGGGCACTTCGCCTGGCAGCATCTCGTCCCAGCGGTCCCAATACATGGCAATAGGTTCGGCATATTCGGGGTATTGAGATTGAAGCTCGCGGATGCACTCCTGCTCGTCTTCGCCGGCATCTATGCGGTCGCGCCATTGCCGACCGCACACATGCCGCCAAAAATACCAGTATTTTGCTTCGTCGTTGTCAAAGTAGGGGAGGTAAACCCGTTCGGGTTCCCATCGCACAAGCACGTTGCCAAAGTCAAAGATGATGTTTCGCATATAATGGTTTTAGTTGATCATGCTCACGCTACGTTTGACAAATTCGGTCAGGGCTTCGCCTTTCAGCAATCCGTTGGCCAGCAAAGCCAGGTCGGTGAGTTGGTGCACCAGCTGTTTCTGCTTGTCGGCATCGCCTTCGTTGAGCACCTGTTCGATAAGTGGGTGGTTCACGTTCACCACGAGGTTGTAGCTCTCGGGCATATCGCCGTAGAAACCCATACCGCCGCCGCTGGTGGCCGCCATTTCCTTGTAGCGGCGCATAAACTCGCTCTGAGTGATCACCATGGGTTGGTCGTCGCTTTCGAGGCTCTCCATCTGCACGGTGAATTTCTGTTTGTCCACCTCGGCTTCGATGATGGGCTTCAGCTGGTCCTGCTGCTCTTTGCTTAGCTTTTCGGGGATGGCATCGTCGTGGGGGATAAGCTTTTCCACCGTGTCGGCATCCACACGCACAAAGCGGCTCTTTTCCTTCTTCTGCTCCAGCAGGTTGACAAAATGGGGTGTGAGCACGCTGTCGAGCAGCAGCACATCGTAGCCCTTGGCCTTTGCTTTGGCAATATAGGCGTGCTGTTCCTCCATATCGTTGGCATAGAGATAGCACACGTTCTTATCCTTGTCGGTTTGCAGGGGGGCAATCTTCTCGCGGTAGTCGTCGAGGCTGAAATATTGGCCTTCGGTGTTCTTGAGGAGGGTGAACTTCATGCCGCGTTCGCAGAATTTCTCCTCGGTGAGCATGCCGTATTCCACGAAAATCTTGATGTCGTCCCACTTGTTTTCAAAGTCTTTGCGGTCGTTCTTGAACATTTCTTCCAACTTGTCGGCCACCTTTTTGCTGATATGGCTCGAAATCTTCTTCACGTTGCCGTCGCTTTGCAGATAGCTGCGGCTCACGTTCAGCGGGATGTCGGGCGAATCGAGCACACCGTGCAGCAGCATCAGGTAGTCGGGCACCACGCCCTCCACGCTGTCGGTAACGAACACCTGGTTGCAATACAGTTGAATCTTGTTGCGGTTGGGGTCGATGGTCTTGCGCACCTTGGGGAAATACAGGATGCCGGTGAGGTTGAAGGGGAAGTCGACGTTGAGGTGGATCTGGAACAGCGGATCCTCAAAATTCATCGGATACAGCTCGTGATAGAACTTCTTATAATCTTCATCGGTCAAATTGGCAGGACTCTTCTTCCATGCGGGGTCGGTGTCGTTGATGATGCGGGGCTGTTTCTTCTCCACACGTTTTGGCTTCTGAGTCTTGCCGCCGTTGCCGTCGTCAACTTCTTCAAACTCAGTGTCGCTGTCCACCCATACGCTCTCTTCGCCAAAGCGGATGGCCACAGGCATGAAGCGGCAGTATTTGCGAAGCAGTTGCAGAATCTGTTGTTCGTCGAGGAACTCCTTGCAATCGTCGGCAATGTGCAGCACGATGTTGGTGCCTCGCTCGGTATGTTTGGCATCTTCAACCATCTCAAATTCAGGACTTCCGTCGCAGCTCCAATGGATTGCGGGAGCCTCTTGGTACGACTTTGAGTAAATCTCCACCTTGTCGGCCACCATGAAGGCGCTGTAGAAACCGAGGCCGAAGTGGCCGATGAGTTTCTCTTGAGCGTCTTTGTACTTGTCCAAGAAATCGGTGGCGCCGCTGAAGGCAATCTGGTTGATATACTTCTCCACCTCGTCGGCGGTCATACCGATGCCGCGGTCTTTGATGGTGAGGGTCTTTTTCTTGGAGTTGAGCTCGACTTCGACGGTCAGGTCGCCCAGGTCGCCTTTGAGGTCGCCACGCGACGAAAGGGCTTTCAGCTTTTGAGTGGCGTCGATAGCGTTGGAAACCAGCTCGCGAAGGAAGATTTCGTGGTCAGAATAGAGGAACTTTTTAATCACCGGAAAGATATTCTCGGTTTGTACGTTCAGATTGCCGTTCATAGTATATAGTTTTTTTGATTACACATTAAACAATTTTTTTACTACAAAATTAGTGCCATTCTCCTCTTTCTGCCATTTTGGCAGACACCATTCTCTCTTGGTGACGGATCCTCTTTCCGTAATAGATTCTCCCTCTATTCTCCCATCGTTATGGTATCGTTATCGTTTCCTTATGGTATCGTTATGGTATCGTTATCGTA